>JAQYVP010000189.1 GCA_030145485.1 Chromatiales bacterium
CATGATCGGCGATCCCACCGGCAAGAGCGCCACCCGTCAACCGTTGACACGCGAGCAGGTGGTGGAAAATGCCATCAGTTATAAAGAGCAGATCTTCAAGATCCTGGATGAAGAGAAAACGCGCGTGGTTTTCAACTCCGAATGGATGGGCGAGATGGGAGCGGCTGAGCTGGTGCAGCTGGCGGCAAGCCATACAGTGGCGCGCATGCTGGAACGCGATGATTTCCACAAGCGCTATAAGAACGGCCAGCCTATCTCCGTCCATGAATTCCTCTACCCGCTGATCCAGGGCTATGACTCGGTTGTACTGGAGGCGGATGTCGAACTCGGTGGAACCGATCAGAAATTCAACCTGCTGGTTGGCAGGCAGCTGCAGGAGCAGCGTGGACAGGAGCCGCAGGTGGTGATCACCATGCCGATTCTCGAGGGACTCGATGGTGTACAGAAAATGTCCAAGTCGCTGGGCAACTATATCGGCATCACCGATACGCCGGATGAGATGTTTGGCAAGATCATGTCTATCTCCGATACCTTGATGTGGCGTTATTTCGAGCTGCTGAGTTTTCGCGCCATGGATGAGATCCATGCATTGCAGCAACAGGTCGAAGAGGGAGCCAATCCCCGTGACATCAAGTTTCTGCTGGCGCAGGAGATCATTGCGCGTTTTCATAATGAGGATGCTGCCACACAGGCGCGGGAGAATTTCATCGCCCGTTTTCAAAAGGGCGCCATGCCGGATGAGATGCCAGAAAAAACGCTCATGCTCAGTGATGAGAGTCTGGGAATCGCCAGTCTGCTGCGCGATGCCGGCCTGGTGCAGAGCAGTAGTGAAGCGATGCGTATGATCAAGCAGAATGCCGTAAAAATTGATGGAGAGCGTATCAGCGACCGCACCCTGCAGTGCATGGCGGGTGAAACCCATGTCTATCAGGTGGGAAAGCGGCGTTTTGCACGGGTGACGCTTGAATTATCCTAGCAATTCTCAATGCGCCACTCAATGCGCCAAGAGAATGTCGACATTTAAAAAGACTTTTACCACGAAGCACACGAAGCACACGAAGATCACGAAGAATCAATTGGATACAAAAATATCTTCGTGTCCTTCGTGGTGAATATCTCTCTACATTTAGAATTGCTGTGACGGGTTTGCCTGTTTCCTGGAAGCGTTGCCGGTTAATGACCGCAGTACTGCTGTTGGTCGTGCAGTCGCTGCATGCCGGGAGTGTCACGGCGACTCAACCTTCTATGTCATCACAAGCGGCCTCAGAACCTGAGCCTGTCGCTGAAAATGGAAAGAGTCAGCCGGCTCCTGCTGCTGAAATTGCTCCAATCAGTGTTCCGGTGAGTGATGCAGTGAAGCAGGCCGCGATGCTTATGCGTCCTGCGGGGGCGACTCTGGATCAGGTCGTTGCGGCAATGGTGATCTTGAATCCGGCTGTGTTTGGAGATGGAGACCTGCAGCATGTCACATTTTCCCAGCCGCTGAATGTCCCCTCTACACAGGAGATTCTGCGCGAAGATCCTGATGGGCTGGCGCTGTTGCTGCTGCAGCTTGATATTGTTGCCGCGGCTTCCCCCCTGGCCGGTTTCAATGATGGTGCGGCACTACCACAGGTGGAAGATCTACAGCATCAGGTTGCGCCGTCGCAGGACGGCATGACGCAGGCTGCAATCACCGCGCCGCAGAAAGATCCTTATGATGCAGGCTCATCGATTGTCGTCAACACCGCCTGGATTGTGCCGGGAGCCGCACTGTTGCTGATCTCTCTGCTATGGTTATTGTTCCGCCCGGGCGCAAGCAGAGGCCGCCAGCCACTCTCGACCAGCAGCAAGGCGGTAAACAGGGAGGAGAGCAATGTTCTGCAGTCAGCGCAGGGTGATCAGCGTATGCCGCAGCGATACGACCTGCCTGATGATTATCTCGACTATGATGGTGTCGAGGTGCTGCTAACCAGGCTGGTCAGTGATTGTCCCGATGCTTCGCGACATGTGCTGCAGTTGATGCATTTTTTTCGTATGCGGCAGGATCGGCAGGGATTTCAACGGCAACATCACATTTTGCTTGAAAATGGCTTTTATCAGCGCCATGCGGAGCTTCGCAGTGTCATCAGTGAGGATGCAGCCAGTCTGGGTGTGGAACTGGATTGGGCAGCTGCAGCAAAAGTCTCCATAGCCGCGGAAGAGAGGATGCAGATGTTGCAGCAGAAGGTGGCGAAGGCGGAAAAAGCCACCAGAGCTGCTGAAAAGCGCGCTGGTAAAGCTGAACTGGAGCTCAGGAAGATGCAGTTGCAGCTGGATTTTGGAGAAACGGATAATGATTCAAGGTGACGAAAACCTCACTACCCTGCGTGATCTGGTGCGCCGGGGCGCCAGCATGTTCAACGAGGCTGAGCTGTTTTTTGGTCATGGTACGGATAATGCCCTGGATGAGGCATTGCAGCTTGTGCTGCACGCGCTTCATCTTGACCACAGCCTGCCGCAAAGTTATCTGGATGCGCATCTCACCAGTGATGAAAGAATGCAGGTACTGGAGCTGTTTCAACAGCGCATCAGGGAGCGTGTTCCTGCGGCTTACCTGACCGGAAAAGCGTGGTTTGCCGGTCTCGAATTTGATGTCAGCAGTGATGTGCTGGTGCCGAGATCACCCATTGCCGAGTTGATCGAAGAGCAGTTCTCTCCATGGCTGGAGGCTTCGGGGGTGAATGCAGTCCTTGACCTCTGCAGCGGCAGCGGCTGTATTGCGATCGCCTGCGCCTATGCGTTTCCACAGGCGCAGGTGGATGCAGTCGATATCTCGGAGGCGGCGCTGAAAATTGCACGAGCCAATGTTGATAAGCATCACCTGCATGAGCGGGTTACTGTGATCACCTCGGATCTGTTTGAGCAGCTGCCGTTGCGTCAGTATGACCTGATTGTCAGCAATCCACCCTATGTCAGCAGTGACGAGTACCGGGGGCTTCCGCCAGAGTATCAGCATGAGCCGGAGATCGGCCTGCAGGCGGGTGACGACGGTATGGATGTGGTAGCGCGTATACTGCATGAGGCTGCTCCTTTCCTTGCGCCAGGTGGTATCATCATAGTTGAGGTTGGGGCGTCAGCGGATTTGCTGATGGCGCGGTTTCCGCATATTCCCTTTTTGTGGCTGGAGTTCGACAAGGGTGGTGATGGTGTGTTTCTGCTGACTACAGAGCAGCTTCTGGATTGCCGTGTCGGCGGGGCCTGTTCGCAATGACAGTAAGCTGACCCGGGTCGGATTTTTTGAGAGGTTACAATGGTATTACATCGTGCAAGAAGCGTTGAAGAGTATATCGAGTGGGTGAAAAATGCGCGCTTTGAGGTGCAGGATCTGAGGGAGTGCGTCATGTTCGAGGCTGAAGAGATGCCGCGTTTCCCCATCTTTCTGGAGCCGCTGGAGCGCAGTATCGACAAGCTCTACCAGGATATGTGTGATGGCGTTTATCAATTTGGCAGGGAGGATCTTCCCTACATGGAAGTGGCGCATAAGTTTGGAGACACCATTCCGTTTCATCTGTTGCTAAAACAGATCAATGAGACGCATCGAAAAGGCCTGGAGGTTGACGAAGATGAATGATGTTTCACAACAGCGGTTGGTGTTTGACCTCGATCTGATCAAAAAGTACGACCACAGCGGCCCGCGCTATACCTCCTACCCGACAGCAGTTAAATTCGATGAAGCCTTTGGCGAAGCCGAATACAGGGAGGTGGCCAGGGGATCCAACAGCAGCAGCAATCCGCTGTCGCTCTATTTTCACATCCCCTTCTGTGACACCGTCTGCTTCTATTGCGCCTGCAATAAAATCGCCACCAAGGATCGCAGCAAGGCGGCGGAGTATCTGCTGCGGGTGAAAAAGGAGCTGGTCATGCAGGGAGAGCTGTTTGACAACAGCCGCAAGGTCGAGCAGCTGCACTGGGGTGGTGGCACGCCGACTTTTCTCAGCGGTGATGAGATGCGTGAGTTGATGCAGACGACCGCAAAGGCGTTTCAGCTTCTGGATGATGACAGCGGTGAATATTCAATTGAAATCGACCCGCGCGAGGCCGATGCCGATACCGTGAAGCTGCTGCGGGAGATTGGTTTCAACCGTATGAGTCTCGGTGTGCAGGATTATGATCCCAGGGTGCAGAAGGCGGTCAATCGCCTGCAGTCGCGGGAGATTACGGAGAATGTGCTCAATGCGGCACGTGCGGAGGGATTTCGCTCGGTCAGTGTTGACCTGATCTACGGGTTGCCGTTGCAGACGCTGGAGGGGTTTCGAACTACCCTGGATACCATTCTCGACGCCCAGCCTGATCGTCTCTCCATCTTCAACTACGCCCATCTGCCCGAGCTGTTCAAACCACAGCGCCGTATTGATGTTGCAGAGTTGCCCGGCGCCTCTGAGAAGCTGGATATTCTGCAGATGACTGCGGAGACACTGGAACAGGCCGGTTATGTCTTTATCGGCATGGATCACTTTGCCAGGCCGGACGATGAACTGGCGGTGGCGCAGCGCGAGGGTACACTCTACCGCAATTTTCAGGGCTACTCTACCCACAGTCACTGCGACCTGATCGGCATCGGAATCACATCTATCGGTATGGTTGGCGACAGCTACTCGCAAAATCTTCGCACCCTGGACGACTATTACAGTGCGATTGACAGCGGTCATCTTCCACTGCACCGCGGGCTGAAGCTGAACCGCGACGACCTCATCCGGCGTGATGTGATCACGCGCCTGATTTGTCATTTCCGACTCGATTTCTCATCGATTTCAAGCCGCTGGGAGATCGATTTCAAAGATTATTTTGCACAGGAACTCGAACGCCTGCAGCAGATGCAGTCAGATGGGCTTCTTGTCGTCAGCGACCAGGGCATCAACGTAGAACCCAAAGGGCGTTTTCTGATCCGCAATATCTGTATGCTCTTCGATGCCTACCTGAACCCGCATGGCGAGCAGCGCTTCTCAAAGGTGATCTGACAGGGAGTAGCAATTCTCAATGTACCAATAAAGTGTCTATATCTTAAAAGACTTTTACCTCGAAGCAGACGAAGACCACGAAGAGTCAACTGGTTACAAAAATACCTTCGTGCTCTTCGTGCTCTTCGTGTCCTTCGTGGTGAGTATCTCTCTACATTTAGAATTGATGGGTCACTATTCGGAAGCCGGGCGGGACAAATACTATTCTGTGAAAACCACTTCCAACAGAGGAATTTCCCACGCCTCGGGGTAATCATCTTCGGCAGTGTGATCGAGGAAGTCTCTTCTCCAGTTGATGATTGCGTGAACACGCACCTCCTTGATCAACGGGAGTCTCTCTTGCCACTCCATGCTTGCCGCATTGGATAGTGCGCCAATCTTGTGACCGCCTTTGTCAGTGATGAAAACCCGATTGCTATTTTCACATCTCTGCAGGTGCACTCTGGAGCCCTGCGTGAGTTTGGCAATCTCCTGTTGAACAAACCTGGCATTGGGCGCTGATGCAGCATAACTGATCCAGATGCTGGAGAGGTCGAGTATGGCGTAGCGTAGCCTCAAATCCTGATTCGAAGGTTCCTGGAGCAGCCTGGCTTTGGAGTGTACGACGGCCTTGCCTGACAATGCCTGCGTATGCGGATTTTCAACAGGGTCCAGTTGGCACAACATCAGCGTTTTACGCGCGCGCGTCATGCCGACGTAATAGAGTCGCCGTTCCTCTTCCTGCTGAATGGCTTCGCGCTGTTTTCCCCAGTCGCCAAGCATGATGACGTGGTCGAATTCCAGTCCCTTGGCGGCGTGAACCGTTGACAGATAGATTTCGTCATCGCAAAAGCGCTCCCTTTGACGGTCATGCAGGGCTTCATAGAGATAGTCGATGGCTTCGGCTGGTGTGCTGTCATTGTTGCTGGTTTCATCTTCCCATTCATGCAGGATTCCATCCATCAAGCTGCACCAGGGATTCCCCTCTGCGTAACACGCCAGGCCGCGGAACTCTTTTTGCAGGCGGGTTGCCGTTAGCGTGGTTTGTGGAAGCTGCCTGATGAACTCAATCAGTGCATTGATCTCGCGCATACGCTGCAACGGAGTGTTGCCTCTGCCTTGCGAAGCCATGAAAGTGGGGATCATCACAGTTTCCAGAGCGGCGCGGATGGCATGGAGCTCACTGTTGGTGCGTGAAAAAACGGCGATGCTCCCGCCTGTTTTTTGACAGGCTTTGATGTCATCGAGAACCAGGCGCGCTTGCTGCAACGGCTCGAAACAAGCCACTATCCTCACCGGGTCTCCGGCAGGTTCGCAGTGGCGCGAGGCGTTGATGCGGATAGGATGCCCCGTCTTCATGCGGTCGCTGTTGAGCTCGATCAACTGGTTGGCGGCATTGATGATACTCTCTGTGGAGCGGTAGTTTTCCACCAGGTAATGCGTGCTGGCGTTGTAGTCCTGTTCGAATTGGCGGATGAAGCGGATATTGGCGCCGCGAAAGCTGTAGACGTTCTGGTCGTCGTCGCCGACGGCCAGGATCGAGAGTTTGGCGTCCGCGTTTTTTGAATCCAGCGCGCGCCCGGCAATGGCCGAAATCATGTCGTACTGGGGTTGGTCGATATCCTGATACTCGTCGATGAGGATGTGACGGTATCCGGCAAGCAGGCGTTCGCGCATCTCATCGCGCTCGACTCCGGGAATGTCGCACTCCCCCCTGAGCATTCGGGTTGCGGTTGGAATCATGCTCTCCAGATCGAGCATCTCGCCTTTGTCATCCAGGTGGGTGGAAAACGACGCTCCGATGAGCCGCATGGCCAGGCCATGGTAGGTTTGTACGTTAACCCTCGCTGCATCTTTACCGGCCAGATCGCGTATACGCTGGCGCAGGCTGACAGCGGCGGCGCGGTTGAAGCAGACGACTAGAATTTCACTGGCGCGCACACGCTCGACGCGCAGCAGGAATGCGCAGCGGTGCGCGATCACCCGTGTTTTTCCGGAGCCGGGTCCGGCCAGCACCAGCATGTTGGAGTGCGGCCTGGCCGACACAACGGCAATCTGAACTCCGTTGTTCAGTTGCTCGACGATCTCCTGGTAGGACTCCGCGCTGGTGGCGCGATCCAGCATATCCTGCTCACCGGCGAAGAACATCTTCACGAATTCGGTTTTGCTCATGGTGAAATAGGCGGCAACCAATGTCAGTGCACTCTTGATTTTCTGCAGGCCAAGGTCTGCATATCTGTTCATCACATGAATCTGGAAGTTGCGTTCCAGGTAGTGCTCTTTGAGCGATGAGTAGTCGCCATTGGTGAAACGCCTTCCCTTGGCATCAGGCAGAATGGTAATGGTCATCGCCGAGCGGAATATCGCCAGTCCCTGCTGCAGGATGATCACCTTTTGTTCATGCAGAAACAGCAGGGCGCGTTCGATGACCGCACTGAAATCCCTGATTTGCGCCGCGATGAACATGTCGGCGTGCAACGCCTCCAGCAGCTCGCTTTCGCTGAATTTCACCAGCTGCTCACCGCTTGATGCCGATGGGATTTTACGGGCAATCGTATCCAAAACGATTTTTGCCACGGCCTGTCGTTTTTCAGCCGTCTTCTGTAAATCGTCCCATTCACGCTGCAACTTGACGCGGAGATGATTCTTGTCCCGGTATTTTAAGTCGATGCTGCCCCTGTTGCCGGCAAGCCCCTGCCCATCCAGCGACAGACTGTTGAGCAGGCTCTTCAGGGATTCGGGAGCCGTGGAAAATCCGTCATCGAGGAGACGTTGGTTCAAACGTCGAAGCGTCAGGATCATCCAGCCTTCGGCATCCGGCTCCTCCTCACGCATGATGGCGATCATGGCATTTTCCAACGCACACACATCAGTCAGCACCTTGATGGAGGAATTGGTGCAGCGGACTTTGACATAGGCGCTCAACAGGGTGTCTTTTTCAACGATCCTTGCATTGACCATGTCGCCAAGCACACGCATCACCGGCAGGGTGTCGTGCTGCAGCGTGCGGTATGGGGAGTGTTCCTCCCTGACATTCATCGACGGCAGCTCTGCCAGCTTATCAGCGCTGAGCCCCTCGTCGGGATTGCTGTTGAAGATAGCGCCTAGTATCTCCAGCCATTGTCCCCTGACCCGCCGCGAAAGATCCAGTTTATCGATCTTCTCGATGGCCTCCTCCATGGAGCGCACCAGGGGTTGTACCTGCAGGACGTTGGTTTTGTTTTGATCGCGGCGCACAAAATCGCCACGCTCCAGCATCGAAACCGCGGTGTTGACCCTGGTGGCGGCCATCGGATCTGTCGAATTGAATCCGGTGTCGACCTCTTCATCGCGAAGAATTTCGCCGGCGGTGATGACAACGGTGTTCTTGTCATCGCGTTTGGCGCGGCGCAGCCCCCTGAGGATTTGAGCGATGTCATGGCGGCTCAGACGTGAAAAGGCGCTCAGAGAGAACTGGGTTTCAATATCCTGCTTGTCATAAAGCAGCACGCACAGGGCGAGGCTCCTGTCGCGCCCGGCGCGTCCAGCCTCCTGTAGATAATTCTCCAGTGATCCGGGGATGTCGGCATGAATCACCAGGCGAACATTGTCCTTGTCGATACCCATGCCGAAGGCGTTCGTCGCACAAATATGCTGGATGTTTCCGGCGATGAACTGCTCCTGGATACGCCGTTTTTCAGGGGCATCCACGCCTGCGTGAAAGGCTTCGGCTGACAAGTCGAAGCGTTGCAGCCACTTCGCCATCTCCTCAGCTGCGTTGCGGGTGGCGCAGTAGACCACCGATGCGCCATCCTCCGGATTGGGCAGACGCTCCATCAGCAGCTGTTTGACACGATCCCTTTTATCGGCTGAATTGACAACCTGCACCTCGAAGTCGAGATTTGTTCGCTCCGCTCCGCCATCGAAAAGCATGAGCTGCTGCGACAACTCCTTGAGGAAATGCTGCTGGATCTCCTCGATAACATCGCGTTTGGCGGTTGCAGTGAAACAGGCGACGGATGGAGGAGCAACTCCCTGCTGCGATGCCATTTCGCGCATAAAGCGTGACACATACAAATAGTCCGGCCGGAACGAATGTCCCCAGCGGGAGAGGCAATGCGCCTCGTCGAATATCCAGCAGCCGATTTCACGCTGCTTGATCACCCTCCTGAAAGAGGCATTGCGCAGCTGCTCCGGGGAGACATACAGGATGGCGACATCACCAAGACGAATCCGCTCAAGCACATTGCCGCGCTCAGGCGGTGTCAGCATCCCGTAGAGAGCGGCTGCAAAAGTGGATTGTGTGAGCCGGTTGAGATTGTCAACCTGGTCTTTCATCAATGCCTGCAACGGTGAAATGACAATGGAGAGAACACCCAGGCGCTGGTTGCGCACCAGTGCGGGCAGTTGAAAGCACAGCGATTTCCCGCCGCCAGTCGGTAGGATCGCCAGCAGCGGCTTGTCATTCATGCCGCTGTGGATGATGGCTTCCTGGAGGCTGCCTCCATCTGCAGTGCGCGGCTCCCGGCGGAAGTCGTCAAAGCCGAAGAATCGCTCAAGTTGCTTGTGTGGATTGTGATTGACCTGGCAATAGCTACAGGCGGGATCACTGCAGCCCTTGTCGCGCAAGCGGCGAATGATTTTCGTCACCTCGGGAAAACGATGCCGAACCCAGGGTGGGAGTATCGAATTCGATCCAGCCACCTGCAGCCATGCCAATGCATAGGCTGCCGACTTCCTTGATTCAAGCTTCTCAATTTCGGCAGCCAGAGATTGCGCGGCGCTGTGGCAGCCAACAGTGGTGACCAGGGAAGCAAAATAGCTTTTTGCCTCCTGCTGTGTGAAGGGTTCAATTTTCAATGCATGGAAGAGTGCAGGCATGGTTGCGGAAAATGCCCATGCATAGAATTGAACCAATCCCTTGTCACTGAGCTTCAACTCTTCAAGAACATCGCACTGGTCCTGAAACAGCACTCCCGCGTTGCGGGCATCGCAAACGGGATCATTCAAAGCGGTGCTGAGCAGGCGGTAGTCCTTTAGCAGATGATGGTAAGGATTTTCAGGGAAGGCGAGCGGGGAGAGAAAAAGGGTGTCAATGACCGGAAGGCTGTGCAGATGAAGCTCGGGAAAGCTTTTATTGAGGAGAGGGAGGTCATGGTCGAGAATGTTATGACCAAGCACGTAATCGGCGCTGCAGGCAAGATCATCCAGAGCCCGAACCACATCACTCTTGCCAAACCCTCCTTTGAGAAAGCGTTGCTCTGCCCCGCAAATGGCGCCAACCTTCAGAATCTTTCCATCAGGAGTCGTTTCCAGATCCAGAAGCAGGCTTCTGCCTAATATTTTCCTGGCCCTGTTCATATTGGTATTTGGAACATGGTAATGGGGAGTGGCTTTGTTTTTTTCATGATGAGTTCATGAATGGTAAAATGTAGGTAAAAATTATACAGGTGCAAAACATCGAATGAACAGCGGCATACTCTTTATTGTTTCCGCGCCCTCCGGCGCCGGAAAAACATCTCTGCTCAAGGCACTTCTTGAGAGACAGCAGGGAGAGATCCAACGGTCTGTGCAAAAGAGGGTGTTGAGCGTTTCTCACACCACCCGCCAGCCACGACCGGGCGAGGTCAATGGCGAGCACTACCATTTTGTCCAGATCGATGAGTTTCAGAGGATGGAGCGCGAGCAGGCATTCCTTGAATCGGCACAGGTTTTTGATAACTTCTACGGGACTGCTGAGGAATCTGTCAGGCAGCAACTGGAGACGGGAAGGGATGTGATTCTCGAGATTGACTGGCAGGGCGCACGCCAGGTGCGGGAGCGTTTTGCCGATGCGGTTTCGATCTTTGTAGTTCCGCCTTCGATCGAGGCGCTGCGTGAGCGCTTGTCGTCACGCGGCCAGGATAGCGATGAAATCATCGGGCGGCGTATGGCAGATGCCATGAGCGAGATGTCACATTATGATGAATATGACTACATCGTGATCAATGATCTGTTTGAGCAGGGCGTGGATGATCTTGATGCGGTGATGCGGACGCAGCATCTGAGCCTGGAACGGCAGCAGGCTTCAATTCCGTCGCAGCTGAAAACCGGAATCTGACAGCAGGGTTTTCAAACGCCTGACGTCATAACCCTGCAGCACTCTTTCACCAATTTTTATCAATGGCACAGCGCGCATGCGCAGACGTGAAAACTCTTTGGCGGCGCGCTGGTTTTTTTCGATATCCAGTTCCTGAAAAGGGATGCCCCACTGTTTCATGACGGTTTTCGCCTGCCGGCAGTTGGGGCAGTTTCGCCTGGTATAGATGGCTACACGAGGGAGTTTTTTCTTTGGCATTATATTTAGCGAGACCAAATCTCAGACTGACGAGGCATGAAAGAGATCATTTTCTCTCGCCAAGCTTCCGCGTCCTGCTCACGCCCCTCACCTACATCCGTGTAGGCGAAGACGCCAAGACCGCAAAGGTTTTTCTTGGCGAGCTTAGCGTCTTTGCGGGAATCATTATTGAAATTTGACTCATTTGTAAAGATGTTGGCCATTCAATGATTGCGAGTTCGTTAGTTCTCAGTCATCAGCCCTTACTTCGTCAGTTGACGTTCGGCCTGCGCATATTTTGCCGCTGTCTGCTCGATCACATCCTGTGGCAGTTGCGGCCCCGGCTCTTTTTTGTCCCAATCAAGCGTTTCCAGATAGTCGCGCACATACTGCTTGTCGAAGCTGGGCGGGCTGATTCCTGGCTGGTACTGATCAGCAGGCCAGAAGCGGGAAGAGTCCGGCGTCAGTACCTCGTCGATCAGATGCAGTTCGCCGTCATCATCCAGGCCGAATTCGAACTTGGTGTCGGCGATGATAATGCCGCGCTGCAGCGCGTACTCTGCCGCCTCGGTATAGATCTTCAGACTCAGGTCACGGACCTTGGCGGCAAGTTGCTCGCCGAGCAGATCAACGCTTTTGGCGTAACTGATGTTTTCATCATGTGCACCTGCAGCGGCTTTTGTTGATGGCGTGTAGATTGCCTGCGGCAGCTTGTCTGCTAACTGAAGCCCGGCGGGCAGATCGATGCCGCAAACACTACCACTGTGCTGGTAATCTTTCCAGCCGGAGCCAATCAGATAGCCCCGTACTATGGCCTCGAGGGGAAGTGGCTTGAGTTTTTTGACAACGATGGCGCGATCACCCAGTGTTTGACGCTGCACCTGATCAGGGATGACTTGAGACAGTGGCATGTTACTGAGATGATTGGGAAGGATGTTGCCGGTGCGTTCAAACCAGAAATTGGCAACCCGCGTCAGCACTTCACCTTTGCCCGGGATTGCCTGGGGCATCACAACGTCAAAGGCCGAGAGCCGATCACTGGTGACGATCAGCAGATGCTCATCATCCACGGCATAGATGTCCCGCACCTTGCCGCGTGTCAGCAGCTCAAGTTGCGGAAGTTCGGATTGGCACAGCGCCTTGCTCATGGTCACTTCTGATTCGTGCATGGGAAACAAGGCATTATAGCAAAGAGATGAGCATTTATTTGTGGTGTTGTTTGGGTATAATTGAAGCCAATGAAGACTCTATTTCGACAAGGTAAGTGGCAGTTCCTGTCGCGGCTAAAACCCTCGGCAGGCATGCTGGGAGCGTTGTGTGATGAGAACTATCGGCTGCTGATGCGCCTGGCGCCGCAGTTGCTCTCGATGCGTGGGGAGTATAGTTCACGCATTACAGGCGACCCTCAACTGCTGTTACAAGTTGACCATAGCGGTCCATTTACGCGGGAGGTGCGGCTCAATTACCTGTTTGAAGCAACGGGCGATGAAAGCCAGCTTCTTGACCCCGAGATGCGGCTGCGACTCTATCTGGATACAGGACAGGTAGAGGTCATTGAAATCAAGCGGCAGCAATGTCTACCCATAGAAGGTTTATACCAGTCACCGGGACTTCAACAAAAATGGAAGGCAAATCTCTTTGCGGGGCGCTGGCTGGATTACTGCCTGAGTAAAAAATATCATTTCAGTGAATAATTCCTGCCTTGAATAACCGCCCCAATATAATACTTGACTAATTTACTGGGTTTTATCATAATAACCCTTGTAATTAGTAAGAAATTAGAATTGAGGTGTAATTATGAGGCTTTCTACCAAAGGTCGTTACGCTGTGACTGCGATGTTGGACCTGGCGCTGCATGGATCTGACGGACCGGTGACGCTGGCTGATATCTCTGAAAACCAGGGTATCTCTCTCTCCTATCTTGAGCAACTGTTTGCCTCACTGAGAAGCAAAGGGCTGGTGCGTGGTGTACGCGGCCCCGGTGGTGGATACTTTCTTGGCCGTGATGCTGACGAAATCAGTATTGCCAATATTATCTGTGCCGTGGATGAATGGGTTGAACTTACACGCTGCCGTGGTCAGGAGAACTGCTCGCGTGGACATCGTTGTTTGACACACTCGCTGTGGAATTCGTTGAGCAAGCAGATTTATGAGTTTCTTGAAGGAATTACCCTGCAGGAATTGATTGAGAATTCAGATGTACTGGATATCGATGGTCAACAGAAACGTGAAAAAGAGTCGTTGAAACTGGCCAGCTGACACAAAACTGCTTCGACTGATGCAAAAGCCCGCAAATGCGGGCTTTTTTTATTCTATGAAGGTAGGGTATGATTTAATCTCCTGATAATCCGTGGATAGCCAGCATCTCTGCAAATGAATTAATTTATTATCATGACTCTCGCAAAGGCGCTAAGGAGTTGTCCATAAATAACTTACCGATATCGCGCAGCAATGTTGTTCTTCTTCAAGGCGCAACAAGGGGCGCATAGCAGCGTTATGTAACTCTTGCTGGAACGCAGAAGACGGACAAAAAGACAAGCGAGATTGGTATTTTAATAAATGCCTCATTCCTTACAGCCATTCGTTGAATTGATCCATCAGGAGCATCTCGTTGTCCATACTGCGAAAGCTGATTCGTCGCATTCCTTTATCACTATTTGCCGCCATTGTCGGGGTGATCGCCGGACTCGGGCTGTGGGAGATACTGGATACACTGCAGAAAGACAAAGTCAACCAGATTTATCAGCAGCAACTCCAGGAAAACCTTGAACAGCGTTCCCATGAGTCACTGATCTACTTTCATAACTCCATCCAGGGTTATAAATCGTCAGCGCAACTTCTTGCAAGCCACCGCCGCCTGGCAAACTACCTTGACCCGCTCTACTGGTTTTCTGACGACCGGGAGTCGATAGTCGTCTATGAGGAGAAACAGCCGCCGTGGCTGCCGCTGCCATCCCGCTGGAAACAGCTGATCTCGCCGAGCCATATCCTGCTGATTGATCGTATGGGAGTCGTGAGGGAGCTTTACCAGACAGGAGAGCTACCACTGCCCGATGGCCTGACGCTCCGCATCAATGATTACCTTGCCACACAACAAACCCGGGCCTATCTCACCATCATTGACGACAAGCCGTGGCTGCTGGTGTCAACAGTTGCTGAAGATGCAGCCTACAATGTCATGGGAACACTGATGCTGGTGGTGCCGGTTGACGAAGCGTTCCTGCAGGCTGCCCAGCCGGGACTCTCGCGCAAGGGGGTCGTTACTGCCCTGCTGGATTCAAGTGAACAGCGTCTGTTAATCACCAGCAACATCAAGGAGATTGGCGTCGGGGATGAAGCAGCAAAGATGTCTTCGGAGTACGCAGTGACCTCTCAAACATTTCTTGATAGTGGTGAAACCAATCAGGAGATGTTGTTTGCAACTTTTATACCTCTGGGTCCATTGCGAGGTATGGCGCTACAGATTGTGCGTCTCGAGCAGCGCCAGCGCGGTATTGTCGCACTCACTTTCATCGCCTTTTTCTCGCTGCTGTTTATGCTGGTATCCAATCGTCTCAGCGCTTCGTTACGGCGTCTTTCGAAATTTTCACAACGGGCGCTGGGTATCTCCCAGCCCGTCAGAGAGAGCGGCAACCAGTTGATGATTCTAGAGGATTGGATGAAACAGTTCATCCGTCTTGTGCGTGATGCAAGAGAGGAGATGCGTCTCCTGCATGAATCAGAGATCCGCCAAAAAGAGGCTTTGACCACCGCGATTATGGAGACATCGCTCGATTCAATCGTTACCGTCGATCAGGGTGGTTTAATCATCGACTTCAATCCTACTGCAGAAAAGACATTTGGTTACCAGGCAGCAGACGCGAAGGGCAAATCAGTCGAATTACTGATCATCGATGCAGCCAGTCAATTGCATTTCGCTGATGTATTGAAGGCTAGCTACGAGAGTGGTGAAGATGTTTGGGACTTGCGCCTGGAGATGATTGCCCGTCATAGTGATGGCGGCAAATTTCCCGTTGAGGTGGCGATCAAGCCAATTCTGATTGACGATAGCACGCTGTTTACTATCTATTTGCATGATATTTCACAGCGCCGCAAGCAGGAGCAGGAGATACGCTCACTGGCGGCATTTCCCGGAGAGAGTCCGATTCCGGTTATGCGTGTCGATCGTAAAGGTGTGATTACCTATGCCAACTCAGCAAGTGATCCTCTACTGGAGGCTCTCGGCGTGACCGCCATGCAGTTGATGCCTCTAAACTGGCGCACAAAAATCGAGTATGCGCTGAATCAGAATGCGGACTATGAGAGTGAAGTTGAACTCGACGGGCGCATCTATTTCTTGCTGATCGCTCCCATTGCAGGACATGATTATGTCAATCTCTATGCCCGGGACATGACCGAAATGCGTACTGCCGAAGCTGATGCACGGCGTCACCAGAGCGAGCTTGTGCATGTTTGCCGCCTCAGCAGTATGGGAGAGATGGCGACGGGGCTTGCGCATGAACTGAATCAGCCGCTTGCGGCGATCATCAATTATGCGAATGGCGCCAGGCGGCGTTTTATTCATGGCGCCACTGGTGAGGAACTGGTGGAGCCTTTGCAGAGAATTACCAGTCAGGCTACCAGGGCAGCGCGAATCATCAAACGATTGCGGGAGATGGTTGAGCGGCAGGTCCCGGTGCGCAACAATGCCAGGCTGAATGACCTGGTGCATGAGGTGCTCTCATTTCTGGATTTTGAGACGCGTAAAAACAACATTCAGATCAAGCTGGATCTGGCAGTTGATCTTCCGGTAGTGAGTATCGATCTTGTGCAGATCGAGCAGGTGATCCTGAATATGATACGCAATGCAGTGGATGCACTGATGGCGGCGGGGGCATCTCCCGGTGTGATTCACATCAGCACATCACGCAGGAACTCGATGCTGACTGTAACCGTCGAGGATAACGGCCCCGGCTTGAGTACAGAAGCTGAAAGCCGTATCTTTGAGCCATTTTTTACGACTAAGCAGAGCGGCATGGGAGTGGGGCTGTCGATTAGTGAAACCATTGTTGCCGATCATGGTGGTAAAATCAGTTATGCAACAAGCAGTCTTGGTGGCGCTGCATTTACAATATGGCTGCCGGTCACCAGGCAGAACCAGCCGCAGGAAGAGTCATGAACAGTAAATCTGAACAACAGAGTGAACCACAGAACGAACCACAGCAGGGAGTAGTTTTTATCGTTGACGATGATGAGGCGCTGCGTGATTCCCTGTGCTGGCTGCTGGAGTCTGCCGGACTCAGGGTGGAGCCCCATGACTCGGCAAACTCATTTTTGCAGAGCTACTACCCCGGTCAGTCTGGTTGCCTGCTGCTGGATGTGCGTATGCCGGGTATGAATGGCCTGGAACTTCAGGAGCAGCTGGAAAGCAGGGACGTCAGGTTGCCGGTGGTGATCATGACCGGACACGGGGATGTTGCCATGGCAGTGCGGGCATTGAAAGCCGGCGCCATGGATTTTATTGAGAAGCCATTTGATGATGAATTGCTGCTGACATCGATCCAGCGTGCACTTGTGCTGGATACAGAACAGCGAAAAAACCGTGCAACCCAGGCAGAGGTATTGGCCCGGATGGCGCATCTGACAAGGCGGGAGCATCAGGTGATGGAGCTGGTCACCATAGGAAAAGCCAACAAGCAGATAGCGTCCGAGCTGAATGTCAGCGCCAAGACAGTCGAGGCGCACCGCGCCCATGTGATGGAAAAGATGCAGGCGAAGTCACTGGCCGAGCTGGTCAGAATGTCGATGCTTGTATCAGCTGATAATTAATCTTCTGTCAGAAGAGTACTCCAGCATCTACGCTACATCGATCTGTGGGAGCGGTCTTCCGACCGCCATGGATGGCGAAAGTGCCGGTAACGCAGGAGCATTTTCCGGCTGACCGCGATCATGCACGGGGGTCATTGTGAACAACTTAGTCGTTATCCAAAAATAACTTCCCGATCCTGCTCGCCCTGTTGCCCCTCTTCTGCGTTCCAGCAAGAGTTACATAACCCTGCTATGCGCCCCTTGCTGCGCCTTGAAGAGGAACAACATTGCTGCGCGATATCGGGAAGTTATTTATGGACAACTCCTTATCTTCTGGTGGGCAGCGTACACTAGAATCCTTGAGTGGCCAATATCTTTACAAATGAGTCAAGTTTTAAAAAAGTCTCTCGCCAAGGCGCAAAGCACGCCAAGAAAACCCTTTGCGGTCTTGGCCTACATGGATGTAGGTCAGGGGCGTAAGCAGGACGCGGAAGCTTTGCGTCTTCGCCTACAGGGATCGTAGGTGAGGGGCGTGAGCAGGACGCGGAAGCTTTGCGAGAGAAAAGATCACTTTCATGTCTCGTCAGTCTGAGACCTGTGCTCACTAGTATAACGATGCTTATTTTACTTGGTTATTGATGCCGCCCATCAGGAATAGTGCTATAGCGCATTGGGCTCGTATTGTTTTTAGAGTTGAAAAATGACTAAAACAATGCTTTACTGCCTAGTAAAGTACTTGAGGTAAATATATGTCCATAGCAACGCTCAGCTCAAAATCCCAGCTTGTTCTGCCTGCAAAAATTCGCCGGAAGCTCGGAATCCATCCAGGCGACCGTCTAATCGTGGAGTTAGAGGGAGATCATGCTGTGATACGCAAGAGGCCCTGTTCAGATGTCGCCGCGCTGGCAGCCTACCGATCAGAGATCTGGAATAACTACGCCAGCGAAATACAGAATGCACGTGACGAATGGAATCGATGATTCCCAATGGAAGCAAGGTTCTGCTGGACACTGTCGCCCTGATCTATTTTTTGGAGGCAAATGAACGCTACTCAAAAATGGCTGAAAAGATTTTTGGTCGTATCGAATCCGGGGAATTGCAGGGTGTCTTAGCTAATCTGGTGTTCGCTGAGTTGCTGGTTCCACTCTATCGCTCCGGGGACCCACAGGCAGTAGCAGGTCTTGTCAATCGAATTCTCAACTTTCGGAATCTGGAGGTTGTCACCCTGACCACTGAAATCAGTATTGAAGCAGCCAGATTGAGAGCGAAGTATTCCCTGCGAACACCAGATGCCATTCATGCCGCCACTGCCATCATCACCCAGGCATCCGGGATATTAACCAATGACAAGCGACTGGCGGTACTCACCAGTGAAGGTCTATCCGTCTGGCTGTTTGACACTTTTCTGTAACCAGGCCATA
>JAQYVP010000154.1 GCA_030145485.1 Chromatiales bacterium
CCTGGTATGTACGGCGCAACAGGATCTGTTGTTACGTACTGCTTCGGCATCATCCATCATCAGTTGCCTCTTCAAGTAATAATAAATATTCCAATATAAGCCATTCATTCACCACTCAGTGCTCTTTCGTATGCGCTGATATCGCATAACCTCTCATCATGACAGACCGAATATGAATCTGACTGAACTCAAGCAAATGCCAATTCCCGATCTGGTGGATATGGCCCGCAGTATGAAAATTCCCGACACCGGGCGTTCGCGCAAACAGGATGTGATTTTTTCCATTCTCAAGAAGCACGCCAAGAAAGGTGAAGATATCCACGGGGATGGCGTGCTGGAAATCCTGCAGGACGGCTTTGGCTTTTTACGCTCCGCCGATTGCTCCTATCTTGCCGGCCCTGATGACATCTATGTCTCGCCCAGTCAGATTCGCCGTTTCAGCCTGCGCACCGGGGATACTATTGCCGGCAAGATTCGCCCGCCGAAGGATGGTGAGCGCTATTTTGCGCTGCTGAAAGTTGACGCTATCAATTTTGACAAGCCTGAAGATGCTAAGCACAAAATACTGTTTGAAAATTTCACTCCTCTGTTTCCCAATGAGCAGCTAGAACTTGAGCAGGGCAATGGCAGCACCGAGGATATCACCTCGCGCATCATCGACCTGGTGGCGCCAATTGGCAAGGGGCAGCGAGGGTTGATTGTTTCACCGCCAAAGGCAGGCAAGACCATGATGCTGCAAACCATTGCGAAAAGCATCGCAAGCAACCATCCTGAATGTTACCTGATCGTATTGCTGATCGACGAGCGTCCGGAAGAGGTTACCGAAATGGCGCGTTCAGTGCGTGGCGAGGTGGTCTCTTCAACCTTTGATGAGCCGGCGACGCGGCATGTGCAGGTTGCCGAGATGGTGATCGAAAAGGCCAAGCGCCTGGTCGAGCATAAAAAAGATGTGGTGATCCTGCTTGACTCCATCACCCGTCTGGCGCGCGCTTATAATACGGTTATACCCTCGTCCGGCAAGGTGCTGACCGGCGGTGTGGATGCGAATGCGCTGCATCGTCCCAAGCGTTTCTTTGGCGCTGCGCGTAATGTCGAAGAGGGCGGTTCGCTGACGATTCTGGCGACCGCTCTGGTGGATACCGGTTCACGCATGGATGACGTCATCTATGAAGAGTTCAAGGGCACGGGCAACAGCGAGATTCATCTGGATCGCCGGATTGCAGAAAAACGCATTTTTCCTGCTATCCATATCAACCGTTCCGGTACGCGCCGTGAAGATTTGCTGATGAAGCAGGACGAGTTGCAGAAAATGTGGATTTTACGCAAGATTCTGCACCCCATGGATGAGCTGGCTGCGATGGAATTCCTTTTTGACAGGCTCAAGACAACCAAGACCAACGCGGAATTTTTTGCTTCCATGAAAAAATAACGAGACCAAGTCTCAGACTGACAAGGCATGAAAAAAAACATTTTCTCTCGCAAATCTTCCGCGTCCTGCTCACGCCCCTCACCTACGATCCCTGTAGGCGAAGACGCAAAGCTCGCCAAGAAAAACCTTTGCGCTCTTGGCGTTCTTGGCGAGAGACTTTTTTAAAACTTGACTCATTTACAAAGATCTTGATCGCTCAAGGAATTACTAGTGTAATGCTGCTCGCCGCAGGCCGTGGTGAGCGTATGCGCCCGCTGACAGATACAACGCCAAAGCCGCTGCTTGCGGTAGCCGGTAAACCGCTCATCATTCACCACCTGGAGCAGCTTTCAGCTTGCGGATTTGATCACGTCGTCATTAACCATGCGTGGCTGGGTGAGCAGATCGAACGTGCGCTGGGCGATGGCTCCTGCTGGAATCTCCACATTCGCTATTCAGCTGAAGTCGAGGCATTGGAGACAGGCGGTGGTATTTTCAAGGCATTGCCACTGCTGAGCGACCCCTTTATGGTCATCAACGGGGATGTCTTTGCCGAAGTGAATTTTGCTTCTCTATCGATTGATGAGAATGACCTTGCGCATCTGCTATTGGTAGAAAATCCACCGCATCATCCTGACGGAGACTTCCAGCTTAGTGACGGGCGTGTCTGTGAAACTGGAGACCAGAAACTGACCTATAGTGGAATTGGCCTTTTTCGCAAGGCGCTGTTTGATGATTGCCGGGCCGGAAAATTTCCTCTCGCGCCGCTGCTGAGACAAGCTATGCGGCAGCATCGCGCCGGTGGTGAGTTGCTCGGAGGTGAGTGGATCGATGTTGGAACGCCGCAGCGTTTGCAGCAGCTTGAACTGATGTTGAGGAGCCGCAACTATTCTGAAATCACAACAAAGTGACGCGTTTTGATATTTATTACTTGAAATGTTTGTTGAGTTGTTTAACATTCAGGATGTTATTCGATGCTGTCACAAGTGATTGCTGCGTCTGTTGTAAACTCTCCAGCTTTGCTGCGAACAGGCTCCTTGATCCAGGTCTGATTTCTGTGTGTCGTTAGAGGTATTGCGTGGGACTATTTTCCAGATCATCCAATAAACTGTTAGGTATTGATATCAGCTCATCGGCGGTCAAACTGGTGGAGCTCAGTCGCGCCAGTGTGCGTGGGCAATGGCTCTACAAGGTCGAAGCATTTGCGACCGCATCGATTCCCGAGGGGATTGTTGAGTCAAAACGCATCAACGAACCCGGGGTTGTTGGCGACGTCATCCGTGATGTGGTGACACGCAGCGGTACTTCCGCTAAACGGGCTGCTACGGCTCTTTCCGGATCCTCTATTATTTCACGCGTGATTCAATTGCCGGCAGGCTTGAGTGAATCAGAGATGGAGGCGATGGTCGCACTGGAGGCAGACCAGTACATTCCCCAGCATATCGATGAAGTCCGTTATGATTTTGACATCATTGGAGTCAATGCCTCTAATGCTGAATCAGTGGATGTGCTGCTGGCGGCGTCACGCGGCGATATTGTCGATGATCTCATGAATGCGCTTGAGGTGGGCGGTTTGGTTCCGGAGGTTGTCGATGCCGAACCCTACTCGGTCGAGCACTGCTGTCAGCTGTTGATGCAGGATGATGAGTCTGTAGACATGGATGCCAACCTGGTTATTGCTGATATTGGCGCAAGAACGATGGATGTGCATGTGCTGCGCCATGGTAATATGGTGCAAACCAGAGAGTATGCGATTGGCGGCAATCAACTGACAGCGGATATCCGGAAAGCCTATGGTCTCGGTTATGATGAAGCTGAGCGGCAGAAGATCCAGGGTTCCGCTACAGTTGGCTATGAGGAGATGGTGATACAGCCATTTATTAAGCGTCTGGCCCAGGAGTTGCGCGGAGCGCTGCAGATATATCAGGCGAAAGACGAGGGTGCGTCAATCGGACAGATCATGCTCGTAGGGGGGAGTGCTAACTTGCAGGGGATCGCTGCCCTGGTTGGGCACGAACTTGCACTGCCTGTCAAGGCCTGGGATCCTTTTGCAAAGATGCAATTTGCTAAAAAAGTGAACATCGATCGTCTCAGGGCGCAGGCGCCGGCTTTGACCGTGGCCTGCGGACTGGCGTTGCGGGGTTATATCTGAATGGCAAAAATCAATCTTGTCCCATGGCGGGAGGAGCGCAACAAACGGCGCCAGAGAGATCTGCTGAGCATGCTGGCAGCGACGGTTGCTGCTACGCTGGTGCTGGGGATACTGTGGCACATGTTTCATCAGTATCGCATCGATATGCAGATTGAGCGCAACCAGTTTTTACGTGCTGAAATTGCCATTGTTGATAAAAAAATCGAGGAGATCAAAAGGCTGGATGAGCTGCGCGAAAAGTTGACCACGCGCATGGAGCTGATTCAATCGTTGCAGACGAGCAGGCCTGAATCCGTGCATCTGATGGATGAGAATGTCTCGATCATGCCGGAAGGTGTGAGGGCATCGACGATCAATCAGAACGGCTCGAGAATTGAATTGAAAGGCCTGGCGCAATCGAATGCCCAGATCTCGGCATTGATGCACAATGTCGATAAGTCGCTGTGGCTGAAACAACCCTCCCTGCAGTTGATCAATAAAGAGAATAAAGGTAGTCAGGGATTGAGCCACTTCAGACTGGTCTATTTACAAACACACCCACAAAAAGAGCAGAGTGATGAGTCTGTCGGAACTGAATAATCTCGATTTTTCGAATATGGGAAACTGGCCGGCTGCCGCCAAGGCGGTGCTGATGCTGTTGCTGGCGGCTGCGATTGGCGGCGCCTGGTTCTATTTTGATACCAGGGAGCAGTTTGCGGTGCTGGAGCGTTATCAAAAAGAAGAGGGCGCCCTCAGGAGTGAATTTCTGGTCAAGCAGGACAAGGTGCTGAACCTCGAGATCTACAAAAAACAGCTGGAAGAGATGAAACTGGATTTTGCCGAGATGTTGAGGCAGCTGCCGGATAAACGTGAAATTGCCGACCTGCTGGTGGACGTTTCGCAGACCGGACTTGCAGCCGGATTGGAATTTGAGCTATTTCAGCCATTGAGTGAGCTGGAAAAAGATTTCTATGTGGAGTTGCCGATCAAGATCAAGGTCGTTGGCGACTACCATGAGTTTGGTGACTTCGTCAGCGGCCTGGCCGCGCTGCCGAGAATCATTACCATGCATGATATCAAGATCACTAAAACAGGAAAAAGAGCGGATCTGCTACTGGAGACAACCGCAAAAACCTATCGCTATATTGGTGACGGTGGCGAGCAGTGAAGAGATTCTTCTGCATAGTCGTGTCCACTCTGCTGTTGTCCGGATGCCTCGTTCAGGGAACGGATGATTTACAGGTATTTGTAGCCGAGGCTAAACAGAAAGAGGGTGCGCCGGTTGAACCGTTGCCCAAGATGCCGCCAGTTGAAATCTACACATACACTGCTGCTGAGCGTGGAGTCAGAAGCCCTTTTCTTTCAGGTGATGTTGAGCAGTTGCAGTCTGATTCCGGGGACGGTATTCGCCCGGATATTTCACGGCCCAGGGAGGAGTTGGAGCAATATCCGCTGGATGCGTTGCGCATGGTTGGTATCATTGCACAGGATGATGTCACCTATGGCCTGGTGCAGTCGCAAAAGGATCGCATGGTGTTTCGTGTGCGCCAGGGGAATTACATGGGGATGAACGATGGTCGCATCAGCGGAATTTTTCAGGATCGCATCGAATTGATCGAAATTATTCATGGCAGCCAGGGCGGATATGTTGAACGCCGGGCTTCAATTGCACTGGGGCAGAAATAGCTCCTTAGTGAAGAGGTAATACAATGCTTATTCAAGGTGATACTGCAATGAGAATGCGGCTGAGTCGATGGGCATGGGGTCGGCAACTCATGCTGATGATCATGATGACGGTATGCATACTGCCGCCGCTGGCTGCTCAATCGCTCACCTCTATCTCTCATCGCGTCACGCCCGAGGGGGTCGTGCGCATTGAGATCGATACCAGTGAGCCGTTTGATACGCTGCCGGCCAGTTTCTCGACCTATTCACCATCCAGAATTGTTGTCGATATCGCTGGCAACAGTGACATCGAAAGCAAAATCTATGCAATCAATGAGAGCGGGGTTGCGAATGTAAGGATTGTGGAATCTGCCGGGCGCACCCGTGTAGTGGCTCAGCTGGATAAGAAGCTGCCTTACGAGATCAGCACAGACGATAAAACCCTGGTCATCGAGATTGGCAGCCCGCAGCTGGCGGCAAACACTGCCACTACGACAGCACAGGCACCGGACGCACAGACGAGTGGGGAGACCGGGGCGGAGCCTGCGACAGAGGTGCAGAGTGAATCGAGTGGCCGCCTGTCATTGAATTTTCAGGATATTGAAATCCGCTCGGTACTGCAGTTGCTGGCTGATTTTACAGGTCTCAACATGGTTGTCAGTGACACGGTGGGAGGCAACATCACGCTCCGCCTGAAGGATGTCCGCTGGCAGGAGGCGCTGGATATTATTCTGCAGACCAAGGGACTGACCATGCGCCAGAAGGGAAATATCATGATGATTGCGCCAACGGTCGAGGTCACTGCGCGTGAGAGGCTGGAGGCAGAGTCAAAGATTAGCCTCGAACAGCTGGCGCCGCTACAGACAAAAATCATCAAGGTGAAGTACGCCAAGGCTTTGAATATGGCCGAACTGATGAAAACAGAGGCCAATCTGTTTCTCTCCGAGCGCGGCAGTATTGGTGTCGACGGACGAACAAATTCGCTGTTGATTCATGATGTTCCCTCCAGTGTGAGAAAAGTCGCCGGTCTGATCGCCAAGCTGGATCATCCGGTGCGCCAGGTGATGATCGATAGCCGCGTGGTGATAGCGACTGATAGTTTCGCCAGGGATATCGGTATCCGCTTTGGCGGCCTGGGGATACAGCAAAACGGCGATACCATTTTCGGCGCCAACGGCACCAAGAGGAATTCCATACTGCCCGGTACTGATGGTGGTGGCTTCTTTGGCGATCCTAC
>JAQYVP010000195.1 GCA_030145485.1 Chromatiales bacterium
GATCAAGTACCGTGAACGCTGGCGTCCCTTTTGTCCGAGCATCCTGGACCGGGTTGCGGAAGATATCCTGCAGACGGATCATCCGTCCCCTTACATGACATTCACCTTCGACGTGGCCGAGTCCTGGAAGTCACGCATACCCGAGGTCGTCCATGAAGATGGCACGGCGCGCGCACAGATTGTCACCCGGGACACCAATCCGCGTTATTACCGCCTGATTGAAGAGCTGGAAAAACGTACCGGCAATGCAGTGGTACTGAATACCTCCCTGAACCGTCGCGGCGAACCCATGGTGTGTTCACCGGCAGATGCGCTCAATATGTTCTACGGATCGGATCTTGAATACCTGATTATGGAAGATGTACTGGTCACAAAGTGAGTGGTTCGCCTGCCTGTCATTCAAGGGGCGGCAACACATATAAATACAAGCTCATATCTGTATATAGACGGTGATGGCAAAGCATATTCATATTGTTGCCTGTTCTCCACGCAGTGGAACCAGTCTCCTGCAGGAGTTGATGACGACCTGTTTCAGGATCGATGATTTCTGTGCGCATGAAAGGAGCATATTCCGGACCGCAGGGATGCATGGGGATGTAGTGTGTACAAAAAATCCGCGGGAAGTACCTTATATGCAGTGGGCGCTGCTGCTGAATCCGGATCTTTACGTCATTTATGTGTTGCGCGATCCTCGCAGTGTCATCGTTAGCAAGCACAGGCAGTCTCCGGATCAATATTATTCAAGCCTCAAGGTATGGCGGGAATTTGAGTCTTATCGGAGAAAGCTGGAGGGCCACCAGCGCTTTCTGGTGGTTAAATATGAGGAGTTTGTTACTGCGCCTGATGTGGTGCAGGAAAGAATCAGATTGTTGCTTCCTTTCCTGGAAGAGCGGTGTTCCTTTTCGGAGTTCCATCGCTATGCAAGTCCTTCGGAACGGACTGCCAGAGCGTTGAATGGTCTGCGGCCTGTTTCAGCAGACAGGCTGGTGGAGTGGGAAAAACATTTACCCAGAGTCAAGGCACAGCTGCAACGTTTTGGTGATATTTCGGCAGAACTGGTGGAGTTGGGCTATGAGCCTGATTCAAATTGGATGGATCAGCTCAGGGGTGTAGAGCCGATGTATTTTGACAGCGTGCTGGATGATACCTGGCGATCGATGTCAACATTTAAAATGAAGTACCGCGTTTTCAGAAAGGTCGTGGTCTATGCAGTGGAGAGGTTGCTGCACCGCTAGAATTCATAGCCGAAAAGGTCAATCTCGTCGCGAAATAATGCTGCGATCTTCTTTTGTTCCTGTTCGCCAAGAATGTCACGATAGTTCCTCTTGTCTTTTCTGTAGCGCGCCTTCGCATGTGGCAACTCCAATCTTTCAGGGATACCCAATTGCGTTCGAACTGTTTCCAGTTCTTCAGAAAGATTCTCAAAACGGCAAATCCTGTCTACTGCAACCTGTCCGTTGATCATGTACACATCTTTATTCAAATGCTTGAGGATCAATGGGGCTTCCGATTCGACAAACTCCAGAATTCCAGGACGTGGTTCCGACTTGTGTAACCAGTAGTAAAGAGAGATAACCCGATCCCAGGGGTTCCTCTCAAAGCAGAACTTGAAGTAGCTGTCCCAGCACTGCGTCCCGACAAGTGCCCTGACTTCACGGGCAGGGATATGGTTATAGAAGCGTTTTTTTATTTTTCCTTTCAGCAAAAACCGGGTTATGTCCCTGTGGTTGTAGTCCCGGAGAGGGGACAGATAATGTTGCGGTGCTCGATAGCCAAGCTCTGTCCTGACTTTTTCATCATTGGGGGTGATCGGAGTGATGATGTCATCGGCGCCACAAAATCTGGACAGTGCGATTTCAATAGAGGTGCCTGCCGTTTTTTGTGTTTTGAGAAAGATGAACTTGTAGTCGTGAGAGACAATCATGGTTAACCTTTGTGGTGGTGTGGTAACGGCGGGCTATGGCTGGAAACGTGAAAATGCATCAATAACAGCGGTATCTTCAACAAGGAAATTTGCTGCTGCGTCTACTGCTTCCAGACGGTCACGGTTATGTACTTTCCAGTTTGTTGTGATGCCCCGGTAATGCAGAAA
>JAQYVP010000204.1 GCA_030145485.1 Chromatiales bacterium
GATTCCCACGCGGATCTCTGCCGTCATCTTCAGCTGGTAGATGTCGAACTTGCTGATCCAGCCATCGCGGGAGGTAAAGTAGACGAAACGCCCCGTGGAGTTGTACTTGGGCCCGCCATGCAGGGCAAAACGCGATGCAAAACGGTGAATTGGCTCGAATTTATCACCATCGAGCACGGTGACGTGATGATCACCCGACTCGACCACCAGAAACAGGTTCAGTGGGTCAGCATCAAAAACAGGATTGTCACTTTGAGATTCTATGGGGTATGTCACATGACTGGCGAGAATCTCCTTTTCACCCCACACGGGTGTTTCTGCCAGGGGCGTGAAAATATAGTCGACCAGCACCTGGATCTGCTCATTGTCCAGTTTGTCAGAGAACGGCAGCATCTGTGTGGCGGCCCTGCCTTCTGCGATGGTGGAGAAGGCCTTTTTCCTGCGTAGACGGCGCAGGTTTTCAGGCAGTAGCGCCGGTCCTGTAATACCAAGTCGGTTTTTGCCATGACAGGCGCTGCAATGCTCCTGGTAGAGAGGCTCTGCAACAGGTTGTTCGGCAAACAGCGGGTTGTTCAAACTCATCAGCAGGAGAGATAATGCGAAATATTTCATTTCCAGAGTGTAATATGGCCTATCTATCGAACAAGGATAACACCATGCGCCAATTATTTATTCTATTAGCGGGATCGGGTCTCAGGTTCACGAGGCATGAAAAACTTATAGTCTCTCGCCAAGACGCAAAGCACGCCAAGAAAACCCTTTGCGTCTTTGCGTCTTTGCGAGAGTCATTATTGAAACCTGACTTATTTGTAAAGATGTTGGTCTCTCCAGGATTGCTAGTGTTGGCACTGTTTATTCCTGCAGTTCATGCTGAAGGGACGATTACCCTTGAAAAGCCCCCGGCTTCGCTTAAGCAGTGGTACAAACCGGAAAACAAGCGTAATGTGTGGCACCACAACATGTTCAAGCTGCGCCGTGAGATTCAGGCGGTGAATGAGTACATGGAGGTGAAGGATCAGCCGCATACCGAAAAGTGGGCGATACGACTGGTCACGCATTACCGCAAGATTGCCGAGATGGTTCCGGAATGGCGGGATGAACTGGAGCTGGAGTGGGCGGACAAGCTGGAGGCGGCTGCAAAGCAGGGTGAGTTTAAGGCTTTGGGCACTGCGTTGAAAAAATTGCAGAGCAGTTGCAAGGGTTGCCACAGTGATTATCGTGCGCAGGTGGCGGCCATCTATCGCGGCCCTGATTTCAGCAAAATTGACGTGAAACTGGATGGTAAAGAGACCAGCTACCTGGATTTTATGAAGATCTTGATGCGTGATGTCAACCGCATCAAGATTGCCGCGGAAGATGACGATAAAGCCCGGGCGCAAGCAGCAATGGTCGATGTGCGCAGCGGTATTTCGATCCTGCGCTCGAGTTGCGACAGCTGCCACAAGGAGCCTGAAGCCAAAGAGTATTATCTTGGCACAAAGACAGACAAGTTGCTGGATGAACTACAGGCAGGCATCGATAAAGGCGACAGCGGGCATGCTCTTGGAATACTGGCAGTGCAAGCCTGCGCCCGTTGTCATGGCAGCCACCGCATCGTCTATGATCTGAAAGCAGAGATCGAATGAAACCTAAAACCTAAAACCTAAAACTTTCCCATGGAGTCTCCAATGAATACGCTCTCCCCATCTTTGCCACGCACCCCGATGATGCCCAGACCGCTGGCGTTGCCTTTGGGAATTCTCCCGACCGCTGCAAACAGCAAGGTGCTGGCGAAGATTCTGAACAACCTGTTTGCGCCTGAACTGGAAGATGGTGAGCTGGATTTTCTGCAGGGCAGGGTGATGATGATTCGCGTCAGCGATGCCCGTCTCACCTACCGCATCACCCTCTCTGGCGGAAAATTGATCGCTGCTGCGGGCAGTCAAAATGATGATTTGAGCATTGAAGGCTCTGTCTATGATTTCCTGCTGCTGGCGACCCGGCGCGAAGATCCCGATACTCTCTTTTTCAACCGCCGGCTGCGATTGGGCGGGGATACCGAACTGGGTCTCTATGCGAAGAATTTTCTCGACTCTGTCGAGCTGGATGACCGCATGGGTCCGGCGCTGAAGCTGCTCAACGACGCCGCCAGCCTGATTGGACGCCTGCCTTAAATTCTTTTGTAACCACGGAACACACGGAAAAAAATAAAGTCATTCCTTAGCAACTCAATAACTCTACGCAAGAAGCAGGATTGGGTGCTGCCTTCCAGAGTTATTGGGAACT
Organism: Chromatiales bacterium; assembly: GCA_030145485.1. Classification (GTDB taxonomy): domain Bacteria; phylum Pseudomonadota; class Gammaproteobacteria; order Chromatiales; family Chromatiaceae; genus Sva-25. The sequence goes on from JAQYVP010000204.1 coordinate 2,266, forward strand.
CACATCATTCCGTGTGTTCAGTGTGTTCCGTGGTTCATTTTTTTGTTCCCTGGAATATCTGCTCGGCGGCGGTCCGGGCGCGTTGCGCCATGCCGGCGTCTCCGTGCCAGTAGCCGTCGCAGGATCCTGTCTGCATCATCTTCTCAAGCAGGGTGTCCCCTGCGGCACTCTCCAGTTCGCCCCCCATCACTTTTGAAAAGATCTCGATCACCTTCCCGGTTCTGTGCGACTGCGGACTGATGCGCACCACATCCACCCCCAGCGTCCTCATCTGCTCCAGTTCAGGCAGCAGGTTGAATGTATGGGCGGACTGTGTCTGGATGCCGTTGAGGGCCAGGAAACGGGTGTCGTCCTGGGCTTTCAGTTGCAGACCATCAGGGTAGTCGAGACAGCGGTACTGGCAGTCATCCTTGGGCAGGTTGTGGGCGCGGGCGGTGAAGCAGCGGGCTGAATAGGCCAGCGGCAACCGACCGTAGGCAAACACTTCGGTCTCTACACCGTCAGGACGTTTGGCCTGCAGATCGGCCAGGGTTTTATGCGACAGCTCCACAGGCAGCACCCAACGCTTGAGCCCCTGACGGGCAAGCAGCGCCAGGGTCCTGTCGTTATAGACGTTGACGCTGTGGCCGGAGACGAAATGCTTGCCCTGCATCAGCTGCACTGCTCCCATGTCGTTGGCTTCGACCGGATACTTGCCATTGCTGCAGATGCGCCGCAGGCGTTTCAGCTCTGAGTCAGCCTCCAGCAATGCCAGGGTGGAGAGCACCACCTGTTTGCCTGCATCGGCCAGTTTATCAGCCAGTTGCAGCCAATCTTCGGTGCGCATCAGGGTACGCTTTGAGCAGATGGTCTCTCCCAGGTAGACGATATCCACCGGGCTCTCTGCTACGCCAGCATAAAAATCCAGCAGCTGCTGTTTGGGCCAGTAGTAGAGAATGGGTCCGAGTGATAATTTCATTGCCATGGCCTGTGATAGGCGCCGAGTGTCGTCTGGCTCCCTTCGGAGACCTTTGCCAGCTCCTGCATCCACTCAGCCCGTGGCGTATAGGCATCAGTATCGCGTTTGCAGGCATCGATCGCCTGACGCCATACTCTCGTCACCTGGGCGACATAGACCGGACTGCGCTGTCTCCCCTCGATCTTGATTGCTGAGACTCCCGTCTTCAGCAGTTGCGGCAGCAGTTCCAGGGTGTTCAGGCTGGTGGGTTCCTCGAGTGCGTGATAGGTATTTCCGCCGACGCAGAAACTCCCTTTGCACAGGGTCGGATAGCCTGCGTTTTCCCCCTCTGCATGGCGTTCGATCAGAACACCACCCAGGCGGGTCTCCAGCCCCTGGTCGGTCTCGCGCCACTCCACGTGGCTGGCGGGTGAGCAGGCGCCAAAGGTGTTGGGAGAGCGCCCGGTGGCGTAGGAGGAAAGAATGCAGCGCCCCTCCACCATGACACACAGACTGCCGAAACCGAACACTTCGACCTCCAGCGGGCTGTTCTCTATGACATGTTTCACCTGGCTCATGGAGAGCACCCGGGGAAGCACGGCGCGTTTGACGCCGAAGTTGTCCCGATAGAACTGCAGCGCCTCGTAGTTGGTGGCGGAACCCTGAACCGAGAGATGCAGGTTGAGATCAGGATGCTTGTCGGCGGCATAGTCGAGCACCCCGATGTCTGCCGCAATCAGTGCATCAACCTCCAGTTCTGCGGCATTGTCCACTGCACTCTGCCAGCGCTCCCAGCCTTCGGGCTGGGGGTAGGTATTCAGCGCCAGAAAGACCCGCCGGCCCCGCTGCCGGGCATACTCGATGCCCTGGCGCATCTTGGCCGGACCAAAGTTGAGCCCGGCAAAATGGCGGGCGTTGGTATCATCTCTGAAGCCCAGATAGACCGCATCGGCGCCGTTATCAATGGCCGCTTTCAGCGAAGGCAGATTACCCGCAGGACAAACCAGTTCTATAGAAGTCATGAATTACTCAAATAATTCTGTTGAAAATGCGTTTTTTACTTCACGATTTACTCTTAGTACTCAATGCATCAAGATCC
>JAQYVP010000017.1 GCA_030145485.1 Chromatiales bacterium
TGTATGCTGCCGAATCAAAAAGTCGTGTATGGATATCGCGAGGGTGATGAAAAGGGTGAAAATATCGGTGACTTTACATCCCCACTGAAGATGTTTGAGTATATGGCTCACAGGAAGCCAATCATAGCCTCAGATCTGGAAGTATTAAAAGAGGTGTTAAATGATGAGATAGCAGTATTTGCTGACCCGGCAGATGAGAATCAATGGATCGATGCGATTGATCGCTTAACAGATAAAGATCTAAGAGAGACGATATCGCGAAAAGCTCTCGAGGTTTTCAAAAATTACACATGGAAAAACAGAGCAAACAAGATTCTCAGCTCTTGATCAATGAATGGTGACTATTCAGGACCTGTGGGATCGTTAGTCATTTGCTCATTTTAGAAGATGCTGAATAGTTACAATGATAGTTCTATTGACTGAAATGCCTGTCAATCATCTCGCACAGGATATGCCCGATGAGAATATGCATCTCCTGAATGCGGGGTGTCTCTGTTGATGGCGCCACGATATTGATATCGCACAGCTGCTGCATGGCGCCGCCGCCGTTTCCGCTTAGGCCGATGGTGGTGCAGTAATCGCCTCCCTGTTCAAGGGCCGCTATGACATTATCGCTGTTACCCGAGGTGGAGATGCCGATCAGCAGGTCACCGGGGGAAGCCAGTGCTTCGACCTGCCTGGAGAACAGCTGCTCGAAACCGAAATCATTACCGATGGATGTCAGCGCAGAGCTGTCAGTGGTCAGTGCAATTGCCGGCAGGCCGCGGCGCGTGTTGCTGTGAAAGCGACCTGTTAGCTCCGCCGCGATGTGCTGAGCATCCGCGGCGCTGCCGCCATTGCCGAATAACAGGATCTTGTTGCCCTTGTCGAGAATACTGATCGCTATTTCGCAGCCTCTTTGAATATCAGGGAGCAGCATCTCTCTGCTCATTTCAACGGTCTGCAGGTGATTCTCGAATACAGTCTCGATCACGGTTTTCATAATGCGCGTATCGTCTCAATTGTAGAACTGGTGCTCTTGCCGTCGATAAAGGGCAGCACGATGGTCTCGTCGGCAAACTCACGTCCGACAATCTCCTCAACACTGTAGTCACCACCTTTGACCAGCAGCTGCGGCGAGATGCTCCTGATGAGGTTATGGGGAGTCTCCTCCTCGAAGATTACCACGTAATCGACAGCCTTGAGGCCGGAGAGCACAAATGCACGATCCTGTTCGTTATTGATGGGCCTGTCGTCGCCTTTCAGTTTTCTCACAGATGCATCGGAGTTGAGTCCGATGACCAGGATATCTCCTAGCTCTCTCGCCTTGCACAGGTAGTGGATATGACCGGCATGGATGATATCAAAGCAGCCGTTGGTGAAAACGATTTTCCTGCCGCGACGTTTTTCAGTCTCCAGGATGGGTTGCAGACTGTTGAGGCTGACAATCGATTGCTGACTATTAATCGTAAGCTGTTCACGTGACTGATAGCGTTGAATCTCGTCGATGGTGACTGTGGCGCTGCCGAGTTTGCCGACAACCACGGCAGCGGCGGCATTCGCCAGTTCGGCAGCCTGCTTGAGTGTACTGCCGCTGGCCAGTGAGTAACCCAGGGTGGCGAGTACGGTGTCTCCAGCGCCGGTCACATCGAATACCTCGATGGCATGCGCCGGAAACTGCGCGAATTCGTCATCGCTGATCAGCGACATGCCCTTGTCGGAGAGGGTAATCAGCACATTGTTGATACTGTGTTGGCTGCGCAGCAGTTCACCGGCCTTGCTGATGGTCTGTTCTTCGTCGGGATCGATGCCTGTGGCGTCCAGTGTCTCGGTCCTGTTGGGTTTGACCAGCCAGGCGCCCGCATATTTTGCGTAGTCGCTCCCCTTGGGATCGACCAGCGCTCTGATGCCGTGACTATTACACAGCTCAATGGCCTGTTGAGTAAAAGAGGGAGTCAGCACGCCTTTGGCGTAATCGGAGATGAGGACGATGTCGCAGGCTTCGAGATGCATTTGCAGCGCAGCCAGCATCAGCTCTTCAGTGGCAGTGCTGACGGGGTCGGTGCTCTCCTGGTCGTAACGCACAATCTGTTGATGTGAGGCTATGACACGGCTTTTGATCGAGGTTTGGCGTGTTTCGTCGGCAATGATGCCGCTGGTATCGATGTGCTGATCATGCATCAGCTGTATGAGGGTTTCAGCAGTCTGGTCGTCTCCGCTGACGCCAATAACGCTTGCCTTGCAACCGAGAGAGACCAGGTTGTTGATGACATTTCCCGCGCCGCCCAGTGAGCGCGACTCCCTGGTGACATTGACAACCTGCACAGGCGCTTCGGGTGAAATGCGTTTACACTCGCCCCACAGATAATGGTCCAGCATCAGGTCGCCGATGACGACGATATGTGGCTGCTTCGCCATCAGATCTGAAACAGGTTGTATTGATGAATGTGGCGGATCTCCTCAGTGTAGGCTTGCACACCCTTCTCTAAAGTGAACCGAGGCTGGTAGCCCAGCTTGTCAGATGTCTCGGATATATCCGCCTCGGTATGATTCTGGTAGGCGGCGGTGTAGGGATTGTCGATATACTCAATCTCTGCATCCGTCCCCAGCGAGTTGTTGAGGCAGGTGACGATATCCTTGAACTGGCGCGCCTTGCCGCTGCCGACATTGAATGTGCCGCTGACGCCGCTCTCCATCGCCAGCAGGTGTGCATTCACGACGTCATCGATATAGACGAAATCCCGCATCTGCTCGCCATATTTGAACAGGCGTGGCTGCTTGCCATCCAGTATCTGCAATCCAAGCTGCAGGATCATCGAGGCTGTTTTCCCCTTGTAATTTTCGCCGCTGCCATACACATTGAAGTAGCGAAAGCCGGTGATCTGCAGATGCGGGTTGCTTTGCTTGTAGTGCTCGACATAGCGGTCCATCATCACTTTGGAGAAGCCGTAGACATTTGCAGGCTGCTCGTTTTCCCCCACACGATTTGGCGCCGGGGTATTGCCGTAGGTGGCGGCGCTGCTGGCGTAGATCATGGGTGCATTTTTTTCGGCACACAGATCCAGCAGGTCGGTGAAGGCGTTCAGGTTGGTCTGCACCATCAGCAACTCATCGAGTACGGTGGTGTCTGAAATCGCTGCAAAATGGATCATGTAGTCGAACTCAATCGCCCGCAGACGTTGTATATCATCAGGAGTGTTGATGTCGCCGGCGATGACATGGCCATGGAAATTGATCAGGTTCTTGAAGTGGCCGAGACTGGTGATGTTGTTGTTTGGAAAGCGTTTGTCATCACGGAAGCGGTCAAACACAATGACATGGCAAGCGGGGTGCTGCTGTTCGATCGCCAGCGCCAGCTGACTGCCGAGAAATCCAGCGCCACCGGTAATAACGACACTCTTGTTTGTCAGGTCAAGCATGATAACTCCTCCTTATTCAGGCTCATTGTTCAGCGGAGCAGTGCAGCCAGTTCACCAGGCGAACTGATTTTATGCTGTGCCGTTGTTGTTTTGTTGTTATCTGGAACGAAGAAAACGGTATGGCCTATGCCGGCTTTCACTGCAGCCTCGATATCGCGTTCACTATCTCCAATCATCCATGAATTGTCGCAGTCTACATCAAATTTATCAATTGCCTGCAGAAACAGCTCGGGCTTTGGTTTTCTGCACTCACACTGATCGCTGTCCGTATGCGGACAGTGAAACACAGCATCAATAATGACACCCTGCTGAGCAAGCTCGTTTTTCATCCACTGTGTCAGCTTTTGAAAATCATCCTCTGTGTAGTAGCCACGTCCGATGCCGGACTGGTTGGTGACGATGATCAGCAGATATCCCAGTTGCTGCGCATGGCGCATTGCCGGGATGATTTCCTCGACGAATGTGAAATCCTCGATTGTGCCAACATAGCCGGTGTCGATATTGATGACGCCGTCGCGGTCAAAAAAAACGGCCCTGTTCATGATTCAGGAGACTTGATCGAGAGCCTGGCTGACATCGGCGATGATATCGTCAATATTCTCGATGCCGGCCGAGATGCGCACCATGTCCGCGCTGACGCCGGCAGCAGTCATTTCCTGCTCATTCAGCTGCCTGTGCGTGGTCGATGCCGGATGACAGGCCAGGGACTTGGCGTCGCCGATATTGACCAGGCGGAGAATCATCTGCAGGGCATCGATAAACTGCCCGCCGGCTTCAAATCCTCCGTGTATGCCAAAACTCAGTATTCCGGAAGCTTTGCCACCGGTGAATTTTTTACAAGCCTGGTAGTAGGGGCTGTCAGGCAAAGTTGCATAGTTGACCCAATCGACTTTATCATGGCTGTCGAGATAGGCAGCGAGTTTTTCTGCATTCTCACAGTGTCTCTCCATGCGCAGACCCAGAGTCTCGAGGCCTTGCAATATTTGAAAAGAGTTAAATGGCGAGATGGCGGCGCCGGTGTTTCTTAGTGGCGCTACGCGGCAGCGGCCAATGTAGGCGGCAGGCCCCAGTGCTTCTGTGTAGACAACGCCATGGTAGGAGGGGTCGGGTTCATTCAACATGGCGAACCTCTCCCTGTTGGCGACCCAGTCGAAGTTGCCGGAGTCAATGATGATGCCTCCGATCGAGGTGCCGTGTCCGCCGATATATTTGGTGAGTGAATGGATGACGATGTCGGCGCCATGATCAATTGGACGGCAGAGATAGGGGGTGGCAACGGTGCTGTCGACGATCAGCGGGACGCCGTTTCGGTGAGCGATTTCTGCGAGTTTCGCCAGGTCGACAATGTTGCCTGCAGGGTTGCCGATCGATTCACAAAAAACGGCGCGTGTATTCTCGTCGATGAATTTTTCAAAGCCGTCGTGATCATCCGCCGACACCATGCGCACCTCGATTCCCTGCCTCGGCAGGGAGTGGGCGAAGAGGTTGTAGGTGCCGCCATAGAGCTGGCTGGTGCTGACAATATTGGTTCCCGTTTCACAGATGCACTGGATAGCATAGGTGATTGCAGCCATGCCGGAGGCAACGCCCAATCCTGCAATGCCGCCCTCCATCGCCGCCAGGCGTTGTTCCAGTACATCCGTGGTTGGATTCATGATGCGGGTATAGATGTTGCCCGGAACTTTCAGATCAAAAAGATCTGCGCCATGTTGTGTGTCGTCGAATGTATAAGAGGTGGTTTGGTAAATTGGAACGGCGGCTGCCTTGGTCGTCGCTTCAGACTCATAGCCATGATGTAATGCCAGGGTTTCAAGTTTCATGAGGATATTCTCCGGGTGATTATTATGGGTTTTTTTGTAACATCTCAATAAGTCCGTGTATTGTTCGAGTATGCGTAGTATCGGGATCAGCCTTTCAGGGACGCGTGAATACGTCCATGGTCGCTTCCGGCATCCTGCCTCTGGCGACATTAATACATCCATGTATGTCATAAGCTCTGATAAAACATCCCTGTTTTCGACCGCCATGGAAGGCGGAAAGCCCTGAAAAGCAGACTCCCAATCCTACTGCCTGCACGGTGCTATTGAGATGTTACGTTTTTTTGTGTTCTGATCCTGTTTATTATTATGTCCTGTTTCGGGGTGGAGCGGATAGCTTTACTCCTCTCATTTTTCCGGACTGTTTGCGGAAGACTCCAGATTCCCGGTTTGATAGAGCTGACGATAGAGTTCGGATTCCTCCAGTAACTCTGTATGGGTGCCTATGGAGTAGATCTCGCCATTTCGCATGACATAGATGACATCGGCGTTGATGATGGTCGAGAGTCTGTGTGCAATGGTAATCGTGGTCTTGCTGTTTTTCAGCCGCACGAGAGACTCTTCGATCAACTCTTCGGTTTTGGTGTCCAGGGCCGACGTTGCTTCGTCCAGGATCAGTAACGGCGTATCTTTAAGAAATGCGCGTGCGATGGCCAAACGCTGCCGTTGTCCACCGGAGAGTGTGGCGCCGTCCTCTCCAAGCTGGGTGTTGACTCCTTCGGCAAGCAGGCTGATAAACTCTTCTGCATTTGCGAGTTTGATCGCCTCTTCGATACGCTCCATGGTTGGAAGCGGCGACAGGCCGTAGGTGATATTGGCGAGAACAGTGTCGTTGAAAAGGACGATATCCTGACTGACAATAGCAATCTGTTCGCGCAGACTTTTGAGTTTGATATCACGCAGATCCATGCCGTCCAGGGTAATGGATCCCTGCTCAATGTCGTAGAAGCGAGGGATCAGATTTGCAATGGTTGTCTTGCCGCTGCCAGAGTGTCCCACCAGCGCAATATTCATCCCCTTCTTCATCTCCAGGTTGATATTTTTCAGGACCTGTTTGTCTGCACCCGGGTAGCTGAAGGAGACATTGTGAAACCTGATATCACCTTTCACATTGGTCAGTTCATACTCTCCCTGGTCCTTCTCTCTCTCTACGTCCATCAAATCAAAGATTGACTCGGCAGCCGCAAGTCCCTTTTGCAACGGCTGCATGACTGAGGCAAGGCGTTTTGCCGGGGCGAGAGTCAATCCCAGGGCGATATAAAAGGCAAACAGATGACCGATTGATTGTTGTTCCTGAATGGCGTACAGGGTGCTGAGGACGATGACGACACTGACACTGATTGCAGCGATCAACTCTACCGTGGCGGTATTGCCGGCGCCGGCAAGGAGAGCTTTTTGTTGATACTGGCGTATGCGGTTGGCGACTTGAAAAAAACGCTGTTTCTCATACTTCCGCCCATCGTGAATCTTGACGATTTTGTGTCCTTTGATGCTCTCCTGGAGAATATGCGTCATCTCGCCCAGACTGTGCATGTTGACATGACTGAAGCGGCGCACCCGTTTGGAGAATGCTTTTGCGACCAGGAAGATGGGAGGGAAAATAATAAAAATGCTGAGTGTCAGCTTCCAGTTGAGATAGAGGGCGTAACTTAGCAGCACCACCACCATCACACTATCCTTGATCAGAGTCATGACGGTGCTGGTTGCCGCAGATGTCACCATGGTGACGTTGTTGGTGACCTTTGACATGATGCTGCCCGAGGAGTATTTGTCGTAATAGTGAGTCGGCAGATGACACAGTAGATCAAACAGGTTGGTGCGAAGATCCAGCACGATCTTGCCTGAAATCCAACCCATCATCCCCTTTGACAGCAGCATCAATAGACCTCGAGAGAAAAACAGCAGTATCAGAAGTCCCAATGTGACCTTCAGGCTGTCCATGTCTTTTGCAACAAAACCGCCATCGAGCAGAGGTTTGGAGAGAGCGGGGATGCCGGCCTCGGAGAGGCCGAGTAGAATCATTGCGCCAATGGTGATAGCAAACTGTTTCCGATAGGGCTTGAGGTAGCGAAGCAGCCGCAGATAAGTCGTTTTTGAGCTTGGCTTGTTGTTAGAGGTTGGGGTTTTCACAACTACCAGGATCCTGACAGCCGGGGTAACAATACCAGCAGCCACACACAGGTACATAGCAGCAGCGCAACAAAGACCGCTGCCGAGCCAATGTCCTTTGCGCGGCCTGACAATTCATGCTGTTCCTCCCCGATTCTGTCGATTGCATTTTCAATTGCAGAATTCAGCAACTCCACCAGCGGCACCACCAGCCAGCTGCCAAGCAGCAGGGCGCGTTCGACACCGCTATCTCCCGCATAGAGAGCCAGCGGTATCAGCAGCAGGGAGGCATAGATCTCCTGGCGGAATGCCTCCTCGTGTTTGAAACAGGCGGCAAACCCCTGCATCGAGTAGCCAAAGGCGTTGTTCAGGCGTTTGATGCCGGTGGCATTCTGATTTCCCATAGTTAGGGAGTCCCGGTCTCAGACTGACGAGGCATGAAAAAAACATTTTCTCTCGCCAAGGCGCTAAGACCGTAAAGGTTTTTCTTGGCGAGCTTTGCGCCTTCGCCTGCATGGACGTCAGGTGAGGGGCGTGAGCAGGACGTGGAAGCTTTGCGAGAGTGATTTTTGAAAATTGACATATTTGTAAACATGTTAGTCACTCAAGGATTACTAGGATTCTGGTGGCTGCCAGCGCAGGTCCAGTTCACGCGCCGCTTTGACATCGTCGAGGCGTTTGACCGGCATGCTGTGCGGAGCGGATGTGACGATCTCCGGCTGGTGTTCAGCTTCATGGCGAATTTTTTGCATCACTTCGACAAAGTTGTCCAGCTCTTCCACAGACTCGGTCTCGGTCGGCTCGATCAGCAGGCATTCTGGAATCAGCAGTGGGAAATAGGTAGTTGGCGCATGCACACCGTAATCGAGCATGCGCTTGGCAAAATCCATGGTGCTGACACCGAGCTCCTTCGCCTCGTTTTTCAGCGTGATGATGAACTCATGACTGGCTCTGCGTTCGGGATAAGCGGCCTGAAAGCCTGAATCTATCAGCAGTTTCATCAGGTAGTTGGCATTCAGGGTTGCGTATTCGGCAACACGCACCATGCCCTCGCGTCCGAGCATTTTTGCGTAGATGTAGGCGCGCAGCAAAACACCCGAGTTCCCTCCAAAGGCGGTGAGCTGACCGATGGATTGAGGACGCTCTGTTTGCGTCAGCCACTGGTAGCTGTCGCCGTCATAATCGACCATCGGAACCGGAAGGTAGGGGATCAGGCGTTCACTGACGCCGACAGGGCCGGCGCCGGGTCCGCCGCCTCCATGCGGTGTCGAAAAGGTCTTGTGCAAATTCATGTGGATGGCGTCAAAGCCCATATCGCCGGGACGCACCTTGCCGAGGATGGCATTGAGATTGGCGCCGTCATAGTAGAGCAGCCCTCCGGCCTGGTGGACCAGGTTGGAAATTTCACGGATACGGCGTTCAAAGACCCCGACTGTGGATGGGTTGGTGAGCATGATGCCGGCTGTCTGTGGTCCCAGCACACTTTTCAGGGCGTCGATGTCGATATCGCCATCCTTTTTGGTCGGGATTTCGCGCACCTTGTAACCACACATGACCGCAGTGGCGGGGTTGGTGCCGTGTGCAGCATCGGGGACGATAATTTCGCTGCGCCCAGTGTCGCCCCTGGCATCATGATAGGCTTTTATCATGGCGATGCCGGTAAATTCTCCCTGAGCGCCGGCTGCCGGTGTCAGTGAGACTTCGCGCATGCCGGTGACCTCTTTGAGGGTCTCCTGCAACTCGTACATGCAGGCCATGAACCCCTGGCTGTGGCTCTCCGGTGCATAGGGGTGGCGCGCCAGGAACCCGGGCAGCATCGCGAGCGTGTTGCAGCCGCGCGGATTGTACTTCATGGTGCATGAACCCAGCGGGTAGAAATTTGTGTCGATGGAGAAGTTGTTGCGCGACAGGCGCGTATAGTGGCGCACTGTCTGCATCTCCGACACTTCCGGCAGGGCGGCAGGCTGTTTGCGCCGCAGTGATTCCGGAATGGATCCCAGGGAGGCCGGGTTGCCGGGAGCCTGGGCAGTCGCACGTCGTCCGGATTGTGATTGTTCAAATATCAGCATGAGGTAATGTCTTTTATTTATCTACAAGGTATGAAAGAGACTCTTTTCTCTCGCAGAGGCGCAAAGCTTCCGCGTCCTGCTTACGCCCCTGACCTACATCCATGTAGGCCAAGCTCGCCAAGAAAAACCTTTGCGATCTTGGCGCCTTGGCGAGAGTAATTATTAAAATCTGACTTATGAGGTACTTGCAAAACCCCGTCATTCCAGCATGTTTTTAGCCGGAATGACGAATTTTGGGGTTTTGCAAGAGCCTCTCATTTGTGAAGATCTTATCCAATCAATGACTTTAGTATAAGAAGGCAGTCCCAGGTTTAATCAAATTTTGGTGTGACAGGGCATTTCGCCTGGCGATTCATGATGCGATCGAGTTTGTCGCGAAAACCCTCGATCTGCTGTTCGGTGCGCTTCTCTGTTGCGCATACCAGTATAGCGTCTCCCAACTCCGGATACTCTGCACTCAGATTGTAACCACCGAGTACATTGTGTGCGGCCAGCGAGCGCAGTACATTCTCTGCCGGGGCATTGATTTTCAATGCACACTCATGGAAAACAGATGATGAGAACAGTGTGTCGACACCATCGATGCTGCACAATTTTTCAACCAGTGCCGCTGTATTCGCATGTGCGGCAGCAGCAGTATGCGCCAATCCTTCTCCGCCGAGCAGCGCCATGTAGATGGTTGCGGCCGTCACCATCAATCCCTGGTTGGTGCAGATATTGGAGGTTGCCTTGGAACGGCGGATATGCTGTTCACGCGCCTGCAGTGTCAGGCTGTAGCCGCGCTTGCCGTCGAGATCCTCGGTGCCGCCGATAATGCGACCGGGCATCTGGCGTACATGCTGCTGCCGACAGCACATGAATCCCAGGTAGGGGCCGCCGGATGCGAGAGGAATTCCCAGTGGCTGGCCCTCTCCACAGCAGATATCCACGCCCTTGTCGCCCCATTCACCGGGCGGCTTGAGAATGGCCAGTGCGAGTGGATTGACCACTGCGATGCTGATGGCTCCATTGCTCATAGCCCAGTTGGTGAGCGCATCGATATCCTCGAGTACGCCAAAAAAATTGGGCTGGGGAATGACCACTGCGGTTATGTCATCACCGCTGTAGCTGTCGAGTGCATCGAGATCGGTTTTGCCGCTTGCAGTATCAAAAGGGATCTCGATTAACTCGATTTTCTGATGGCGAACGATCGTCTGTACGGTTTTTCGATAGGCCGGGTGCAGGCTGCGCGGCAGCAGCACCCGCCTTGATTTTGACTTGCGGTTGGCGCGCACCGCCATCAATATGGACTCTGCTACTGCTGATGCGCCGTCATAGAGAGAGGCATTGGAGACATCCATGCCTGTCAGTGCGGTCATCATGGATTGATATTCATACAGCAGTTGCAGCGTTCCCTGGCTGGCTTCAGCCTGATAGGGGGTATAGGCGGTGTAGAATTCACCACGCGTAGCCAGTTCCCACACTGCAGCAGGAATATGGTGATCGTAGGCGCCGGCTCCGATGAAGCAGGCGGATTGTCCATCCGCTGCTGCCCGCTGATGCATCAGTTCAGTGATCTCCATCTCGCTTATGCCGGCGGGAATGGAATCAAGCTCACCGCATTTCAGGTCGTCGGGGATTTCATCAAACAGGCTTTCGATACTGTCGACTCCGATGCTCGACAGCATATGCTTGACATCAGCTTCGGTGTGAGGGATGAAAGGCATTAAAGGAACCTCTGATTCAGTCCATGGGATGGGGGTTCGGCGGAGGGGTAATCTGCCGGGGCATTAATGCCCCTCATCCTGTGCATGCTTCACATAGGCGTCTGCATCCAGTAATGTATCCAGTTCGCTGCTATCGGCGAGTTTTAGCGTAAACAGCCAGCCCTCTTCGTAGGGTGAATCGTTGATGCTTTCCGGTGCGTCAATCAGAACTTCATTGACGCCTAGAACTTTTCCCGACAGCGGGCTGTAGATGTCGGAAGCGGCCTTGACTGATTCAACCACGGCGATTTCGTCACCTGCCGCTACGTCACTGCCGGCTTCCGGCAACTCGACGAAAACCAGGTCGCCAAGCAGCTCCTGAGCATGATCGCTGATGCCGACAGTAACAGTGCTGTCACCATTATCCTTGACCCATTCGTGTGTTTTTGCGTATTTTAGCCCATCGGGGGTATTGCTCATGAGAGTGCTCCATGAAGGTCGGTTTTAAGTTTTAAGTCTTAAATAAAGTCTCTCGCCAGGAACGCCATGATTGCTAAGGTTTTTCTTGGCGAGCTTTGCGTCTTTGCGAGAGAAAATAATTTTTTTCATGCCTTGCCAGTCTGGGACTTGGTCTCGCTAGGTTATTATAGCTTGGTGGCGAGTTTGCCGTGACGTACAAAAGGATATTTTACAACCTTGACTGGCAGACGTTTGCCGCGCATTTCCACATCAAAACCGTGGGGTGAGCCGGTCTCTATGCGGGCGAGCGCGATACTGCGTTCAAGAGTGGGCGAGAAGCCGCCCGAAGTAATCTCGCCTATCTGCTTGTCTGCATCAAACAGCTTTTGATGACTGCGCAGTATACCCCGTCCTTCGAGGACAAGGCCGACAAGCTGCTGAGTGATGCCTGTTTTTTTCTGCTTCTCCAGCGCCTCGCGACCGATAAATGCGCGCTCTTCGGGCTCCAATGCGACCGTCCAGCCGAGCCCGGAAACCAGGGGGGTGGTGGTTTCGTCCATATCCTGGCCATATAGATTCATGCCTGCTTCGAGGCGCAGGGTATCGCGTGAACCCAGGCCGCAGGGACGTACTCCTGCATCGATCAGCTCATTCCACAGGGTGACACAGTTACTCTGAGGCAGTAAAATCTCAAATCCATCCTCACCGGTATAACCTGTGCGGGCAACGAACCAGCTTGGATCCCACACGGCTGAAAATGGCTTCAGTTCTGCGGCAGACTCACGCAACTCATCATTCAGCAACGGCAGTGTTAATTCAATCGCCTTGGGTCCCTGTACGGCAATCATCGCCATGTCGCTGCGCGGAAGTACTTCGATGCCGAAGACACCAACCTGCTCCATGATCCAGCCAAGGTCTTTTTGCGCTGTGGAGGCATTGACGACAATGCGATACCAGGTTTCATCCATGAAATAGACGATCAGGTCATCGATCACCCCGCCCTGTGAATTGAGCATGCAGGAGTAGAGGGCCCGGCCAGTGGATTTGAGTTTCGCCACATCGTTGGCGAGCAGGTGGCGCAGATAGCGTTTACAGTCACTGCCTTTGAGGTCGATAATCTGCATGTGGGAGACGTCGAACATGCCTGCGTGCTGCCGAATGGCATGGTGCTCCTCGATCTGGGAACCGTAATGCACCGGCATTTCCCAGCCGCCGAAAGGTACCATGCGCGCACCCAGATCGTGATGCGTCTGGTTCAGAATCGTTTTTTTATCCATAGGGTGGCTCGGTAGTGTCAGGCGTTGGGTTGGCCAGTGATATTCCGATTATTCTCACAGGGGCATGGTTGAACATGAGACTATAGCTTGAGAGCAGTTTTGGAGCAAATGTAAAAAATTGGGCAACTATTCAGCATCTTGTCAGAAAGGCGAACCAAGTCACTGTTTTCGGGTATATCTTCCGGAAACGTATGAGGCAGGGATGCCGAGTCGAGCCTACAAGGATGTATTCACGGCGTTTTCCGGAAGATATACTTGGAGACAGTGACGGCCTTGCAAGTACTGAATAGTTTAAAATTTATTTCCCCCGGATGAGTCGACAATGATCCAGGTCAAGCGCATGAAAAATATCCCCTTCCAGGAATTGAGGCGTAGATCCTGCTTCATGCGCAAAACGGTCGGATGTATACTACCCGTTTTTCCCCGATCTCTGTAGCGGAGACTGGTTCTGAATCGAAGGTAAAAATCTTTGCATCTGATGCATGCGCTGGCGAAAGTTGGCGGAAATACCACCCTCTCCCGTATTCTTGGATTTGTTCGAGATCTGGTGTTTGCGCGCCTGTTTGGCGCCAACGAGATGACGGATGCTTTTTTTGTTGCTTTCAAGATCCCCAACTTTCTGCGCCGCCTGTTTGCAGAAGGCGCCTTCTCTGTTGCTTTTGTGCCGGTGCTTTCCGAATATAAAGCGACACGTAGTTTTGATGATCTGAAAACCTTTGTTGATCACATCGCCAGTACCCTCGGGCTGGTGCTGCTGATCGTTTCTGTCGTTGGTGTTCTCGCGGCGCCGCTGCTGATCGCGCTGTTTGCTCCGGGATGGTATTTTGGTGACGGTGGCGATGCAGAGCTTGCAGCGGATATGTTGCGCCTCACCTTTCCCTACCTGCTGTTTATCTCGCTGACAGCATTTGCCGGCGGCATATTCAATACCCATAACCAGTTCGGTATTCCCTCTTTTACGCCGGTGCTGCTGAATCTGGTGTTGATCGCCTGTGCCTACTGGCTGTCGCCTTTTGTCGATCCACCGATCATGTCGTTGGCGTGGGGAGTGCTGATCGCAGGTATTGCTCAATTTACATTCCAGCTGCCATTTCTCTATCGCCTGAAACTGCTGCCAAAATTTACCACGCCGACTTTCAAAGACGAGGGCATCAGTCGCGTGCTGAAGTTGATGGCCCCGGCAATCTTCGGCGTCTCTGTCACCCAGTTGAATCTGCTGCTCGACACGCTGATCGCCTCCTTTTTACAGAAGGGAAGCATCTCCTGGCTCTATTACTCTGATCGTCTGATGGAGTTTCCGGTAGGGATATTGGGGGTGGCGCTGGGAACCGTCATCTTGCCCAATCTCTCCAGAAAGCATGCTGAATCCTCTCCGCGGGAGTTTTCCGAGATGCTCGACTGGGCCCTGCGCTGGGCGA
The DNA here is from genome assembly GCA_030145485.1 of Chromatiales bacterium. GTDB lineage: Bacteria > Pseudomonadota > Gammaproteobacteria > Chromatiales > Chromatiaceae > Sva-25. Next base: position 14,233 of record JAQYVP010000017.1, read on the forward strand.
TATTGCTGGGTATTCCGGCAGCGGTAGGTTTGCTGGTGCTGGCCGGTCCGCTGATTGCAACGCTGTTCCAGTCGGATGTGTTCGATGCGCATGATGTGCAAATGGCGCGTTTGAGTCTCATGGCCTATTCCTGCGGGCTGATTCCCTTCATGGTGATCAAGGTGTTGGCGCCGGGCTTCTATGCGCGGCAGGATACGAAGACGCCGGTGAAGATAGCGATCGTAGCGATGGTCGTCAATATGGTGATGAATCTCATCTTGATGCAGTTTTTACAGCATGCAGGTCTGGCACTGGCTACCTCGATCGCCGCGATGGTCAATGCCTTGCTGCTATTTTGGGTCTTGCGTAAAAGAGAGATCTATCAACCGCCTCCGGGCTGGCCGTTGCTGCTGCTGCGGGCGGCAATAGCAGCAGCAGTGATGGGCGCAATGCTCTACTGGCTGGCAGGTCCTTTGCAGCAGTGGCTGGTTTCAGACTGGAGATGGCAAACCGGCCATCTTGCCGCCTGGGTGATTATCGGTGTGTTAGTCTATTTCGGCGCTTTGGCTATTGTCGGGGTTCGTGTCAGGGATTTTCGTGGCCGGAAAGTTTGATGGCTGGTGAGTCAAAACTGCAGATTGTAGTTTACTACAGTAGCAATTTTCAATGCGGCAATGCAATAGAGTGTCGGTTTTTTAAAAGACTTTTACCACGAAGCACACGAAGACCACGAAGAATCAATTGGGTAAAAAATATCTTCGTGCTCTTCGTGGTGAGTTTTTCTCTACTATTCAGGATTTCTGCTCCGGCAAGGTCTTGCCAGGGTTCAGGATATTGTTTGGATCGAACTGACGTTTGATTTGATGCATTAACTGCAGCGCAACCGGATCCAGTTCCCGTGCGATGTAATCACGTTTTACAATGCCGACGCCATGTTCTCCGGAGAGGGTTCCCTGCAGTTCCAGCACCAGTGAGAAGACATCCGACAGACATGCTTCGGCGCGCGCAGTCTCGCCGGGATCATCCGGATTTGTCAGCAGGTTGACGTGGATATTGCCGTTGCCTGCATGGCCGAAATTGACAATCTGTATGCGGTGTTGCAGCGACAGTTGTTCCAGCCCCTCGATCAGGCGCGGCAGTTGTGATATTGGTACCACCACATCCTCGTTGATTTTTTTCGGTGCAATGTTGCGCAGCGCTGGTGATAGCGCCTTGCGTGTCCTCCACAACTGATCCACCTCCTGTTGAGAGGCGGCGATGCGCAGTTCTATGCAGCCATCGACCCTGGCGGCGGCGGCGACCTGTGCAGCGGCCTCATCAATCGCATGCTCCATGGCATCGACCTCGATCATCAGCACAGCGCCGATATCGCCATCAAGCTGCAAATCCGAAAAATCCCGTACCATCTGCAATGCGGAATGATCCATAAACTCCAGTGCACAGGGTGTCACAGGCTGTGACATGATTGCGGCTACTGCACGCGCAGCTGCATGGATATCACGGTAGCTGGCGCGCATGGTGCGCCTGCTTTCGGACTCTGGCGTGAGTTTCAGGGTGGCCTCGGTAATCACCCCGAGGGTTCCTTCCGAGCCGATCAGGAGGCGTGTCAGATCATAGCCGACGACGCCTTTGGTGGTCAGTGTGCCGGTGTGAAAGCTTTTCGCATCTCCGCTAATGGCTGTCAATGCCAGAGTATTTTCTCTTGGAGTGCCGTATTTCACGGCTCGGGGACCGGCCGAGTTATAGGCAAGGTTTCCGCCGATAGTGCATACCTCTGCACTGGTCGGATCGGGCGGCCAAAAGAACCCGTGTTGCGCTGACTCCCGCTGCAATGCAGCATTGGTAACACCTGGCTGGACGGTGGCGGTACGGTTGACTGGATCGATGCCGATGATCTTCTGCATGCGTTCAAATGAGAGTACAACAGCATGCTGAAGCGGCACTGTTGCTCCTGTTGTACCAGTGCCACTGCCGCGGCAGACGAGAGGCACCCCGGCTTGATTACAGACTTCGATGATGTCCTGGACTTGCGAGTGCGTAGTGGCAAATACAACTGCTCCCGGCTGCGCCTGTAGGCGGCTATTGTCATAGCCGTAGGGCCAGCAGTCGGAGGTTTTTGTCAGCAGGCAGTCACTGCCTGCAGCAGCAGCAAGGTTGCGGAAAAATGCTGATGAGATTTTTTTGCTGTCGATGATTTTCACCTTTCAATAAATTCAAAGATCCCGATGACCTTTTTTACGCCACTGATGCCGCGCACCTGTGCGACGATTGCAGGCCCCTCTACGGCAGTCACCAGGCCGAGTAGATAGACATTTCCCAGCGTGGTGGAGATCTTGACCCGGGTTGGATCGAATCCTTTAATGCTGATCCGCCACAGTGAACCTTTGATTTTACTGGTTAGGGCGGCATCCCTGCTGATATCCAGATTGCTTGCACGGGCTCTGATTTCAACTTCATTATAGACGGATTTGAGCTTGGGCTGTGTGCTGACAAGATGTGCGAATTGATCTGCCAGTTGCCGGGATTCGGCTTGTCCAAAAATCAATACGCGGCGATTAAAACTGGTGACATGGATGCGTGAGTGTTCGGAAATTTCAGGATGATTGCTGAGAGTGGCCCTGGCGCGCAGTTTGATCTCCTGATCATCCATGACAGTTGCTGTCGTCCGTCTGTCGTGCATGGTTGAAGCAACGGTTGCTGTGGTTGCAACGATAGCAGCAGCGCAACTTTCAAGCAGTAGGAGGGAGATGAGTAGGGCGAGGCAGAGGACAAGTTTCCTTGCGAGAATCATTCTAGAAATTTGACTCATTTATAAAGATGTTGGCCATTTAAGGATTACTAGCGAGACCGTGTCTCAGACTGACAAGGCATGAAAAAATTATTTCTCTCGCAAAGCTTTCGCGTCCTGCTCACGCCCCTCACCTACGATCCCTGTAGGCGAAGACGCAAAGCACGCCAAGAAAACCCTTTGCGCTCTTTGCGCCTTGGCGAGAGATTTTTTTAAAACTTGACTCATTTGTAAACATGTTGGCCTTTCAAGAATTTCTAGTACGCTGCTTCAAAGGCATTTTTGATCCACTCGATTTTGATTTCCGGCTGGGCTACGATGGCAACGACGTCAAAGCGGCAGGGTTTGTCGGCACCATGTTGTTGCAGATAGAAATTTGCAGTTCGTGTCAGGCGGCTCTGTTTGGTGCGACTGATGGATGCCGCCGGGGTACCGTAAAGGCTGTTTTTTCGGTAGCGGACCTCGACAAAAACGAGATGATTCCTGTGCAGCATGATCAGGTCGATTTCACCCATACGGCACAGGAAGTTGCGTGTGACCAGTTTAAGTCCGTGCGATTTTAGATAATCGAGCGCATATTGCTCGGCTCGTCCGCCTGTCTCCCTGCTGTTCACTCTGGTATCAGCAGTATGAGGTGTTGGCGGGGGAGTGTCGTTTCGAGTTGGAACTGATGCTCATTCGAGGTGCGTATAAGGGTCTGTGTAACGGTTTACAATCCGAAATTTATTTGTGCTGGCGGTTTAGGGGCCGGGATGTACCGGATAAAAATGGACAGGGAATCTGCTGCAAAGGAGTTTTTCGCAAGTCGATTATTTCTTGCTGCCGGGCTGGTGTTGCGTCAGGGCGCCATTATGATAATGCAACCACAGCATATTGCGTCTGATGACGCCATTACTGTCGAGACCAAGGTCACCGGTTGCTCCCTGCAGGACTTTTCCGCGGCTGATATCCCCGGCATTCAGAGCCAACAGCATGGCGTCGATGCCGAAAGCGTAGAACTTGGCCAGGCCGGGATTGAAGCTAGGGTCTGATTCAAGCTCCTGATAGGTAGGAATGGATGCTGCTGTGGCTCCCGGCACAGTCCAGCGTAATACCGGTATCCAGACATTGTCGAAGTTGGCGTCCTTGTGGCCATAAAGGCGTCTGTCATAGGCGGTAGAGGATGCATAAACAGTGGGTTTTTTGTCGCTAGAGAGCAGCATTTGAGCGCGGATTTTGCGCGCCTTGCTGGGTTTTGCCGCGATGAAGACGGCATCTGCCGGTGTCTTCATGGCTGAGTCGACGGTGTTAGTGAAACTGCCGGCGCCCTGCGGGTATCTCACCCTGGCTGTGACAGCACCCCCCAGGGAGTACCAGCGTTGGCGAAAGCCCTTTTCGTAACGGCTTCCCCAGCTGGTATCCGGGTAGATGATGGATGCAGTACGATGGCCGTCAGCCCAGGCTTTCTCCGCGATTATCTCACCCTCTGCTACGGGGGAGAGACCAAATTGATAGACCCCCCTGGGTGAATAATTGCTCACCTGGTTGAGAGTGATGGTCGTGGAGTTGATGCCATTGGAGACGACCCGTTGCACCGAAGGCTTGCTGAGTGGCCCGAGGATCATTGCCGCCGAGTCTGCCTGAGCGATAGCCTCACCGAGGTTACCGCTGTCAATATAGCGCAGTGTCGGGCGTTTGCCTTCGGGTTGACGTGCATACACTGACTCGATCCCCTGGCGAACAGCATTGGCGGCATTGGCATAGACACCGGAAGAGGGGAGCAGTACGGCGATTTCACCGGTGGTGACATTTGAAGTAACGACTGCTTCGTTTGCAAGCGCCATCCTGATACGCGAAGCGGAGGCATCATCTCCTGTTCTTTCATAATAGTTCAATGCTCTTTGCAGATACTCGGTTCGCTGCTTGCCTTTGTTTGAGCGTGCCAGGAGCTCATACAAATAGGCGGCGCCGGCATAGTCCCCCTTGTTTGCCAGAGATTCGGCGCGATCTGATCGGGCTTGATTGACACCGATGCCAAAGGTGTCCAGGCCTATTGACGCACACCCGGAGAGGGCAAGCGAGAAGACGAGAACGACAGCAGGGAAAAGTCTATTTAGTGGTAGCATAGTATCAGTGACCGCAATTGGTTAAATAACTCTCGCAGTATCCTGAGTGAAGGGCTGGATGTCAATGCAAACAGGCAGGCTTTATATTGTTGCTACCCCCATCGGCAATCTCGGGGATATTACCCGGCGGGCTGTCGAGGTGCTGAAACGGGTGGATCTGATTGCTGCCGAAGACACCCGCCACACGGCTGGATTGCTTTCTCATCTTGGGATCGATACGCGAACACTCTCTTTTCATGAGCATAATGAGCAGCAGCGATCACAGCAACTTGTGGATTTATTACTTGCCGGAGAAGAGATAGCGCTGGTGAGTGATGCGGGAACACCTCTGATCTGTGATCCTGGTTATCGCATCGTTTGTGCATGCCGGGAGAGAGGCGTGGAGGTCGTACCGTTGCCCGGAGCAAGCGCCGTTATTGCAGCATTGTCAGCATCAGGATTGCCGACAGATCGTTTTCTGTTTGAGGGATTTCTTCCGCGCACGCAGGAGAAACGTCTCAAACGTCTGCAGCAGTTGCGCAACTTCCCTTCGACGCTGGTCTTTTATGAATCCACGCACCGTATTCTGCAATGCCTGCAGGATATGCAGGCGCCGTTTGGCGAAGGTCGACGCGTGGTGGTTGCGCGTGAACTGACCAAGCAATTCGAAACCATTCTCGATCTGCCACTCGCTCAATTACTGCAAACGATGATTGCTGACACGAATCAGCAACGTGGAGAATTTGTGGTGATGGTTGCGGCAAGTGACAGTACGGTCATGGGGGAAGACTCTGTCGAGAGAGTGCTGCAGGCTCTTGCAGGCGAAGTGCCTCCCAACCAGGCGGCTAAAATTGCTGCACGCATCTGCAACCGGCCAAAGCGGGAACTTTACCAACTGCTGTTGAAGATGAAGTAGCGCAGCATGGCGTTCTTCCTGAATAGATTGATCCTGCTCAAGTGTATTGCTCAATACTCTAAACAGCTGTGAAGGTTCAGAGTAGAATAGATATAAGAGACTAAACAAGCGTAGCAAAATGAATAAATTATTGAGTTCTATCAAATCCAGGTTGTTTCACTGTGAGCATAAGGCGAAGTGTTCTAATATGAATGGTTCGTTGACTGAGCGCGTGGCAGTGCTGATGAAAATTGGCAAGGTTGCACTCGCTAAAAAACGGCTGTCGGAAGAGCATCCTGCGGGGATGGAAGCTTATCTGACAATGTTCGACTCTCTGTATGCGGAATTCACGGAGATTATGCAGGCTCGGGAGAAGAATATCCTGAAGTGTCCCTTGAATGATGAACTCAAGGTCTCGCTGGCTGAACTTCGCTATGTGGTTGTTTCGCTGCAGCGGGATCCCGTTTCGTTGGAATCAATTATAGGCGTCATGGGGGCTGAAGCGGTACATGATACTTCGCTTGCTTGAGTTGACGGTAAGGGATGAGTGAAATATCACCGGATCTATTTTCTGTTACTGCTTTTTCTATTGACGCGAACTGCTTTGTGGCATATTTTTCGTAAAAACAGGTGCATAACCATTTCGGGGGCATTTCTCAATAACTCCGTGCAGAAAAGCAGGGTTGGGACTTGCTTTTCAGGGCTGTATAAAACAGAGATGTTTTATCAGAGTTTATGACATACATGGATGTATTAATGTCGCCAGAGGCAGGATGCCGGAAGCGACCAGGGATGTATTCATGCGTCCCTGAAAGGCTGGTCCTGACCCTGCGCAAACCCAACTAATGCACGTGACGATTGAGAAGTTACATTTCAGACGAGAATTTTAAACATGTCTAAATCCACACTCCCGGCTATTCAGATTGCTACCCTGACCGAGGTCAGGGGGGATGGAATGGAAGCCTGTGTCATTGATGAATATACCAATGATAACCCTCTAATTAATATTGGCAGTGAGACGATCCTGGCGGGGCACCTGGGGTCGTATGTGACGATTCGTCAGTCAGATATCACCATCCTGGCGCTGGTCCACAAGATGGCTGAGAGGGATCGTACAGATCACAAAGGCAGGATTTATACAGCACGGTATATCTCCCTGGTTCCCGTTGGAGAAATTCAGAAGGGTGGTCTGTTTGTCCGAGGCGTCAGGCATTACCCGACTCCGGGAGCCAGGGTCTATGCGGTTGGCTACGATGAGATAAATGCAATCTTTTCGACATTCAGCGACTATGGATTCTATATTGGTCAACTGGCGGCAAAAACAGATTACCATGTCAGCCTTGATCCCCGCGCCCTGTTCGGCCGCCATTTTGCTATCCTGGGACAGTCCGGTTCCGGAAAAACCTGGACGGTAACCAGCCTGCTTCAACACACTCTCAAAGCCATGCCAAAATCTCATATGATCATTCTGGATCTGCATGGGGAGTATTGCTGGGAGGATGAGAGAGGCGTCAGGCAGACGGCTTTTGCGCAAGGCAAGGTGAACTATGTCGATGCTCTCGAGCTTGAGATGCCGTACTGGATGATGAGTTATGCGGAGTTGGTAGACTTGTTTATCGATCGTTCTGATCCCGGTGCGACGACGCAAATAGCGTTTATGCGCCAGGTGTTGCAAACGCTCAGGGCTAAAGAGGCAAAGGCCATTGGTTTGCAGGGGGCGTCCGTTGATACCCCCATCTATTTCTCCCTGGCAGACCTCTATCAGATCTTTAAGAGCGCCAATGGTGAAAGGAAGGAGTTTGGTAAAGTCAAGGGGGCTTTGTTTGGTGAATTTGACGAGCTTTTGGTTCGCATGGAGAGTCGCTTCAATGATGTTCGCTATGATTTTCTCCTCAAGCCAAAAAAACGCACCACTTCGGCATCTTTGAGTGAATTATTGCGTGAATTTATCGGTCTGGGCCGCGACAAGGCAAATATTACCATCATCGATTTAAGTTCTGTACCGACCGATATTCGTCCGGCAATCTCAGCGCAAGTCGGACGCCTGGCTTATGAATTCAACTATTGGAACCCGAAACGGCATGATTTTCCCATCACCCTGATCTGTGAAGAGGCGCACGCCTATATTCCCCGCGAGAAGGGTGGACAGTTCGAGGGTACCAAAAAAATGATGGAGCGGATTGCCAAGGAGGGACGCAAATATGGTGTCTCCATCGGAGTCGTCAGCCAGCGTCCGACGGAGCTCTCCGAAACCATGCTTTCCCAGTGCAGTTCGTTTATTTGTCTGCGTACTACAAATCCGGATGACCAGGAGTATATACGCGCGATGGTGCCGGAAGCAGAGAGTGATTTGACGGATATGCTGGCCTCCCTGGGACGGGGCGAGGCGCTGGTGCTGGGCGAGGCCGCTCCAATGCCAACGCGTATCCAGGTCTACCGGCCCGACCCGGAACCTAGAAATACTGATGTGGACTATTTTACCAGTTGGCGCGAGGGCCCCGATGACCTGGATGTCGAAGGCATCGTCAATCTGTGGCGTACGCAGAACCATAAATAAATAAAGTTGGCAGTCGTCAGTTGGCAGTATGTAAAAGAATGTCGGGCGGAGAACGAAGCCACCTAAAACCTACCTATATAGTGTTGATATTTTAAAAGACTTTTACCACGAAGCTCACGAAGACCACGAAGAATCAACTGGCTACAAAATATCTTCGTGCTCTTCGTGTCCTTCGTGGTGAGTATCTCTCTGCATTTAGAATTGCCGCCTAAAACCTAAAACCTAACCACTTTTCTCTTGCTTTTTGATCTCCAAACAGCTACTTTCTTCGTGGGAGTCGGCCGGTTAATCGCTGTCAGTTTACTGATGGAGGAAAGTCCGGGCTCCGCAGGGCAGGGTGCCAGGTAACGCCTGGGCGGAGTGATCCGACGGCAAGTGCAGCAGAAAATATACCGCCTAAGCAGTCTGTGACTGCCGGTAAGGTTGAAATGGTGCGGTAAGAGCGCACCGCGCTGCTGGCAACAGCAGTGGCATGGTAAACCCCACCCGGAGCAAGACCAAATAGGGAAGCTTGTGTTCGCACAGCCTGTGGTCCGCAGGTGGCTTCCGGGTAGGTCGCTTGAGATATGCGGTGACGCATCATCCAGATGAATGATTAACCACGACAGAACCCGGCTTACAGGCTGGCTCCCACCTTTCCCCACTCTTCATTCAATTCACCCCAGCCTCCCTCTTTAATGGGTGATTGCCCTCTATTTCTTCACAAGTAACATTAACTTTACTCTTCATCCGATTGTTATTTATATGGATGGCCCTCTCTATCTAAGTTATTGTAAATTCTCAATTTTTTCTGTTTTTACCTTGACCAAAGTGGGTATAGCATCTATTATTCCCATTAAGTGGGGGAAAGTGGGGAGTTTAGGTGCTTCCTGCTTCTTGTTAATAAAAAAGTAGCAACTGAGTCATCCATGTACTTCGGAACCAATCTTGTCAAACTGGATACCAAGGGGCGCGTTGCCATTCCTGCGCGCCACCGTGAAGGTTTGCGCAGCAGTGGTGGCTCCAGGGTTGCAGTGACGATCCATCCCCAGGGAGAAAAGTGTTTGTGGATGTATCCCTGGGATGAGTGGGAGAAGACTGCGCTGATGGTCGGGAATCTACCTGCGTTGAACAAGCACTATTCGCAGATCCAGCATATTATTTTTTCAAATCTGCAGGAGATAGACCTTGATGGGCAGGGGCGTATTGTGCTGCCGTTGAAACATCGTGAACATGCAGGGCTGGTGGCAGGTGAACAGATTGCCATTATTGGCAAGGGGCGCAGACTTGAAATCTGGTCGCAGCAGATGGCGCAGCAAATTGAAGAGGAGAACATGTTGGCCTTGCAGGATCCGGACTCGGAAGTCTCTGCAGAAATAGCAAATCTGAATCTGTAACAGGGTGACAGTATCATTCAATCATCAACCTGTTTTGCTGCATGAGGCAGTGGATGCACTCGCAATCAGGCCGGATGGGATCTACGTGGACGCGACCTTCGGCCGTGGCGGGCATAGCGAGTTAATACTAAGGAAGTTGGGCGCCAGTGGGCGTTTGGTGGCGCTGGACCGTGATCCGGATGCAATCAGGAGTGCAGCAACAGTGATTGGGGATGATCCGCGTTTTTCGATTGTACATACGTCCTTTGACGCGCTTGAGGATGTTGCCGTAAAACTGGGTATCAAGGGTGAGATCGATGGTGTGCTGCTGGACCTTGGGGTTTCTTCACCACAACTGCAGGATGCACAGCGGGGTTTTAGTTTTATGCACAACGGGCCGCTGGATATGCGTATGAATCCTGACGATGAGTTGACGGCGGCAGCCTGGTTGGCTGAGGCATCACAGCAGCAGATCAAACAGGTTTTGAGTGAATATGGGGAAGAGCGATTTTCCGGTCGCATCGCAACGGCAATCGTAGCGCAGCGTCAACAGATGCCGCTGATGACTACATCGCAGCTGGTGGAGTTGATCGAGCGGGCCGTACCGCGAAAAGATCCGGGCAAGCATCCGGCTACACGCACTTTCCAGGCAATAAGAATTCGCATCAATCAGGAACTGCAGCAGCTCTCGGCCGTACTTGAACAGGCATTATCAATACTCGGGAAGGGAGGGCGTTTGTCCGTGATCAGCTTTCATTCGCTGGAGGATAGAATCGTAAAACGTTTCCTGCGAGACCACTCGCGAGTCGATACGCTGCCAAAAGGGGTTCCAGTGATGGCGTCCCAATTGCAGCAGCCAATATTGCGTCTTGTGGGTAAGGCGGTAACGCCTTCGCGTGAGGAGATCAGGGAGAACCCGCGTGCGCGCAGTTCCCGCTTGAGAGTTGCGGAGAAATCCATATGAGCGGCAGTCGACTGCTGCTGATCACGGGTATGCTGGTGCTGATTGTATGGACGGCATTGAAAGTAGTCGAGGCAAAGCAACAGACGCGCCAGCTGTTTGCGGTGCGTGAGGCCTTGAGAACCGGCGCCGATGAGTTGAGCGTGATACAGGGGCAATTACAAGTTGAGTTGGCGACATTTGCCGACTACGAGCGTATCGAAAAAAAGGCGCGCAATAATCTGCACATGCGTACCCCGGATATGCAAGAGATAGAGGTTTTGGAAACAGAGTAATGGCGACAAAACAGCGACATAAAAAAAGCAGGCAGGCGCGGCGCAAGAAAACGGCGGCTGTTCCCTTTTTTGCTGCGCGCCGCCGTTTGATGCTCGGCGGGCTGTTGTTGGCTGCAGGTTTATTGGTTGCCGGTGCAGGCTATCAGCAAATTTTGCGCACAGATTTTTTGCAGCAAAAGGGTGAATACAAGCACCTCAGTTATATGGATGTGCCGGCGCGGCGCGGCAGGATCCTTGATCGCAACGAGGAGGTGCTGGCGGTAAGCAACCCGGTAGACTCTGTATGGGCCGATCCGCGAATTCTTCCCCAGGATAATGAGACTGTCAAAATCCTCGCACAGGCATTAAAAATGAATGCCGATGATCTGTTACAGAAACTCACGCGCTATCGCAACAAGCATTTTTTCTACCTGGCGCGCTGGATGACTCCTGCTGATGCCCGCAAGGCGATGGCAATATTGAAACGCAACGGGGTCAAAGGGGTTGGTCTGCAGCGTGAATACCGCCGTTACTATCCGGCAGGTGAATATTTCTCACATGTGATCGGTTTCTCCGGGCGTGACGAAAGGGGATTGGAGGGGCTGGAGTTTCAATATGATGAAGAGTTGAATGCCGAGGCAGGGCGCAAGTTGGTACTGAAAGACGCCAGGCGGCGTCTGTTGGCGAATGTCGCGAGTATCCGCGAGCCGCAGGGGGGGGAGGACATAGTGCTGAGCCTGGATCGCCGTTTGCAGTTTTATGCCTATCGGGCGCTGAAAAAAGCCGTTGTCAAACATCAGGCCAGGTCGGCTTCACTGGTGATGCTGGATGTCGACAGCGGAGAGGTGCTGGCGATGGTGAGCCAACCCTCTTATAACCCGAATGCCAGCCGCAGCAATCTCAATGGACGGGCGCGCAATCGCGCCGTCATCGATACTTTTGAACCCGGTTCGACGATGAAACCGCTGACTCTTGCGGCAGCCATGGAGCTTGGCTATATTACTGAAAAAACAAAGATTAATACCGGGAAAGGGGTGCTATGGGTAGGCAGGAACAAGGTGAGTGATCCGAAACGCTATGGTGTGCTCGACCCTGCCGGAGTGCTGCGTCGTTCCAGTAATGTGGGATCAGCAACCATCGCTTTGAAAATGCCGGTAAAGGATCATTGGAAAATGCTGGACAGTTATGGTTTTGGACAACCGGTGATGATTGATTTCCCCGGTGAGGCGAGCGGGCTGCTGCGCGATTACGGGTTATGGCAGCGCATCGATCAGGCCACCCTGGCATTTGGGTATAGTATCTCCGTATCGACACTGCAACTGGCGCAGGCCTATGCGATTCTTGCTGCAGACGGCATCCGCCGTCCACTCTCTCTGTTGCGCGTTGATAAAGCGGTCGAAGGAGAGCGGGTGCTTTCCGTCGAGACGGCGAGATCCCTGCGTAAAATGATGGAGGGGGTGGTCTCAGCGCAGGGTACCGCGCCAAAAGCGGCTGTGAGCGGCTACCGGGTTGCCGGTAAAACCGGAACGGTCATAAAACTGGGGGCGCAGGGTTACAAGGACAAGAAGAAAAAATATCGTGCGTTGTTTGCGGGAATGGCGCCGGCGACAGATCCAAAACTGGTGATGGTGATTGTCTTTGATGAGCCGGTAAAAAATGGTCATTACGGAGGTACGGTCGCTGCGCCGGTATTTTCTGAAGTGATGGGGCATGCGTTGAGGCTGCTGAATGTCGCGCCTGACAACAAACGGCCAAAGAGTGAATTGCAGGTAGCAAGCGCGGGAGCTATGCAATGATGCCTGCGACACAATTGTCAAATGCGCCGTTGCTTGGAGAACTGCTTGATAAAGCGCCGCCGCAACTTGCACAGCTTGCGATCAGCGCTCTCTCACTGGACAGTCGCAGGCTGACATCGGGATCACTGTTTATCGCGCTTCCCGGGACCCGCGGGCATGGGCTTGATTATCTGCAGCAGGCCGTTGATGCAGGATCTGCTGCTGTTGTTGCTGAAATTGATGATGTGTGGAGTAGAGAGCGCATCGAGGCATTGAATGCATCTATTCCGGTGATTGCTGCCGAGAGGGTCCATGCGGGCAGCATTGCCGCAAGATTTTACGCAGATCCCTCTGCACAGCTGACGATCATCGGATATACCGGCACCAATGGTAAAACCACCTGTGCCTGGTTGACAGCAGGGGTACTGGAAAATTGCGCCATGATTGGAACACTCGGCAACGGCGCGCCCGGTTCTCTACAGCAGGCGACGCATACCACGCCGGATGCGATTACCCTGCAGCAGATGTTTGCAGACTATCTGCAAACGGGTATTAGTGCAGTCGCGATGGAGGTCTCCTCTCATGCACTGGATCAGGAGAGAGTCGATGGTGCGCATATAGATGTGGCTGTATTCACCAACCTCAGCCGTGATCACCTCGACTACCACAGCACCATGCAGGCGTATGCTGAAGCCAAGCAGAAGTTGTTCCGGCTGCCGGGTTTGCGTTGTGTGGTGATCAATATGGATGACCCGTACGGGCGGCAAATCAGGGAGAGTGTAGCACCTGAGATGCGCTGTATCACAGTCGGTGTGAATGCTGCGGATGTGCAACTGCGTGCATCACATATTCGCCAGACGCAGCAGGGGCTCAAAATGATTTTGCACTATGAGCAGCAGCAGGTGGTGCTGGAGTCTCCGCTGATAGGACGTTTCAATGTCGATAATCTGCTGTCAGTGGCGGGAGCGCTGGTGGCTGCAGGAGTGCCCCTGGTGCAGCTGGTCAAACGCCTCTCGAGTGTGCCGGCTGTACCGGGGCGTATGGAGCGTTTTGGCGGTGACAAACAACCCCTGGTGGTGATTGATTATGCGCATACCCCGGATGCCCTGAAGAATGCACTGCTTGCTGCGCGTGAGCATAGCAACGGCGAACTCATGTGTGTGTTTGGTTGTGGTGGTGATCGTGATCCGGGCAAGCGGCCATTGATGGGAACTGTCGCCGAAGAGCTGGCGGACAGGGTGATTGTGACCGATGACAATCCCCGTAGCGAATCAGGCAGCCTCATTATCGAACAGATTCTGAAAGGCATGAATCATCCGCCGCGGGTCGTGCGTGATCGCCTGCAGGCGATCTCCTATGCCATCAAACATGCAACTTCAGGGGATCTGGTGCTGGTTGCAGGGAAAGGGCATGAAGAGATACAAATTATTGGTGATCAACGTCATCACTTCAGTGACAGGGAAGTGGTTGAAAAGCTTCTACGGAGCGGACAATGATCGACTTTTCTGTCAGCGAAGCGGCATCAATCCTCAGGGGAGAGGCAATTCATGGTGATGCGCGTTTTAATGCAGTAAGTACAGACAGTCGCACGCTCGATGGAGAGGCGCTGTTTGTGGCTATTCCCGGTGAGCATTTTGACGGTCATGACTATGTGGCAATAGCAGCCAGGCAGGGAGCGGTAGCTGCATTGGTCGATAGGAAAATCGATGTCGGGATCCCGCAAATCGTTGTTGACGATGTGCGCATCGCCTTGCTGCAGCTGGCAGCAGCCTGGCGAAGCAAGTCGCATGCAGTGGTGATCGCACTGACCGGCAGTAATGGAAAAACAACCGTCAAGGAGATGCTGGCGGCAATTTTATCTCTGCAGGGCAGCGTACTCGCAACCAGCGGTAATCTCAACAACGAAATTGGCGTGCCGCTGACTTTGACGCGCTTGCAGAATGAAGAGTTTGCGGTGATAGAGATGGGTGCGAACCATCAGAGTGAGATCCATCAACTCAGTGTCACCACATCTCCTGATGTAGCATTGCTGAATAATGCCGGACGCGCACACCTTGAAGGCTTCGGTTCCATTGAAGGCGTCGCGCGCGCCAAGGGGGAGATTGTTGATGGTCTCTCCAGTGACGGCATTTTTGTGTGTAACGGGGAGAGTCAATGGCTGGAGCTGTGGCTGGAGCTGGCTGGCGATCATCAGGTCATCACATTCGGTCAGCTGGAGAGCTGCGACGTACGTTTGGAAAAAAACACATCCAGAACGCTATGGGGAGAGAGTGGTTTTGAACAGCAGTTTGACGTGCATATCGGTACTCAACAGTTTTCGCTGCAACTACCGTTGGCGGGGGAACACAATCGCATGAACGCACTTGCCGCAGTTGCAGTCTGTGCAGCACTGCGGATTGACCACAGCTTGATTCATGATGGTCTGAAATCAATCCGGCCTGTGCCCGGGCGGCTTTTTCCCCGCCGCAATGCTGCCGGTGTACGCATTATTGATGATACCTATAATGCCAACCCTGATTCGGTTGCTGCCGCCATTGCGCTGCTGGAAAATTTTACTGCACGCACTGTGCTGGTGCTTGGCGATCTGGCTGAGTTGGGAGGCGATGTTGAAGCAGTTCATGCTGCACTCGGAACAGTGGCGGTGGAATCCGGCATCGACAAGCTCTATACCCTGGGCCCGATGAGCGCCGCAGCTGCTGCCGCATTCGGCAGCAATGGCTTTGCCTTTGATGACATCGATGCTTTGAATAATGCCCTGCAATTGCAACTGGATGATCAGCATGTCGTGTTGATCAAAGGTTCGCGCGCCGCGCGTATGGAGCGGGTTGTCGAGGCGCTGACAGCAAATGAGGATATCGGATGCTGATCTATCTGGCTAATTATCTGGCGCAATTTGAGAGTGGCTTCAATGTTTTTCAATATCAGACGCTGCGCATCATTCTTAGTGTGCTGACAGCTTTGGTGGTCTCCTTTGTGATCGGGCCGGCGGTGATTCGCAAGCTTGCCACCTTCAAGGGACAGCCGGTGCGTGATGACGGTCCCAAGAGCCACTTCGCCAAGGCGGGAACACCGACCATGGGCGGCGCTCTGATTCTGATTGCAGTCAGCATCAGCACCCTGCTGTGGGCGGATCTTGGTAATCGTTATGTGTGGATTGTTTTGCTCACCACGCTGGCATTTGGCAGTATCGGTCTGGTGGATGATTACAAAAAACTGGTCAAGCAGGACCCCAGGGGCCTGGCCTCCCGCTATAAGTATCTGTGGCAGTCACTGTTTGGCTTCGCTACAGCCATGGCGCTCTACCTGACAGCCGGCGTGCCTGAGGAGACGCAGCTGTTTGTTCCATTTTTCAAGGATGTGGCATTGAACCTGGGGCTCTGGTATGTGGTGCTCGCCTATTTTGTCATCGTTGGCACATCCAATGCGGTCAATCTGACCGACGGACTGGATGGCCTGGCGATCGTACCGACAATCCTGGTCGCTGGCGGCTTGATGATTTTTGCCTATCTCTCCGGGAACATCAAGTTTGCAGAGTATTTACAGATTCCCTATCTATCAGGAGTGGGCGAAGTGGCGGTCTTTTGTGCGGCGCTGCTGGGCGCCGGTATCGGATTCCTGTGGTTCAACACCCATCCTGCGATGGTCTTCATGGGTGATGTTGGAGCGCTTGCAATTGGTGCCGCACTGGGTGTGGTCGCGGTGGCGGTGCGTCAGGAGCTGGTGCTGTTGATCATGGGGGGGATTTTTGTGATCGAAACATTGTCGGTCATCATTCAGGTCGCTTCCTTCAAAATGACAGGCAAGCGGGTATTTCGCATGGCGCCGCTGCACCATCACTATGAACTCAAAGGCTGGCCGGAGCCGCGTGTCATCGTCCGGTTCTGGATTATCAGTCTTATCCTGGTGTTGATTGGACTCGCCACATTGAAACTTAGATAACTGACTTTGTTCAAGAGAATGAAACCAGCAGAGAGCAGCAATATCAAGCAGCAGATGGAAGCCCCGATGAACCTGATAGTGGGTCTCGGGTCTACTGGACTCTCCTGCGTGCGTTTTCTGGCTGGCAGGGATATCCGCCTGGCTGTCATTGATAGTCGTGATCATCCGCCGGGTTTGCAGCAGCTGCGCGATGAATACCCGCATGTGGCGCTCCATACCGGAGCCTTCACAGCTGATGTGTTTGCGGCTGCAGAGCGTTTGATCGTGAGCCCGGGGGTGTCACTGCAAGAGCCGCTGATACAGCAGGCAATTTCACGCGGTGTCGAGGTGATCGGTGATGTCGAGTTGTTTTTGCGAGAAGTGAGTGTGCCGGTGGTGGCCATTACCGGTTCCAACGGTAAAAGCACCGTCACCACGCTGCTGGGAGAAATGGCGAAAACAGCTGGCGTTCGCGCCGCTGTCGGAGGTAACCTCGGCATACCGGTGCTGGAGCTGCTGGATGAGGAAAATGCGCTCTATATCCTGGAACTCTCCAGTTTTCAGCTGGAGACGATTCACAGCTTACGCGCCAAAGCTGCGGTGATTCTGAATCTCAGCGCCGATCATCTGGATCGCTACGACTCCTATGATGAGTATGTACAGGCAAAGGCGGTCATTTACCACAATGCTGAAACCGCAGTGGTGAATCTGGATGACCCTGCCGCCATGCGGCTGGCTGATACTGCCCGTACAGTCAGTTTTAGCATGCGCCCCCCGCAGCCGGACCAATATGGCATTTGCGAAGTAGAGGGGGTGCAGTGGTTATGCAGAGGAGAGCAGCCTCTGCTGCAAACTTCCGCCATCCCTGCTGCCGGAAAACACAACCAGGCGAATACACTGGCTGCGCTGGCGCTTGGTGAAGCCGTTGGCTTGCCTATGGATGCCATGCTACAGGCTATCAGGGATTTTCGTGGACTTGCCCACCGTACATGGTTTGTTGCTGAAATTGATCATGTGCGCTGGTATAACGACTCCAAAGGGACAAATGTCGGTGCCTCTATCGCTGCGCTGGAGGGACTGGATATGGCTGACGAGAGCCGCTCCATCCTGATTGCGGGGGGGGATTGTAAAGGTGCTGATTTTTCACCGCTTGCCGCTCTGCTGCCTGCCTATGTTCGCGCCCTGGTGCTGCTTGGTCGTGATGCGCCGCAAATTGCCAAGGCTGTCGGCGGAGCTGTGCCTGGCGTCAATGCGGCAGATATGAACGAGGCAGTCAGGCTGGCAGCGGATCTTGCCCGTCCTGGCGACAGGGTATTGTTGTCCCCGGCATGCGCCAGTTTTGATATGTATGAAAATTATATGCAGCGTGGCGAAGCTTTCATGCAAGCGGTCGGGAGGCTCGGATGACGGAAACAGTCATGCAGCGCAGAGAGGGGGAAATACTGAAGATGCCGCAGCTGGATTATCCGTTGCTGGCTGCGGCTCTGGCCTTGCTGCTCATCGGGGTGGTCATGGTGGGCTCGGCTACCATGCATCGTTTCGCAGAGGCGCCCTACTTTTTCGTCTATCGTCATGTGTTTGCTGTATTGCTGGGCCTGGCAACGGCTGCGATCGTCATGCGTATCCAGATTGATCGCTGGGAACGCTGGACGCCCCTGCTTTTTATTGTGGGTATTGTGGTGCTGGTGCTGGTGCTGGTTCCGGGAGTTGGCCGTAACGTCAATGGTGCGCAGCGCTGGATCTCAATCGGCGGATTTAATCTGCAAAGTTCCGAGTTTATGAAGTTGTTCGTGCTGCTCTATCTGGCCAGCTATCTGAATCGAAAGCATGTCGAGGTCACGACCAGTGTGTGGGGTTTCATCAAACCCCTGCTGCCTGTTCTGATTGCAGCCGGATTGATCATGCTGCAGCCGGATATGGGGACCACTGTGGTGTTGCTGTTCATCGCTTTTGGCATGCTGTTTCTCGGTGGAGTGCCGATACGCCAGTATCTGGTTCTGTTTGCAATTGCCATTGTGTCGCTGGCTGTGCTGGTGATCGTAGAACCCTATCGCATGAAACGCGTTACCTCTTTTATGGACCCTTTTGCCGATCCCCTCAACAGTGGTTACCAGCTCTCCAATGCATTGATCGCATTTGGACGTGGTGAGTGGAGTGGCGTCGGACTGGGGGAGGGAGTGCAAAAGCTTTTCTATCTTCCGGAAGCGCACAATGATTTTCTTATTGCAGTGATCGGCGAGGAGTTCGGTCTACTCGGTACGGTGGCGATTATCCTGCTGTTTGCTTTTATCTGCTGGCGTGCTTTTCGCATTGGCGCCATGGCGGAGAAGCACAGCAGGCGCTTTGCAGTCTATATTGCCTATGGCGGTGGATTGTGGATAGGGTTTCAGGCGTTTATCAATATTGGCGTTAATCTCGGTCTGCTTCCCACCAAAGGTTTGACTTTACCGTTGATGAGCTATGGAGGCAACAGCATCATCGTTACCTGTGTGGTGATTGCGCTGTTACAGCGCATCTATCTCGAAGTTGTGCCAAAACAATCCAGGCGGAGCAAAAGATGAGGCACGTCATCATCATGGCTGGCGGAACCGGGGGGCATGTCTATCCGGCGCTGGCGACTGCAAAAGAGTTGCTGTCCAGAGGCTACACGGTTAGCTGGCTGGGGACTCCGGACAGCTTTGAATCCCGCCTGGTTCCACAGCATGAGATCGAGTTCGATGCGGTCAATATCAAGGGGCTGCGGGGAAATGGCGTCAAACGCATGTTGACTGCTCCTCTGCTGTTGTCACAATCGCTGCTACAGGCGCTGACTGTGATGCGCCGCAGAAAACCGGCGCTGGTCATAGGTATGGGGGGATTTGCTTCCGGTCCGGGAGGCGTAGCTGCTCGCCTGACACGCACCCCGTTGGTGATTCACGAGCAGAACGCGATCGCCGGAGTCACCAACAGGCTGCTCTCCAAAGTTGCCACGGCTGTGTGTGAGGCGTTTCCTGGAACCTTCAGGGCGTCAAAAAAAGTAACCACCACGGGGAACCCGGTGCGTGCAGAAATAGCTGCGCTGGCGCCTCCCGCTGAACGCATGTCACAACATAAAGGGCCGGTGCAGGTGCTGGTTGTTGGAGGGTCTCTCGGCGCAGCAGCACTCAACGAGGTGGTTCCACAGGCGTTGGCGCTCATCGATGAAGAGCAGCGCCCCGCGATCGGACATCAAGCAGGCCGCAACAAGGAGCAGCAGACGTTGCAGGCTTATGAAGAGGCAGGGGTAAAAGCATGGGTAGTCGAATTTATTGATGATATCGCGGAAGCCTATGGCTGGGCGGATCTGATGATATGCCGCAGCGGTGCTCTGACCGTTTCCGAGCTTGCAGCCGCTGGTGTCGCCTCGATACTGGTGCCCTATCCCTTTGCGGTAGATGACCACCAGACACTCAATGCGCGTTATCTGGCTGACCAGGGGGCTGCAATCATCTTACAACAGCGTGACATGAGCGCTGCAGTACTGGCGCAAAAAATTCGTAATCTTGAGCGTGACAGACTGCTGCAAATGGCGCAAAAGGCGCGCCTGCTCGCAAGGAGTGATGCGACTTCACAGGTTGTCGATATTTGCGAAAGGGTGATGATGCGATGACCATGCAGGACGCCATTGTTCAGGACCGCGCCATACAGGCGATGCATATGCGCGTATCGCATCTCTACTTTGTCGGCATCGGCGGCTCAGGTATGAACGGTATCGCCCAGGTGATGATCAATCTCGGCTACAGGGTCTCCGGTTCGGATCTCTCGGACAACGCTGCTGTGCAACAGTTGCGTGCTATGGGCGCCACCATCTTTCTCAGCCACGAGGCGAAACAGGTCGAAGGTTGTGATGCGGTGGTTGTCTCCACGGCGATTCGAGATGACAACCCGGAGGTGCTTTACGCCAGGGAAAAACGCATCCCGGTGGTGCCGCGTGCCGAAATGCTGGCCGAATTAATGCGTTTTCGATATGGCATCGCGGTAGCAGGAACCCATGGAAAAACCACCACCACAAGTCTGGTGACCTGCCTGCTTGCCGAGGGAGGACTCGATCCGACCTTCGTTATTGGCGGGCTGTTGAATTCAGCCGGAGCAAATGCGCAGCTGGGCGCCAGTGATTACCTGGTTGCAGAGGCCGATGAGAGTGATGCCTCGTTTCTCTATCTGCAGCCGATGATCTCGGTGATCACGAATGTTGATCATGACCATATGGAAACCTATGGCGGGGATTTCGAGCGGCTGCGCCAGACATTTGTCGAGTTTTTGCATCACTTGCCCTTCTATGGTCTGGCAGTGATGTGCATCGATGATCCTGAAGTGCGCAACCTGATACCCAGGGTAACGCGTCGGGTGATCACTTACGGGCAGTCGCAGGATGCCGATATACGTATTCTCAATATTGATCAGCAGGGTTTGCGCACCAGATTTCAGGTGCAGTGTATCGATGACGGAGTTATCGATATCACTCTTAATATGCCCGGACAGCATAATGTATTGAATGCAGTGGCGGCAGTTGCAGTTGCACGTGAACTGGGTGTGAATAATGCGGCTATTCAGCATGCACTGAAAAATTTTGCAGGCATTGGGCGGCGCTTTCAGAGTCAGGAATTTGAGTGGAAGGATGGCAGGGTCATGCTGGTCGATGATTATGGGCATCATCCGCGTGAAGTGGCTGCAACAATTGATGCTGTCAGGACAGGCTGGCCACAGCGTCGTTTGCTACTGGTATTTCAGCCGCACCGCTATAGCCGCACCCAGGAGCAGTTTGATGATTTCACAGTGGTTCTATCGAGTGCGGATATGCTGCTGTTGAACGAAGTCTATGCGGCCGGAGAGTCACCGATAAGCGGCGCTGACGGGCGCGCACTGGCTGCTGCGATCCGCACTCGCGGGCAGATAAACCCGATTTTTGTTGAGCAGCTTGAGGAGTTGCCGCAGACATTGGCGGCAGTGCTGGAGCCGGATGACGTGGTGTTGATGATGGGCGCCGGCAGCATCGGCCAGATTGCGGCGAAGCTGCCTCGGCTGGTGAAGGGGTTGTGATGCGGCAGCTGCGTGGAGAACTGCTGCAGCAGGAACCGATGGGGCCTCACTGCAGCTGGCGCACGGGTGGGGTCGTGAAGCAGTTGTTTCGACCGGCGGATATTGATGATCTACAGCAGTTTCTGCAGCAACTTGCCGATGATGAGCCGCTGCTGTGGGTCGGACTGGGAAGCAATTTGCTGGTGCGAGACGGCGGCTTTGACGGCAGTGTGATTCTTACCAAAGGACGGCTTCAGGAGATTGCAATCTGTGATGACGAACTCTCTGCACAAGCAGGTGCGAGCTGTGCAAAGGTGGCAAGGGCGAGTGCTAAACAGGGTTACTGTGGTCTTGAATTTTTTGCCGGTATTCCCGGCACCATTGGCGGCGCGCTGGCCATGAATGCCGGCGCATTCGGCAGCGACACCTGGAGAAATGTAATCAAGGTTGAAACCATTGATCGACACGGCGTCATCAGAACTCGTTTGCCACAGGAGTTTGATGTGCACTACCGTGAAGTGGCCCGGCCTGAGGATGAGTTTTTTGTGCGCGGCTGGTTTCGTCTGCAAGCTGGTGATGTGAAACAGGCACAGCAACAAATCCGGCAATTGCTGGAGCAGCGCAGCCGCACGCAGCCAACCACGCAGGCAAGCAGCGGATCGACATTCCGCAATCCGCAGGATGATTTTGCGGCGCGCCTGATTGAGTCTGCCGGTCTCAAAGGCTACTGTATCGGCGGAGCCTGTGTTTCTGAAAAACATGCAAATTTTATTATCAATCGTGGCAGCGCCACGGCAGCGGATATTGAACAGTTGATGGAGTACGTACAACAGCAGGTATTGCAGCAAAGCGGCGCCAGATTGCAGGCCGAAGTGCATATAGTCGGGGAGGAGGCATGAGTGCTGGAGATCGCTTTGGAAAGGTTGCAGTACTGATGGGGGGGACATCTGCCGAGCGTGAAGTCTCGCTGAACAGTGGTCAGGCTGTTCTCGACGGTTTGCTGCGCGGGGGCGTCAATGCACATGCTGTGGATATCACCACTGCAAAAGATATTGTGGGTCTCTATCAGAATCACTTCGAACGTGCATTTATCGTGCTGCACGGCAGGGGCGGTGAAGATGGCCAGATCCAGGGAG
Organism: Chromatiales bacterium; assembly: GCA_030145485.1. Classification (GTDB taxonomy): domain Bacteria; phylum Pseudomonadota; class Gammaproteobacteria; order Chromatiales; family Chromatiaceae; genus Sva-25. The sequence continues at coordinate 36,972 of JAQYVP010000017.1, forward strand.
CGCTGCAAACTCTGGGAATTCCCTATACCGGCAGCGGCGTGATGGGATCCGCTATCGCCATGGATAAATACCGCACCAAGTTGCTATGGGAGGGGTGTGGTCAGCCGACGCCCGCCTATCAATTGCTGCGCAACTCCGATGACCTGGAGTTGGCGGCTGCGCTGGGCTTTCCTCTTATGATCAAACCTGCAAACGAAGGCTCGAGTATCGGTATGTCGCGTGCCACCACTGGCGAGGAACTTGTCAGGGCCTGGCAGGTAGCGCGTGAGTATGACTCAATTGTGATTGCAGAACGGTGGATCACGGGAAGTGAATATACGGTCGCTATTCTGGGGCGTGATGCACTGCCAGTGATTCGTCTGCAGACACCCAATGCATTTTATGATTATGAAGCCAAGTATCAATCGGATGAGACTGGCTATCACATCCCTTCGGGTCTCGACCCCGTCAAGGAGAAACAGGCGCAGGATCTTGCGCTGGAGGCATTTGATGCTGTAGGAGCCAGCGGCTGGGGACGTGTCGATATGATGATCGATGAAGCCGGTGCAATGTGGCTGATCGAGGTCAATACCGTGCCGGGAATGACGGATCACAGCCTGGTGCCGATGGCGGCAGAGGCGCAGGGGATCGGTTTTGATGCGCTGGTGTGGAAGATCCTTGATCAGACGATTGAACAAACGATGGAACAGACGGCTGAACAGATGATGGAGCATGCTTGATGGCTGCAAAGAGGAAAGCAAGCGTTAAAAAGCAAGCTGTTTCCCGCACTGATGTGTTGTGGATGCGCTCCGGCGGCACCCTGTTGTTGATCGCCATCATTGCAGTCGCAGCCTACTGGATCAATGAAAAAACCAAGGATCCGTCACTGATGCCGGTGAAGTCCGTGGTGCTGGATGGGAGTTTTGAGCATGTCAAACGCAGTCAACTGGAAAGCATAATTTCGGGAGCGATGAGCGGTGGATTCTTCATGCTGGACGTCAACCACATACAGTCTGCTCTCAAGCAACTGCAGTGGGTCTCTGCTGTCACTGTACGCAGGGTGTGGCCGGACAGGCTGGTGATCAAAATCGAGGAGCATGTACCATTTGCACGCTGGGGGAGTGCCCAACTCATTAGTCAGCAGGGGGAGTTGTTTTCACCACAGCTCGAGGAAGCCTTTATGGCTCTTCCTCAGATCGATGCTGAGGCGCGATTTGCAGAAGATGTGATGCAGCATTTCCGCCAGATCAGAGAGCTCCTGACTGGAGAGACTGTCGTGGCGCGACTACGTCGCAATGCACGCAGTGGCTGGACAGTCTGGCTGGCCTCGGGGGTGCGTATCGAGCTGGGCAACAGCAGGGTCATGGAACGCTTGGCAAGAGCCGGTTTGATGCTGAATCATTTTGCCGACCACAGAGCCACGCTCGAGGTTATCGATGCGCGTTACTCCGGAGGAGTGGCAGTGAGAATGAAACAGCTGGATCCTATAGAAAGCGAAAAAACAAAAGCGTTGAAAAAAGAGTCGATTGAGTCACAGATATGAGTGTACAAGCGGATAAAAATCTCATTGTCGGACTGGATATAGGAACATCCAAGATTGTCTGTCTTGTCGGTGAGATACAGGCGGATGGCGAGATCGAGGTCATCAGCATCGGCACGCATCCTTCGACGGGCCTGAAAAAAGGCGTGGTGGTCGATATAAAAGCGACGGTGAGCTCGATTCAGCGTGCTGTCGAGGAGGCGGAGCTGATGGCGGGGTGTGAAATCCATTCGGTATTTGCCGGAATTGCAGGCAGCCACATTACGAGCCTCAACTCACACGGTATCGTGGCTATCAAGGATGGCGAGGTGACGCAGAGTGATGTTGACAGGGTGATTGATGCAGCACAGGCTGTGGCGATCCCGGCGGACCGCAAAATCCTGCATATACTGCCACAGGAATTCATCATTGATGAGCAGGAGGGGATTCATCAGCCCGTGGGTATGTCCGGTGTGCGTCTCGAAACGCGTGTACATATCGTCACCGGGGCTGTCAGCGCGGCGCAGAACATTGACAAGTGTGTGCGTCACTGTGGTTTGGAGGTCAGCGATCTAACCCTGGAACAGCTTGCCTCGAGCTACGCGGTACTCTCGGATGATGAGAAGGAGCTGGGTGTTTGCCTGGTTGATATTGGCGGCGGCACCACGGATATCGCAGTCTTTACCGATGGTTCGATCCGGCATACAGCGGTGATTCCAATTGCCGGTGACCAGGTGACAAACGATATTGCGGTCGCTCTGCGCACACCAACAGTGCATGCCGAGGAGATCAAGATTCGTTATGGATGTGCATTGACGCAGCTGGCGGCTACGGAAGAGACCATCGAGGTTGCCAGTATAGGCGATCGCCCCTCCAGAACCCTGTCACGCCAGACACTGGCGGAGGTAATCGAGCCACGTTACGAAGAGTTGCTGCAGCTGATACACGCAGAATTGAGACGCAGTGGTTTTGAGCATCTTCTGGCTGGCGGCATTGTCATGACCGGTGGGAGTTCAAAGGTGGAAGGCTTGATCGATCTGGCGGAAGAGGTGTTCCATATGCCTGTCAGGCTGGGGATCCCGCAGTTAGTCACCGGCATGACCGAAGTCATCAACAATCCGATTCACGCAACCGGTGTGGGACTGCTGCTGTTCGGTCTTGAAAATGGAGCAGCCAGTGAACGTGGCCGTGAAAAGGGAAGTTTTCGTGAAATCTGGGGGCGTATGAAGAGCTGGTTTCAGGGAAATTTCTGATGATGGCAGCGAGTATCAGAGCGGATGCAGAGAACACTGAAAAGGACTGGGAGTCAACTGATAATGCATGACAATAGAATTGATTGACAAAATTTTTTCAATGGCCGGATGCCTACCAGGCCGTTGAAAAGATACCGGATGCATCTGAATCCGGTTGGGGATGGCGGGAAGATTTTCTTCCTGTTTTGGAGGCAATACATAAATGACTAATTTAACTGGGTGCAGGAGATAACTGATGTTTGAAATAATCGATAACTATACACAAGAAGCAGTGATCAAAGTGATTGGCGTTGGCGGGGGAGGTGGAAATGCCGTCAGCCATATGTTGAGTGAAAGTCTTGAAGGGGTTGACTTTATTTGCGCGAACACTGATGTGCAGGCTCTCAACAGGAGCGGCGTTCCGGCATTACTGCCAATCGGCTCGGAATTGACCAAGGGGCTCGGCGCCGGAGCGAACCCGCAGGTTGGTCAACAGGCGGCATTGGAGGATCGTGACCATATCAGAGAGCAACTGCAGGGCGCCGATATGGTTTTTATCACCGCCGGTATGGGAGGTGGAACCGGTACAGGCGCGGCCCCCGTGGTCGCCGAGATCTCAAAAGAACTCGGAATTCTGACTGTGGCTGTGGTGACCAAGCCATTTCGTTTTGAAGGTGGACGCCGCATGCAGGCAGCCGAGCTTGGTATCAAGCTGCTGCGCGAATCCGTTGATTCCCTGATTACCATTCCAAACGATAAGCTTGTGCCTGTGCTGGGGTCAAATATGACGCTGCTGGATGCCTTTAAAGCTGCCAATGACGTTTTGCTGAATGCTGTGCAGGGTATTTCGGAGCTGATCACCAAGCCTGGTCTGATCAATGTTGACTTTGCCGATGTGCGTACGGTGATGGCCGAAATGGGCCTTGCGATGATGGGCAGCGGTAGTGCAACAGGTGAGGATCGTGCACGTGAAGCTGCTGAAACCGCATTGCAGAGTCCGCTGCTGGAAGATGTCAATCTGACCGGCGCCAAGGGGATCCTTGTCAATATTACCGCCGGGATGGATATGTCGATCGGTGAATTTGATGAAGTTGGCACCACTGTCAGAGAGTATGCAGATGATGATGCGACTGTCGTTGTCGGCACCGTGATTGATCCGGATATGCATGATGAACTCAAGGTCACCGTTGTTGCGACTGGAATCGGTGGTGAAGAGGAGCAGAAGCAACCGAAGAGACCCGAAGTGCGTAAACCGGAAATGGAGGTTGTCAAACAGCCGAAGGTGGCTGGCAGCGACGTCAATCCTGATGCAAATGCCCCTGCCAGTTACGGAGAGTTTGATAACCCAACCATCATCCGCAGAACGACCAAGGTTGCTGCAAAGAGTGAGCCTGCTGCCAGTGCAGGAATGGATTACCTTGATATTCCTGCTTTTTTGCGCAAACAGAATGATTAAATTGCGATAAATCTTGCAGATGTCATCATTTTATAGTTTAATATTAGGGAATTCCCTAATAAAGAGGGGAGTGTTGTCTAAAGGAGGGCTCATAAGCACTGTATTTAGACAATCTTAACCTCGTGATTCAAAGAGATTGCTGATGATAAAACAGCGCACCCTTAAGAACAGCATCAAGGCGACCGGTGTCGGGCTTCATACCGGCGATAAAGTGTTGTTGACTCTGCGCCCTGCAGCAGCGAATACAGGCATAGTATTTCGCCGCATAGATCTTGACACTCCTGTCGAGATTGAAGCCAGGGCGGTAAATGTTGGAGACACCAGTCTCTCGACGACGCTGGAAAAAGGTGATGTGCGGGTCTCCACGGTGGAACACCTGCTGTCAGCCTTTGCCGGTCTCGGTGTCGATAATGCCTATGTCGATGTCAGTGCGCCTGAAGTGCCGATCATGGACGGTAGTGCGGCGCCATTTGTTTTTTTGATTCAGTCCGCGGGGATTGTCGAACAAAATGTGGCAAAGCGCTTTGTGCGGATTCTACGGCCTATCGAGGTCAATGACGGTGATAAAAAAGCCGCATTGACTCCTTTTGATGGCTTCAAAATGAGCTTTGGTATCGAATTTGACCATCCTGCATTCATTGACCGGCCAAAAACAGCAATCATCGACTTCTCCTCAACATCTTTTGTGCGCGAAGTGAGCCGCGCGCGAACTTTTGGTTTCCTCAATGAGATTGAAATGCTGCGCGAAAATAATCTTGCACTGGGGGGGAGTCTGGACAATGCCGTGGTTGTCGATGACTATCGGGTCATGAATGAAGATGGGTTGCGTTATGAGGATGAATTCGTCAAACACAAGATTCTGGACGCCGTTGGTGACCTCTACCTGCTCGGCCACAGCCTGATAGGCGCTTTTCACGGCTTCAAGTCAGGACATGCGTTGAACAACCAGCTGCTACATGCATTGATGGCGGATCAATCCGCATGGGAAGAGGTTGTATTCGATGAACAGGACGGCGCCCCCATCTCCTATATTCAGGCAGCTAAAGTTACGGCTTGAGCGCTTTTGAGAGACGCAGTAAAACGGCTTTCAGATCCTTGTCTGCTGTGCAGGCGGCTGCATCCGATAATATCACTGCGGCCTTGTCGGAATGACGGGGACGGGTTTTTGTCTCCACCGGTTGTTGCCGGGACTGTGGCGGTGATACCCTGATCTTGACCTCCCTGACCGCAGCGATTTCAGCAATTTTCCCACTGAGGTACCTTATCTTACTCGCCCATACCGGCGCATCGACATAGAGTGTCAGGACTTGACTTTTTGTGTGTGCGGCTGTAAGATGGACAGTTAAATCGCGTGGAAATTGTTGCTGGATTCGCTGTAACAGTTTAGCTTCCTCCCTGTAGGTTTCGTACAGAGAGGAGAAGAAATCGCTATGTTGTAAATAGCGTGAGACGGTTTGAGAGTGTTTTGCCATGTGAATCTCTCTTTGAAAGACCTGCTCCTTATTGTTGAGGAAAAGTTGTATGTTTTCAAGCTCAATAGAGAAAAAAATCTCCTTGCCAAAGCTGGCAATGCATGTTTCGTTACTGTTTTCTGTGTCGATAGTTGCTGCAGGTATGGCTGGGAAAGTTGGCTATCAGCTTGGTTATCACAACGCCACTATTCCAGCGGAATCAAAATCTCAGATAGCGTCACTCAAGGAGATGGTGAGCAAAGAGCGTGAGAACCTGCAACAGGTCAAGTTGAGTACTGATAATAATCTGGATGCCCTGGCCATCAAACTGGGATCGTTGCAGGCGAAACTGATGCGTCTGGAGGCTATTGGAGAGCATCTTGTCTCCGTGGTTGATGTCGATATCGATAAAGATGTCTTCAAAGAGGCGCCTGCAATGGGTAGCGCCTCGGATGGTGAAGCGGGCCGCACTCAATCCTCGATCGATCTGCTGATGGGAATCGAACGTTTAAGCGATCAACTGATTTCCCAGGATAAGCAGCTGACCACGCTGGAAAAAGTGCTGGCCGAGCGTGACATAAAAAAAGAGGTCGTGCCTTCGGGTATGCCGGTACAGGGCTATATCTCATCGGGGTTCGGTGGCAGACTCCATCCGATATCCGGAAAATACAAGGGCCATCAGGGTGTTGATATTCCCGGGAAAACCGGCACCAGGATCAAGGCGGTTGCCGGCGGTGTGATCGTCGCTTCGAAGCGGATCTCAGGATATGGGAATATGGTTGAGATCAAGCATGCCGATGGTTTCAGCACGCTTTATGCGCACAACAAGAAAAATATCGTAAAAGTGGGCGATATCATTGAAAAAGGTGAGTCTGTCGCACTGCTAGGCAGCACCGGGCGTTCAACAGGTCCACATGTCCATTTTGAAGTTCGCAAACATGGAAAGCCCGTCAATCCTATGCGCTATATTAACGCGATCAACTAAAAAAGGGATGCTCTGTACGACGCGCTTCGTGCACAGCATCCCTTCAGGTTTTCTTACCGCGCCCCCATCCCGCCGATTCATCAGAGCATCCCTAAAATAAAAATAGTCCTTTTTTACGTTCGCTGTAGATGAAACCCCGTGGTTCTCTCGGACAGGTTTCTAGTCGATGGTGTCGCCTATTTTATCCAGGGTGCGTTGGAAAAACCCCTTTCCTTGGTTGTCAGGCACTGAAACCACGATGCGCTCATTTTCATCATCGATCTCCTCATCCGGTTCATAGTCCCCGGCTATGCGCTCAAGTATTCCATCATTACTGAAATAGAGTGTGAGGTTCATGTGCACAAGTTCCTCGCCGGGGACCTGCAGCCAGTAAAGATAATCCCAGCGCTGCTGATGGAAAACATCGACAAAGGAGGGTGTTCCCAGCGCCAGGCGCACCTCTTCTTTAGACATGCCAGGCTCAAGTTTTTCAAGCGCTTCGCTGTTGAGGATATTACCCTGCTGGATCGTCTGCTTGTGTACAAAAGAGATTTTCGAAAATGGCTTTTGAGCAACACCTTTGACAATCTTTTCTGAGGTGGCACAGCCACAAGTCAGTAAACTGACCGTGAGGATGGAAAAGAGATGCCTGTGCATATTTAGCTACTGATTTTTATACGGAAAGGCTGTTATTATACAGCAATCAGAGATTGCTAAGGAACATCTGAATCAATCTATAGGTGGCGTCGAAAAGCATGGACAAAAAGGCAAGCGAGATTGGTATTTTAATCAATGCATCATCCCTTACCACTAACAGAGAAACAGGACCCCATGGATAATAATGATATTCGTCAGGCCGGGCTCAAAGTCACTTTGCCACGCCTCAAAATTCTCGAAATTCTTGAACGTAGTCAATTGCATCATCTCAGTGCAGAGGATATCTATAAGATTTTACTGAAGAATGATGAGGAGATCGGTCTCGCCACTGTTTACCGTGTCTTGACACAGTTTGAAAGTGCTGGACTCGTCAAGCGCCAAAATTTTGAAGGCAGTACTTCGGTGTTTGAACTGGATCGTGGCATGCACCATGATCATATTGTTTGTGTTGAGTGCGGGCATGTCGAGGAGTTTGTCGATGAAACCATCGAGAGGACGCAAAAGAAGATCGCGCAGAAGCTCGGTTTTGAGCTGGCCGAGCACTCCATGGTTCTCTACGGACGCTGTGAAAACAGCAGTTGTCCTCATCGCAAGACAAGATCCCGAAAAGTATAACCGGGCCGGTTTCCTTCGTTTGGACAACGTCTTACGTCGATAGCATGTAACTTCTCAATATGTCCGTGTGTGCAGATAGAGTGACAGCCCTTGCCAAATCGTGGCTAGAAGGCCACTCCTACATCTGACGTCACATAGAGCCGTGGGAGCGGTCTTCCGGCCGCCATGGATGGTGGAAGTGCCGGCAACGCAGGAGCATTTCCCGGCTGACCGCGATTAAATGCGATAGCATTTTATTCACATACACGGAGTTATTGAGAAGTTACGATAGCATCTCCCGAGCGTGTTCGATGGTGCGTTCTGTCATTTCGACGCCTCCCAGCATGCGTGCAACTTCATCGATCCGCTGCCTCTCTTCAAGAGGGGTGATGCGGGTTTGTGTGGAGTTGCTGTTACGTTGTTTTTCAACAAGCAGGTGATGGTGGGCCTGTGCGGCTACCTGCGGCAGGTGGGTGACACACAGGATTTGCCGCTCCTCCCCAAGCCTGCGAAGCAGATTGCCGACTATTTCTGCAACACCGCCGCCAATACCGACATCCACTTCATCGAAGATCAATGTCGGGACTTTCCCAAGACCGATTGTGGCGACCTGTATGGCGAGACTGATGCGTGAGAGTTCACCGCCGGAGGCTGCCTTGCTGAGTGGTTGCTGCGGCTGTCCGGGGTTGGCGCTGAAATAAAAGGCAATCGTTTCGACACCATGTGCCGTCGGTTGCTGCAGTTCGATGGGTTCGAGTCTTACACTGAAACGCCCATCCGCTATCGACAGCTGCTGCATGGTTGTGGAAACCTGCGAATCCAGTAATTTTGCAGCCTTGTGCCTTGAACGGCTCAGCCTGCCGGCGAGTTTGTCCCACTGCTGCTGATGCTCGTCGATCTGTAGCTGCAAATTATCCAGCTGTTCATCACTGTGCAGCAGTTTTTTCAGTTGTTGTTGCAGAGTGACGAGATGAAGAGGCAGCCCGGCTGGTTCAAGCTGATGTTTGCGGGCAAGCTGCAGGATACTGCTGAGACGCAGGTCGACGCTGGCGAGCCTTGCCGGGTCGAGCTGGGCAGCATCAGCGTATTGGTGCAGTGTGTGCGAGCACTCTTCAATTTCAATCATTGCACTTTGCAGCATCTCCAGGCTGTCACCCGGTAGTGTGTCAATTTCACGCAGCTCCTCGAGGATGGATATGCTGCGTTGCAGCAGTTGTGCGGCGCCATTGTCATGATAGAGAGTGTTGAGCAGCTCTTCGCAGCGTTCACGCAGCAGTCCGGCATTGCTGAGGCGGCGTTGTTCGGACTCGAGTTGCTGCCACTCATGCTCCTCGACAGCCAGATTCTCAATTTCATCGATTTGAAAGCGTAGCAGCTCAATTTGAGAACGGCGATCCTGCTGCTTCATTTGCAGGTTGGAAAGCTCCCTGACCACAGTGTTCCATTGCCGCCACTGCTGCTGCAATTTGTTCAGTAGTGCTGCATTTCCGGCATAGGCATCGAGAAGCTCGCGTTGATAGGGCGCTTTAAGCAGGGATTGATGGGCGTGCTGTCCATGGATGTCGACCAGTTTCTCACCCAGTTGGGTGAGAGAGGTGAGCGTTACCGGCGTGTTGTTGATAAAAGCACGGGAGCGTCCTTTGCTTGTAAGAACACGGCGAAGCAGGCAGTCGCTGGAGTCGTCCAGCAACTCATGCTCACGCAGCCACTGTTTTGCCTCGGCGTTGTCAGTGAGGTCGAAAATGGCAGTAATCTCGGCTTTTTCATGGCCGTTGCGAATCAGGCTGATATCCGCCTTATTGCCGAGGGCGAGTCCGAGAGAGTCAATCAGGATGGATTTTCCTGCGCCGGTTTCACCGGTGAGAGCGCTCATGCCTGAATCAAGCTCAAGTGACAGCTCATCGATGGTCACAAGATAACGGATGTGGACGGAGGTCAGCATTTAACGAGAGCAGGTTTGGAACTGATGTCAAAAAAAGTTCTTGTAGTCTCTCGCCAAGACGCGAAGCTCGCCAAGAAAAAATCTTTGCGTCTTTGCGTCTTCGCCTGCATGGATGCAGGTGAGGGGCGTGAGCAGGGATGCGGAAGCTTTGCGAGAGTCATAAATAGAAGTTGATTCATTAGTGCAATTGTAGAATGTTCATGGATTAGTTGGAGCTGTTTACAGTGGCTTTGTAATTCTTTATCAGGCTAGGTGCGATGACCCCAGTTGAGTTTATTGCGTAAAATCTGGAAATGATCATGGCCGGCAGGATGCAGCAGACGCACATTGTGTTCGGAGCGGGAAATGACCAGCTGATCCTGGTGACTGATCTCTAGTGTGGTTTGACCGTCACAGGTAATACGCACATTTTCGCTCGCTGTGCGCTCGCACATGCGAAAACGTATGGTCGAATCTGAACGCAGCATAATCGGCCGGTTGCTCAAAGTGTGCGGGCAGATTGGCACCAGCAGAATGGCATTCAGATCCGGGTAGACCAGAGGCCCGCCACCGGAAAGTGCATACGCAGTCGAGCCGGTCGGGGTGGAGACGATGATGCCGTCAGAGCGTTGGGTTTCCACAAAACTGTCATTGATCCAGATTTCAAACTCGATCATGCGTGCTGAGAGCCACTTGTGAATCACGACGTCGTTCAGAGCCAGCGATGAGTCCAGGCTGTTGCCATCAGCATCGATGATCTCGCTGTGCAGCAAAAAACGTGGATCTTCGCTGTATTGCCCGTCAAGAATCCGGTCGAGGCTCTCCAGCATCTTTTCAGAAGCAATATCCGCAAGAAATCCCAGGCGGCCGCGATTGATGCCGACAACCGGGACGTTGTAGGGAGCCAGGATGCGTGCACTGTGCAACAGTGTTCCGTCGCCCCCGATGACGATGACCAGATCTGAACTGGCAGCAATGTTTTTCAGGGAAGCCGCTGTGTGACCGGGAAGATACTCTGAGAGGCGCTCATCAAGAATCAGCTGCTTGACCCTGGGAGCCAGGTGATCAAACAGTGGACGCAGCAGTGATCCAATCGCGGTGTCCGTGGTTTTGCCGGTAATTCCAATTCGAGAGAACAAGCGCTATACCCGATTTGTTGGGGAGAGTAGATTGTGGTCAGAATAACATGTAGGGGAGAAAGAGTCTCGGGCAGGCTCCCTGGTGAGTAAAACGGAGATGTGAGGTGTATCTCTATATTCAAACTTCTCTGCATGAAGTGCAGAGAAGTTTGAAAATTGGCTACTTGATTTTAGACTCTACAGAGTCGCTCTTTCCCTTGTTGTCCTTCCAGTTCATGGTGATGGGGTCGCCTGAGGCGCCACCCTTGAACTTGAAGCTGACATAGGGGTTCTTGGAGACGCCGCCGCTCAGTGACGCGCTCAGGCGGGTTTTGCCGCCATGCTCGCACACCACTTCCGTGATGAAGTGGGCGGGGATTGCCTCGCCGGTTTTTTTGTCCTTGCGGTTGCCGCTCTCCATCGGATGTTTGATGAGCGCCTTTACCTCGACCACGTCGTCTTTGACCTTGGCTCTGAGTTTAATCGATGATTTTGCCATTATGTTTACCTGTGTTATGTATGTAGTGAAACGCATCCAAGCTTGTTAGGGATGCACCGAATGAATTGACGGGATGGGGGTTTGGGGGAAGGGAAAAGCAAATTCTCGCCAGAACTTACTGATAATTGCCCCTTCCCCCATATAAAAACTTGCAAGGGGGTTCTGATAGAAGCGCGAAGCGATTCAATCAGAGCCTCCTTAACCGCCGCAACCGCCGATGGTGACCTTGACGGCCTTCTTGGCTGTGTAGGTTTTGTCGCCCGCCTTGATCACTGCAACGACATCACCGGTTTTGCCCATCTTGATGTTGGTTCTGGCAAAAGCCAGAGCACCTTCACCGAGGGTAAAGGCAGCAATCATAGGTACCGGGTTATTCGGCGCCAGGATGAGAATCTGTGTGGTGCCTTCTATATCGCTGGTGATGGATACCGGAACGACACCACCGTTTTCGGCGATATCCGGGGCTTTGATATGAATTTTGTCGCTCTCTTCACTGGATTCAGAGCCTGTCATGCCTTTGATAGCGGCAACAACATCTTTCTCCTTGAAAGCGGCCTCGTTCCATTCTGCAAGCAGCGCCTGCGGTGTCAGCAGGCCAGCTGTAATCGCAGCACCCATGACGCTTGAAGCGGCTGATCCTTTGAGGAAAATTCGGCGTTTAATATTAGTTTGCATCAATTGTTCTCCTGATATTACAAGTGGTGGAATGCGTTAACGATCAGAGTGAGCCGCTTGATTCAAGCTCATTGCATATCGGCATATGATGAGTTGCGTCTTTACGCGAAGGTTTCAGCCAAATGCTCTCCGACTGTGAGTCTTAAATGCATGGACTCCGTTGTTCAAGAATACCGGAAGAATGCGAATTTGCAATAGTTTAAACTTTTTTAATAAATATTAGAAAGCCCTTACATGCTAATGCTTTGCGAATAATACTCTCTAATTTATTGGCGGATAAAAAATATCATTGAAAAAAGTCAATCCGTTTGTTACTGTTGCCGTCCGCGCTCGTGAATAGAGTGTGAAATTACGCAGCTTTGATATAGAATCCTGCCTGAAGGGATGATTCTAAAACTAACGAGTTTTGCAATTTTGGAGGATTGTTACAGTAGATTATTTTCAGGATTGCTTCTGTCATCTGCTGTGTAAAAATGGATATGATTTTGACGGCGCCACCAGCGCCATTCAGGTGATTTCAGGTGGAATTTTCTGAAGAGACATAAATACCGTCTCACTTTACTATCTCAAAAGTACGGAGGAATTATGGGTACTAAGATAAAAATGATGTCAGCAGCGGTGTTGACAAGTGGATTGCTGCTGAGTGGTGCGGCAACAGCGGCTGGCGCCAGTGCAGATGCGCTCGGATATACCTGTGCAGGTTGTCATGGCTTTAACGGCAGCAGCAGAGGCCCGGCAACCCCCCATCTCGCCAGCGCATCGCAGGAGTATGTTGTCGAGATGATGACGGGTTATAAAGACGGCTCGATTGCATCCACGATCATGGGGCGCATCGCCAAGGGTTATAGCGATGAGCAGTTTGCCTTGATGGGTGAGTTCTTCGCCAAGCAGAAGTTGACGAAACCGAAGCAGGAGTTTGATGCCAAGCTCGCCAAAAAAGGCGCCAAACTGCACGACAAGTATTGTGAGAAGTGTCACGCAGAGGGCGGTAGCTCCGCCGAGGACGATTCCGGTATTCTGGCGGGCCAATGGGTTCCTTACCTGAAATACACCTTCGCCGATTATCATGGTGATGGCCGTAAAATGGGGAAGAAGATGAAGAAGAAGATGAAAAAAATGAATAAAAAAGAGGGTGACGCCGGTATCGAGGCGCTGCTGAATTTCTACGCAGAGGCGAAGTGAGGAGAAGTCAATCATGAGTAAAATTACCCGTAGAAATTTTTTGAAGGTCAGCGGCGCATCCATGGCAATGGCGTCAGCTGCTGCCTATACGCCATTTGCAATTGGCGGCGCTGCCAAGAAAGTCGTTGTCGTTGGTGGTGGTATGGGCGGCGCTACAGCTGCTAAATATATCCGCCTGATGGATCCCAAGGTGGAAGTGACCCTGATCGAGCCCAAGAAGACCTACCACACAGGCTTCATGAGCAACGAAGTCATCAGCGGTGACCGCACGCTCGAATCAATTGAGTTTGGCTATGATGGTCTCAAAAAGCATGGCGTGACTGTTGTCACAGACCGTGTCTCGGCAATCGATGCCGGCAAGAAGGTTGTCACCACGGAAGGCGGCAAGAGCTTTCCTTATGACCGCTGTATCGTCTCCCCCGGTGTCTCTTACAAGTGGGATGCCTATGAAGGTTATGACGAAAGCATCGTCGACAAGATTCCACATGCATGGGACGGCGGTCCGCAAACAGCAACACTGCGTGATCAGGTTGCCGCGATGCCGGATGGCGGCACTGTCGTCATCGTTCCCCCGCCGAATCCTTTTCGTTGTCCTCCGGGGCCCTATGAGCGCGCGTCTCAGATCGCGATGTATCTAAAGGCCAACAAGCCCAAGTCCAAGATCATCATCATGGACCAGAAGGAGAAATTCTCCAAGCAGGGGCTCTTTACCCAGGGCTGGAAGCGTCACTATGGCTACGAGACCGACAACAGCATGATCGAATGGCTCAGCAGCACCACGGGCGGCAAGGTCTCCGCGATCAGCAAGGCAGACATGACGGTCGAAGGCGAGATGGATACGATCAAGGGTGATGTCATCAATGTCATTCCTCCGCAAATGGCGGGCGCCATCGCAAAAACAGTCGGGCTGACGAATGACAAGGGCTGGTGTCCTGTTGATGGCAAGACTTTCGAGTCGACCATTCACAAAAATATCCATGTCATCGGCGATGCGGCAATTGCCTCTCCACTGCCTAAATCCGGTTATGCGGCAAGCTCTGAAGCCAAGGTTGCTGCAGCGGCTGTGGTTGCACTGCTTGGTGGTGGCGACGCGCCCCATCCAACTTACGTCAATACCTGCTACAGCGTCATCGCCCCTGGCCATGGCATCTCTGTCGCGATGGTGTATGACTACAAGGATGGCAAAATCGTCAAGGTCGAGGGTTCAGGTGGTTTGTCACCGATGGATCAAACCGACGAGATGCGAGCGCGTGAAGAGCAGTATGCGCACTCCTGGTTCAACAATATCACCAACGATACTTTTGGCTGAGTGTTGCACCGATTTCCCGTTGTTGTGACGGGATAGCACAAAAAAGCACCGTTCGCGGTGCTTTTTTGTGTCTGTGCTTGATAGTGATTGATGATTGACGGATTCTGCAGTAAGGTTTTAGATTACTTTATTTGTAACTATTCAGTACTTGCAAGATCGTCACTGTCTCCAGGCATATCTTCCGGAAAACGCCGTGAATACATCCATGTAGGCTCGACTCGGCATCCCTGCCTCATACGTTTCCGGCAGATATACCCGAAAACAGTGACTTGGTTCACCTCTCTGACAAGATGCTGAATAGTTACCTTTATTTTTGTTAGTTATCCTCGATAAATGATGAGGGAGATTTTGATGACAGACCATCCGCAATGGGGTCAGGCAACCCTGGCGATACGTACCGGCCATCAGCGTACGGCTGAAGGCGAACACTCGGAGCCGATATTCCCCACCTCGAGCTTTGTCTTCGATAGTGCGCAGGAGGCTGCTGCACGTTTTTCAGGAGATGAGCCTGGCAACATCTATTCACGCTTTACAAATCCTACGGTCGCAGTTTTTGAGCAGCGTCTTGCGGCGATGGAGGGTGGTGAATCTTGCGTCGCAACAGCGTCAGGCATGGCGGCGATTCTCGCTACCTGCATGGGGCTTCTCGAGCACGGAGATCATATTGTCAGCTCCCGCAGTATATTTGGCTCCACGAATATACTCTTCAGTAAATATCTCGAACGTTTTGGTATTACAACCACTTATGTGGATTTGAAAGAGGCGGCGGCCTGGAACGAGGCGATTCGCCCGAATACCAGGATGCTGTTTCTGGAAACACCATCCAATCCGATGACTGAAGTTGGCGATATTGCTGCGCTTTCTGTAATTGCGCACCAAAGTAACGCCATACTCGTTGTCGATAACTGCTTTTGCACACCGGTGCTGCAGCGTCCTCTGGAATTGGGTGCAGATGTGGTGGTGCATTCGGCGACAAAATATATCGATGGCCAGGGGCGCTGCATGGGTGGCGCTGTTGTTGGTGACAAGCAGCTTGTCGGGGAGGAGGTATATGGCGTATTGCGCACTGCCGGACCGACCATGAGCGCCTTCAATGCATGGGTATTTCTCAAGGGTCTTGAAACACTGCAGTTGCGCATGCGTCAGCATTGCGAAAATGCACAAAAACTCGCCGGGTGGCTCGAGAGGCATCCCCGTATCGAGCATGTCTACTATCCGGGGCTGGATTCACACCCGCAGAAGGCGCTGATGCAGCAGCAGCAGACAGCGGCGGGAGGGATACTGTCGTTTGAGCCTGTCGGTGGACAGCAGGCGGCGTGGCGTATCATGGATAATCAACAGTTGATGTCGATAACAGCCAACCTGGGTGATACAAAAACGACCATCACACACCCCGGTTCGACAACACATGCACGTCTTACGGATGAGGAGCGCGTGGTTGCTGGAATCACTCCCGGGCTAGTGCGTATCGGGGTAGGTCTGGAGAATGTGGAGGACCTGATTGCGGATCTGGACGTGGCTCTAAAAAAATAAAAGAAACTATTCAACATCTTCTTAAACCAGCGAAATAAGTCACTGCTATCGGGTGTATCTGGAGGAAACGTCGGAGGCAGGGATGCCGAAGCGAGCCTACAGGGATGTATTCACGGCATTTTCCGGAAGATATGCCCGATAGCAGTGACGACCCCGTAGGTGCTGCATATTACAAATAAAAGTACAAAGCGGTTGACGGCTTCTGAAAAGTCCCTATAATACGCCGCTCGCATCACATTGCAGTTGCTCAAGAGGCGCTGAAATGCGGGGTCATCAAAAAATATCGATGGCTGTTAAATGCATCTTTTTTATGTCAGATAATGAAATTAGATGTTGACTGTGAGAGGGGTGGGGTATACAATTCCGCTTCTTTGTCGCACGGTGTGCGGCGAGCTCTTTAACAATTTAATCAGATAACTTGTGTGGGTGCTCTGTTGCTTTTGGCGAAGGCCAAGAGATATCGAAGAGCATTCAAATGAAGTCAATTCAACTGAAAGCAATTCGAGCAAGGACTTGGTAAGCCCTAAGCTTACTATCAAAAACTTCAATTGAAGAGTTTGATCCTGGCTCAGATTGAACGCTGGCGGTATGCTTAACACATGCAAGTCGAACGGTAACAGCGGAGCTTGCTCCGGCTGACGAGTGGCGGACGGGTGAGTAACGCGTAGGAATCTGCCTGATAGTGGGGGACAACCTGGTGAAAACCAGGCTAATACCACATACGCCCTACGGGGGAAAGCGGGGGATCTTCGGACCTCGCGCTATCAGATGAGCCTGCGTCGGATTAGCTAGTTGGTAAGGTAACGGCTTACCAAGGCGACGATCCGTAGCTGGTTTGAGAGAACGACCAGCCACATTGGGACTGAGACACGGCCCAGACTCCTACGGGAGGCAGCAGTGGGGAATATTGGACAATGGGGGCAACCCTGATCCAGCAATACCGCGTGTGTGAAGAAGGCCCGAGGGTTGTAAAGCACTTTCAGTAGGGAAGAAATGCCTGGAGTTAATAACTCCGGGTCTTGACGTAACCTACAGAAGAAGCACCGGCTAACTCCGTGCCAGCAGCCGCGGTAATACGGAGGGTGCAAGCGTTAATCGGAATTACTGGGCGTAAAGCGTACGCAGGCTGTCAAGTCAGTCAGATGTGAAAGCCCCGGGCTTAACCTGGGAACTG
>JAQYVP010000034.1 GCA_030145485.1 Chromatiales bacterium
CTGCAACAGGATTTGATGCAGATACTGGCTATAATTTATAAAAAAAATTGCCCGATTATTTCTGTTAATGAACACAAAACAGATTCTAAGAGTAAAACCAAGGAACTTACTCCATCTGACAAGCTGCGGATCTATAGCTTATACATGGATGATTTCAAGAATTTTAACTACGATTTCTAACAGTTTCTCCGACTGGAGGAAAATCACTGGATGAACATATAGTAATTCTCAATGTACCAATAGAGTGCCGATATCTTAAAAGACTTTTGACGATCTTCTAACGTAACTTCTCGATAACACCGGGCATAATCGCGGTCAGAAGACCGCTCCCACACCAGGGTTCGCCTTCACCGTGGGAGCGGCCTTCCGGCCGCGAAGAGTGCACAACTTAACACGGAGTTCTGGAGAAGCTACGGAGTTTTTCTTCTACTTTTTTCTCGCCAGCAGACGCTGATAGATGGCGAGATTCCCCTGCACCATTGCCGGCACGGAGAATGAAACCTCCACATGCTTGCGGGCAGCAGCAGCCATCTCCCTTGCCTTTTCAGGCTGCGTCAGGAGTCGATCGATCGCAGATTCCAGCGCTTCGGCATCTGCCGGAGCAACCAGCAACCCTGTCATACCATGACGCACGATTTCAGGTATGCCTCCCACCGCCGAGGCGACAATCGGCACTCCCGATGCTGCCGCCTGCAGCAATGCAACGCCAAGGCCCTCCATCTCGGCGGGATGCACCAGCAAATCAAAATTCGGCATCACTCGCTGCATGTCATAGCGAAAACCGGGAAAACGGACACTCTCCCGCCACCCGGCTGCATCGATCTTTTCTTGAAGCGTCTCCTGAAGCGGACCACGGCCAAAAAACAGCACCTTGATATGCGGATACTTCTTGAACAGTCGAGGTAGAGCATCCAGTAAATAGCGATGCCCCTTGCGTGTTATCAACTGTGCGACGACGCCAATGACGATATCCTCATCGTTGAGATCAAACTCCTGATGAAACCATGCGCGATCCCCGGCTGGCGTAAAAACCTCACAATCAACAGCGCTCGGCACGCTTGCTATCTTATGCAGCGGCACACCTTCACTTGCCAGTACACAGCCAATGGCTTGCGAGATAGTCACCACCTGGTCATAAAGCCTGTATTTGATGCCGGCAACAAACCTGGATTCCGGGTTATCCACCCTTCGACTCAGGATAACAGGAACGCCAGCCATGCATGCAGCAACACCGCCAAAGATATCACACCCCCGTCGACTATGTAGATGGACAAGATCGGCTTGTTCCTGCTCGATGATTCTTTTAAGGCGTCGGATAAATGAGACATCCAGGTCGCCTTTGATGGATTCAGGATAGATGTTCTCCGTCCAGGCGCTCACCGCTTCCGCCAAAGGAGTGCTGTCATCGCAAACCAGCGTGTTGCTGACGCCTTCATTCGCAAGCCCCTCGATCAGATAACGCACCTGCAAGCTGCCGCCATAGAGATGCCGTCCCGTTTCTACATGTAAAATTTTCAAGGCATCAGTACTCCCTGCAGTTCAATCATGACTTCATTGACAGAGATATCACGCATACAGCTATAGGCGCCATCACAAACAGGGCGGCGTTTGCACGGAGCACAGCTGAGATCATGATAGATCACCTTTGCGACGGCTGAATCCGTGTGTAGATAGGGACAGGTCGAACCAAACAGGGCTAGCGTCGGAATGTCACTGACAACGCCGATATGGGTCATCCCCGTATCAACCCCTACCAATGCTTTAGCCTGCTTGATCACAGCCGCAGCCTGACAAAGGGTCGTTTTCCCCGTCAATTCAAACAGGTTGTCCTGAGTTGTCATGGCGCGGGCAGTGCTGCTATCTGCGGGAGAGCCAAGTATAACGCAATCATAAGCCAGCTGTTCATCAACTGCCTTCGCCAACTGCTGCCAGTGAGCTGTTGTCCAGTTTTTTTGATCACGCGTACTGAAGGGGCAAAACACCACGAATGGCCTGTTCACGCCCTGTTGGTGCAAAACAGCGGAACCTGCCGATCTGTCATCCTCGGTAACAACAACATCCATTCGTGCTGAGTGTGCTGACGGAGCGATATTTTCGAGTAGAAATCGATACTCCGAGCCGATGCGACTGCTTTGGGGGGAGTGGAAAACCTGTGTCATCAGTTTTGCACTCCCCTCGCGGGAATCGAGCCCAATACGTGCTCTTGCCCCACTGAGAAATGTGAGGAGACCGCTTTTCATCAGCCCCTGTGCATCGATGGCAAGCGTGAAATTACGCTGCCGCAGTCCCTTGATAAAAGTTCTTACCTCACGAATCAGGACCAGCAGCCTGCGATTATGCCACAGCGCCTGCCACTCTTTTCTGCGCCATACAATCACCTCGTCGACATACGGGTTGGCCTGCAGCAGGCCTTCATAACCAGCCTGCACCAGCCAACTGATCTCCGCTTCAGGATGCTGTTGCCTGATCCCCTGCGCCAGACATGATGCCATGACGATATCGCCAATCGCACTCAGTCGAATAATAAGAATATGCTCAGCCATCAACCCACTTTCCAGTAACCTGAGCTGCTGCGACAGTCAATGCGTCTTTCATTGATAGACAAGATATCACATTGGCAACTACGACCCGTATATAATGATACACTTGTTCCAATACAGTGGTTTCCAGTCAATTTCAAGCCTGTCATCATGCATGTTTGCCTCTACTTTCCGAGTTGTAAATACGTTAGTGAATCTTGGCATGAGCGACTCAAATAAATCCTTAATTCTATTTCTACCCGACTATGGTGATGGCGGACTAGAGAGAATGTTTGTCAACCTCGCCTCACAGATCTCCCTTAATGGGGTTCGGGTTTACTTCATCGTCTGTGACGCATCGCGCCCCTATCTGGATGATCTGAATAGCGGTATTGAGCTCATTGTGATATCAAAAGATCGACTGGCAATAACCCGGGAACTGGTTAGTCTGCTTGAACAATACCGTGCTACTTCATTACTCACCGCAAAGGGTCTTGGTTTGGCTGTGGCGCTAAATGCGAAACGACAAAGCAGCAGTGATACCAGGATCTACCTGCGGGCAATTACCAACATTAGCGCCCGCATCAAGCATCGCCATCTACTGCAGCGAATCAAGGGTGAGCTGGAGGTGCGCAAGCTACGTAAACTCTACCACCAACTGGATGGTATCGTTGCTGTATCCTATGGTATTGCTGAAGATGTACATTGCATCTCCGGCATCCCCCTTTCACAGATCAAAGTCGCCCATAACCCTGTAGTAACCAAACAGCTGCACCAACGTGCAGGGATACCAGTTGATCACCCTTGGCTGTTACAACATGAGATCCCCGTGATTATGGGCATCGGGCGCCTAACCAAACAGAAAAACTTCGAGCTGCTTATCAATGCCTTTGCGCTTGTTCGCGACAATCGCCCGGTAAAGCTCATCATTCTGGGTGGTGGCTCCCGCAAGAAAAAATTAATCAAGCAGGCCGAAAGATTAGGTGTTGCTGATGATGTGGATCTGCCTGGTTTTAACCCCAACCCCTACAGCATGTTGCACCATGCCTCGCTATTTGTGCTCTCATCCAATTGGGAGGGCTCGCCCAACGTACTGACAGAGGCCCTCGCGGTTGGCTGTCCTGCAATATCAACGGATTGTCCCAGCGGACCTGGAGAGATCTTGCGGGAAGGTAAATATGGTCCGCTAGTACCCATGAACGACATTAAGGCCATGGCTGGAGCCATCATGGAAGTATTGGACAACCCACTCCCTCGCGAGGTACTGCAATCTGCCACGGAAAAATTCACCGTAGAAAATAGCGCCAGGGAATATATTCAAGCCCTGGAATTATCAAACGAGCAATGAAAAAGTTAACAATATTGATCTCCTTCTCCGGAGATGGTGGCGTGGAAAAGATGATGATCAACCTGCTTAGAGGTTTGATTTCACAAGGTGTGGATATTGATCTATTGGTTATCAAAGACCGTCCGCCCTACTTTGCCCGTGTCCCTGAAGCGGTCAATGTCATCAAGCTAGGCCCGGGCAGCGCCGCACTTTGTAAAAAACCACTGGTGAATTACCTGAAAACGCACCAACCCGAGGTGCTGCTGGCAGCCAAACATCGCGCCCTGAAACTGGCGATTCAAGCCAAACAAGCCAGCGAGGTAAACACCAGAATTGTGGGGCAGATCCATTCCCACACCTCGGAATCCCTCAAACACAAGTTGTGGATCAAGCGCGTCATTTGGCTTGCCTCAATGCGGAAACTCTATCCCCGTGCCGACAGTATTATTAGCGTATCCCAGGGGGTAGCAGACGATATACAGCGTATCACCCGGATGGATCCGCACAAGCTTGCGGTTATCTATAATCCAGTGGTTAGCGATGAGCTGACATCTCTCGCAAATCAACCGGTAGATCATCCCTGGCTAAACCAACCCGATGGTACAGCTGTTATTGTTGCAGCCGGACGCTTTTACTTACAGAAAGATTTCATCACATTGATCAAGGCATTTTCCCTGCTGAGTAATCAGCGCCCTTGCCGATTGATTATTCTAGGCAAAGGCAAGCTACTCGGGGTGTATCAGGCACTGAGCAAAAAACTGGGTATTAGCGACGATATCTCCTTTCCCGGCTTCATCCAGAACCCCTACTCTTATATGGCCAGGGCACAGCTGTTTGTACTCTCTTCGGCCTGGGAAGGGTTCGGCCTCGTTCTAGCGGAAGCGATGGCCGTAGGCACCCCCGTTGTCTCTACAAATTGCAAGAGTGGCCCCAGCGAGATTCTTATGGATAATCAATTTGGTAAACTGACAACCGTGGGGGATGCTCAAGCGCTGGCAACAGCTATGGCTGAAACGCTGGACAACCCGCAATCGAAATCGCTTTTACAACAAGCCTGTGAACGCTTCACGATCGCCCATTGTACAAAGCAGTATATTGAACAACTGCATCTTTAAGAGCTGATCCTATGCTGCTATCCAATCAACTTCGTTATTTATTTGTACATGTCGCCAAAACCGGCGGAACAAGCATACGCACGGCATTACAGCCTATGCGCTGGAGAGACCCCTACTTTTATCCACAATTAATCTGCAGCCGTTTAAGTTCGATGACGGGCCATCGCATTGGCGCCAAATTCCCACGTCATGCGAAAATTATCGCCGCCAAAGAGATGTTGCCGGAGGAGTTGTTCGGACAACTGTTCAAATTTGCCATTGTTCGTAATCCATGGGATCTTCAGGTCAGTTCCTACCACCACATCCGCCGCGAACGTCCTCATTTGATGGCGCACATCAACAACTTCGAGCAATTTATTCATTGGAAACTCGACTCCGAACGCCCCTACCAGTTTCATGTAGATACCTCCATCGAGCAGCAATCAGATTATCTCGTCGATCTGCACGGCAAGCTGTTGACTGATTTTATCGGTCGATATGAGAATCTCAATAACGACTTCAATACCATTTGCGACCACATCGGCATTAAAGCACCCGCTTTACCGCACCGGCGGAAAGCAACTGATCGGGATATAGACTATCGAAGTTATTACACTGACGCTCTAACCGAAAAAATCGCCGCGCACTTTCAACAGGACATAGAACTGCTTGGCTACAGTTTTGAATAGGCTGATTCCCGGGAATCGAACAGGTAAACGCTGATCGAATCCTGCACAGGTCACATTTCTGAAGTAATCAGGGAGTGACAATCCCCAGGGCGCGCAAATAGGCATCAACACTGGCATCCAGGGTAAAACCGGCAACTCCCGCGCGCAGGCGTGCTGCTTCCGGCGGATGTTCGAGGGTAGCCTGTATGGCATCCGCCAGGGCTACGTCGTCTCCCACCGGTACCAGCGGTCCCAACTCCCCATTACGCAGTATTTCCCGCGGGCCGCTGGGGCAGTCTGTAGCCACTGCCGGAGTTCCCAGGGCCAGGGCTTCGGTGAGCACGTTCACGATCCCCTCCCAGGCAGAAGAGACCACGAACACACTGGCTTGCGCCATGAATGGGTAAGGATTTAGTGAATACCCCGGCAAACGGCAATCAGCACCGACGCCGAGGTGCTGCACCAAAGCCTGCAACTCTCCACGGCAACTGCCTTCACCCAGAATCAACAAGCGACATGGGCGTTGCCGGCGCAGCAGGGCAAAGGCCCGCAGCAGGGTGGGGAAGTCTTTTTGATGCTCCAGGCGACCGACGCCAAGGATCACCGGCGGAGCGCCTGGTACAAACCAGGGGTCGTACAGGGGCTCCGCAGCCTGTTGCAGAAACTCACGGGTAATGACCGGATTGGGAAGAACCTGAATACGTTCGAGATCGATCCCGGCGATTGCCGCCATGTCATCCGCGACACCCCGGGAAACCGCAATCAACGGATCGAATCCCGGATAGACGTGACGCATCCGCTGCAACCGGCGGCCGCGTTTGTCGGCGCTGCAGAGCTGCAGTTCCCGCGACAGTTGGATGCTGACACGCAATCCCAGGCGTGTTGGCGTCCCGGCCAGGCGCCGCGCACGCAACAGGGCCAGGTTGGTGCGCAGTTTGTCCGATGCCAGCACCGCAGCGGGGCGTTCCCGGCGCAGGTAGGACGCCAGGGAGGGTACACTCCACAGTGCGTGGGTGCTGCGCAGGCCAATCAAGCGCGGACCGTCAGCTGCAGTTCCGGGCGGGGTATTCCTATACGATTCGGCAACGTCACGGCTCAGCAGGTCCACACTTGCACCGCGTTGCGTCATACCAACGGCCAGGCGCCAGAGCATGATGCTGGCGCCGTTATTTCCTAGGGTATCCAGCAACAGTGCAATACGCGGCACATCTCCGTGGATGGGATTCGTGATCATGGCGCCGGGCGTTCGTGCGGCAGCAACAGACGAGCGTATTGCTCCGCCACGGTGGCAACCCGATAAGGCTCGGTAGCCGCCCTCAAGATCTCGGGAGCCGGGACCGGTTGCACCAGGGCATCGCTGATCGCAGCAGCCAGCGCCCCCGCGTCACCCACAGGAACCAATCTCCCCAAACGCCCCTTATCCAGTATCTCCCCGGGTCCATGCGGGCAGTCTGTGGCCACCACCGGCGTGCCTACCGCCATCGCCTCTACCAGCACGTTGCCGAACCCCTCCCAGGCCGAGGAGAGAACCAGTAAGCGGGCTCGCGCCATGTAGGCGTATGGGTTGTCGACTTGCCCGCCAAGTGCTGCCCGCCCTGTCAGGCCCAGTTCCCCGATGAGCCGTTCCAGGTGCGGGCGCTGCTCGCCTTCACCAAGAATCAGCAGGCGCAATGCAGTGGATCGGGGCAACCCCGCACAGGCCCGCAGCAGCGTCGGGTAATCCTTCTGCGGGTGCAGCCGGCCAACCGCCAGCAACAGAGGTGGTTGCCCCGGCGTCAGCCATGGATGCCCCGGATCAAGTGCCGCCATGCGCTCGATCTCGGGAGTGACAACCGGGTTGGGAATCACATGCATGCGTGACTGAGGCAGAGGCGCCAAATCCAAAAAATCCTCCGCCACTCCCCGGGATACGGCAATAACGGCATCGTTGCGGGGATAGAAACGGCGCATCCTGGCCAGCTGGGTGCGACGTTTAGCGGGAGAGCGGGAGGCGAGAGCATGGGAGTAGGTATTGTGCAGCGTCGCACACACTCGCAGCGGTTGGCGGGATGCTATTTGAGCCAGGGAACGGGCCCGCAGCGCCAGCACGTTGACCCGGATGCTGTCAGTATTGATGGCCACCGGACGCTCGCGGCGCAGGTAGCCCGCCAGCGCGGGCAAGCCACTGAGCGCGTGGGTGGTGGGCAAGTCTATTACCCGCACCTGCGGCGAAAGATGCTGCAGATAAGGTGACTCGCTGTTGCCCAACAACAGATCCACCGAGACCCCGCGTTCAGTAAAGGCGTTGCCCAGGTTGACCAGCACCCGTCCTATGCCACCGCCCAGGGCGGGGCTGAGAAAGGCGATACGAGGTTGCTTACCATGGGTGAAGATATCACTCGCGAATCGATTCATTGAGTATGCTTTAGGCGTCTTACAGCTTCAGACTGCTGACAACCTGCTGAGGTTCTATGCCCACAAGGCAGTCGAGATGCCCCTTGGGACAAACCCGTTGAAAACAGGGACTGCACTCAAGACCACGGTAGATGATCTCTGCCGTCGGATTCAGCGGCGGCGTAAAGTCGGGATCGGATGAACCGTAGATCGCAATGAGATGTGTATCTACGGCGGCGGCGATATGCATCAGGCCGGAGTCATTCGATACTGCCGCCGTGGAGAGTTTCAGCAACGCAACCACCTCACTCATGGAAGTTTTTCCACACAGATCAATGCAGCGCTCACTCTGAACCAGTGAAACGATCTTGTGCGACACTGCGGTATCTTTTGCAGAGCCCAGGATGACAACCCTCCACCCCTGTCTGATGGCTGCCTGGGCTACTGCCGCATAGTGCGCTTCGGGCCAGCGTTTTGCAGGGCCATATTCGGCTCCAGGACACAGGGCGAGCAGCTTTTTACTACCATCGAGAGCAAATTTCGAAGAGGTTTCTCTCAGCTGCTGCCGATCCAGTTCCAGTTTCGGCAGAGGATAATCTGTGACTTTCCGTGGATGAGGTGAGCGTCCCAGTGCAACGAAACGCTCCACTGTTTTACCCAGCGCCTGCTTGTCCAGAATACGCATATCGTTGATCAGACCATAGCGCATTTCCCTTCTGAAGCCCGTTCTCACTGCTATCTTCGCCCACCAGGGAACAAGTGCTGACTTGAAGGAGTTGGGAAGTACGATAGACCAGTCGTATCCCTCATTTTTCAGGCGCTGCGCCAACTGGTAACGCTTCTTCAAACCGAACTCGCCATGCGAGGTGTCCAGCACATGGCCTTTATTCACCTGCGGCATCGCCTGCAGCAGATCGAGACTCCATGCCGGAGCCAGAACATCGATCTGCAGTTGAGGAAATTGCTGCTTCAGGTCGATAAAGAGGCTCTGCGCCATCACCATATCGCCAACCCAGGATGGGCCGACGACCAAGCAGCGATGGGGATCAACAACAGTCAAAATCAGTTCCGGTGTTAGGGATGAGGCATTTATTAAAATACCAAGCTCGCTTGTCTTTTTGTCCGTGCTTTTCGCCGCCACTCTGGTTACATAGTTCACTATGCGCCCGACGTGGCAACAAAAACCACAAACAAAAATCCTGCACATCTTGATACTTTAATTTCTGCCTCATCCCTTACCTGTCACGCCGAGGAAATTGTTACGCGAATAATTATCGGTAAGAAGCCAGGAAATGAGCTGACATAAAAGTTTAATTAGTTCTCGCAAAGACGCAAAGACGCAAAGGGGTTTTCTTAGCGGGCTTTGCGTCTTTGCGAGAGTCATGATTGATATGAAACTCACACCTTGTAGTAGTCACGATACCACTCGACAAAGCGATTGATGCCATCCTGCAGCGAGGTGTTCGGAGAGAAGCCTGTATCTTCGACCAGCGAGTCGATATCGGCATAGGTAATCGGCACATCGCCGGGCTGCATCGGCAACAAATCCAGTACCGCTTTTTTACCGCAGGCGTTCTCGATCGCGGTAATAAAGTCGCGCAGCGTCTCCGGCTGGTTATTGCCGATGTTATACAGCTGGTAACTCGATGTTGCGTTGGTCCCCGGGATAGATTTTTTTTCCGGAATCCGCGCCATCACCCTGACAATCCCTTCAACGATATCATCGATATAGGTGAAGTCACGCTGCATTTCTCCCCTGTTGAAGACCGGAATTGAATCGCCCTTCAATATGGCCTTGGCAAAGCTGAAATAGGCCATATCAGGTCTGCCCCAGGGACCATAGACAGTAAAAAATCTTAACCCTGTCACCGGAATTTCGTAGAGGTGCGAATAGGAGTGCGCCATCAACTCATTGGCTTTTTTGCTTGCCGCATAGAGCGACACCGGATAGTCGACGTTGTCATCTGTCGAGAATGGCGCCTTCTGGTTCATGCCATAGACAGAACTGCTGGAAGCGTACACCAGATGACCTACCTTGCCATGGCGACAGCCTTCGAGGATATTGGCAAACCCGACCAGGTTGGTATCGACATAGGAGGCGGGATTCTCCAGTGAATAGCGCACTCCAGGCTGGGCGGCAAGGTTGATGACATGCGAAAAGTGATGCTGCTTAAAAAGCCTGGCGACCCCCTCCCGATCGGCGATATCCAGATGCGCAAACTGGAAACCATCAAGCTCACTGAGCTTATCCAACCGCGCCTGTTTCAGGGCGACATCGTAGTAGGGAGTGAGATTATCGACTCCCACCACCTCGACACCATCATCCAGCAATCTCCGGATCAAATGAAATCCGATAAACCCGGCAGCCCCCGTGATCAGAACCGCCATCAGCCGCTCCTGCTGGTGATGGAATCGCCTCGCCCGATCGCATAATAGCTCCAGCCCTTCTCCTTCAGCATCGCGGGCTCATAGAGGTTGCGCCCATCGAATATCACCTTGCTGTTGAGTTCATCGGCAAGCCTCTCAAAATCCGGAACGCGGAATGTTTTCCATTCGGTATGAATCACCAGTGCGTCGGCATCTTTAACAGCTGCATGTTTATCATCACAATAACGAATCCCCTGCCTCTCACCGAAGATGCGATTGCACTCATCCATCGCCACGGGATCAAAAACCTGCACCTTTGCTCCCGCCTGCAGCAACTCCTCGATGGTGACACGACTGCTGGCTTCGCGCATATCATCTGTTTCAGGCTTGAAAGAGAGCCCCCAGATTGCAAAGGTTTTTCCGCTGAGATCGTCGCCAAAATGCTGCTTGATGCGCCCTGGCAGTACATACTTTTGCCTGTTGTTGACTGCTTCGACTGCGTTCAACAACTGTGCATCATAGCCCACGGAGTCGGCCGTTTTTGCCAGCGCCTGCACATCCTTGGGAAAGCAGGAACCACCATAGCCGCAACCCGGATAAATGAATTGGAAACCGATACGGGAATCCGAACCGATGCCGCGACGCACATTCTCGATATCTGCGCCCAGCAGTTCGGCAAGATTAGAAATCTCGTTCATGAAACTGATCTTGGTCGCCAGCAGTGAGTTGGCGGCATACTTGGTCAACTCCGCCGAAGGAACATCCATGAAGACCATGCGATCGTGGCTGCGGTTGAAGGGCTCATAGAGTTCACGCATGATCGCTTCAGTTTTCGCATCTGATGTGCCGACAACGATGCGATCAGGCTTCATGAAATCGGCGATTGCCGACCCCTCCTTGAGGAATTCCGGATTTGAACAGACATCGAAATCGATATCCACATCGCGTTCCTTGAGGATGCGTTTCATTTCAGCTGTCACTTTTTCAGCCGTACCAACGGGAACAGTGGACTTGTCGATAACGATCCTGGGACGATCCATATACTGCGCAATGGAATTCGCAACGGCGAGCACATACTGCAAATCAGCGGAGCCATCTTCATCCGGTGGCGTACCCACTGCAATAAACTGTACATCCGCGTAAGCAACAGCCTCCTCGATATTTGTCGTAAAGGCAATGTGGCCATCCGCAACGCTCTGCTTTATGATCTCCTCGAGACCCGGCTCATAGATCGGAATGATTCCATTCTTGAGGTTGCCGATCTTCTCTTCATCGATATCGACGCACAGCACATGATGACCGACATCCGCCAGACAAGCGCCTGTCACCAGCCCCACATAACCACTACCATAAATTGTAATTTTCATATTTTTCGACGATACCAAAGGTAAAAAAAAATAATGGGGTATCCACTTTACTCAGCTATCCCCAATATATGGGGTAATTTCCTACTTGAGCACACTGTATCTTGTGATTAAATTAGTCAAGTGGATACCCCATTAAAAAAATTAATGATTCAGTACTTGCTAGATCGTCACTGCTTCCGGGCTTGCCTGTCTAAGGAGATGCTGAATAAATTATATTGCTTGCATCGCTCAATCTGTATCACTCAACTGATAGCTGGCGCCACAGTAAGGACAGACGACTACCTCGTCCCTGCCTTTAAGCGGCAGGAAAACCCGTGGATGCATGTTCCACGTCTCTTCACCAGGCCGCGGACATGACAGCGGAAGATCCTTGCTGTTGACCTTGATGATGTGTTGATTATTCGCCATCGTCGTCTCTGCTATACATCGTTCTTGTATTTATCATCTTCCGTTTTTTTGTAGCGCGCCATTTCGACCTCCCTGCGTGCATTCCACACCTCTTCACGCTCCTGTGAACGCTTCTCCCAGGCTTGATCATGCTGCGGGATGGTATTCTCCGCAAACAACACCTGGCGCATGAGCTGAAAGCCGAATTTCATCAAAGCGATATCATCCTGCTGCAGCACTTCATAGGTTGTTTCGGGAAGGTCGTAACTCTTCTTAAAGGCATCGCTCATGACAAAACGGCGAAAACGATCCATATCGTAACAGGCCATGAAGTAGAGCTGCAGACTGGATTCAGGTGGCTTTCCTACTGATGGACCACCGGATTTTTTCTTCAAAATGAGTTGCAGCCACTCACGGTTCATCTCCTTGAACATCGCAACTTCCTGCTCGACCAGATAGTCCTTGATCTGAATATCACGATCCTCCTGGTGGCCTTTGCAGTGCGACTCCTCGATCAGCACATAATGCGCCTCGTCTTCAGCCGAGTCCTTGTGGTGCAATGCCAGATGACCCAGTGGATAGTAACGGCAGGATGTCGGGCGATCCTCATACACGCTGCATCCCTCTTCATTCATAAACAGACACGCTCCTTCATCCGTGGTTTTCATCTTGACACCGGGCACCCTGTCCGCATCCATCTCGTATGGCACCGTATGCTTCTTGAGGAATTCACCGCTGCCCATATCAAAACGATTTTTAAGACGAATGATGTCATAGGGCGTGAGGGTAATGTCCGCCCGCTTGCAACAGGCATTGAAGCATGAGATGCCCTTGTAACAGCGGAATTTAATGGTTGCATCAGCGCTCAACATGGCTGGCACGACATCACTGGTAAAGGGTATATCGAATGCTTCGCTCATAGTCGTTCCTGCTCCTGATTCAACGACTTGCAGAATCAGGATGCCAGTAATCTAATCGAGTGATTATACATCAAGAGACCGGCAAGCTCTATATTGCAAAAAACCATCTTTTCTTGTCTTGCTACATACTGCCAGCTGAAAACTGCAAACTGTGTTTGTAGCTAAAACTTACTTGAACAGCTTGGACTTGTCGACGAGATCAACGTGTGCACGCTTGAAGCATGTCCACTGCTTGCTCTTTTTGTTATAGACAGAATTCACAAAGCACTTCCAGTTCTCTTCGTCAACGAAGTTCTTATCCATACGGTAGTAGAACCCGGGATAACGCGACTCTTCACGGAACTGAATGTGTTTCATGTGCGCTTCTGCAGTCAGGATGCGATGGTAGTTTTCCCACGCACGCAACAGTTCATGCAGATCTTTGGCACGCATCTTCCCGGCATCGATCTTCAACTCCTGCAGCTTACCTTCAGCAACCTCAAGCATGTTTGCATTGGTTGTGTAGTAGGTAGCAACACCTGCCACATACTCGTCCATGATCTTCTGCAGACGGAACTGCAGCATACGCGGAGTAATGTAGTGAGGATTGATATCGATCGCTGTGGAGTAGTCTTTATGCTCCAGGTAGGTACGAACAGGCTGATAGATTTGAGCAACCAGATCATCAACACTCTCGGCAAGCTCAGGCACATGATCCTTGTTATCGACAACAAACTGAATCATGGACTTGGCGCACATACGGCCTTCAGCATGCGAACCGGAGGAGAATTTGTGTCCGGAAGCGCCAACACCGTCACCGGCGGTAAACAGACCCTGTACGGTGGTCATGCCACGGTAGCCCCAGTTCCAGCCGGAAGGCAAATGCTTGGGAACACCTTCGCCCAGTCCTTCAGAGGAAGGCGCACCAACATCGGTGGGACCGGAGACCCAGATGCCGCAGCAACCGGAGTGTGAGCCCAGCAGGTAGGGTTCGGTGGGCATCAGCTCCGAGTTTTTCTTCTCAGGCTCGATGTTCTCACCAGCCCAGATACCACACTGACCGATACACATGTCGAGGAAATCTTCCCATGCTTCTGCTTCGAGATGCTTGACTTCACGAGGAGACAGCGTCTCACGCAGTCTCGCCAGGGCGGATACGGTATCCATCCAGATAGGGCCACGGCCTTCCCTCATCTCCCTGAGCATCAGGTGGTTACGCAGGCAGGAGGCTGGAACAGCAGCCTGGCCATAGGGAGGATAGTCGTCCAGCATCTCCTTGTTGCGATCCAGGTAGACTTCACCGAAAGCATTGGTCGCTGTAGATTTGAACAGCAGGAACCATGCACCGACAGGACCGTAGCCGTCTTTGAAACGGGTTGGTACGAAGCGGTTTTCCATCAGCGTCATCTCTGCGCCGGCTTCAGCAGCCATAGCATAGGTCGAACCGGCATTCCATACAGGATACCAGGCGCGGCCCTGACCTTCGCCAACGGAACGCGGACGGAAGATGTTGACACAGCCGCCGGCAACCAGCAGACATGCCTTGAACTTGTAGACGAAAACCTTGTCTTCCCGCACAGAGAAACCGACAGCGCCGGCGATGCGGTTGGAGGCACTCTTGTCATTGACAAGCTTAACGATGAAGGTATGTTCCTGAATACGGTCGATACCCAGCGCCTTTTTCGCAGCTTCAGCAACGATCCACTTGTAGGATTCACCGTTGATCATGATCTGCCACTTACCGGAGCGTACAGGGGTACCGCCGTCCGCCAGTGGGGCCATACCTTTGGAGCCATCGAAACGCTCACCGTTATCGTCGAGTTTCCATATGGGGAGGCCCCACTCTTCGAACAGGTGAACAGACTCGTCAACATGACGACCCAGATCATAGGTGAGATCGTCACGGGTAATACCCATCAAATCATTGGAGACCATACGCGCGTAGTCAGCAGGATCCTGCTCATTACCAATATAGGTGTTGATTGCGGAAAGACCCTGGGCAACGGCGCCGGAGCGATCCATTGCAGCCTTGTCCACCAGCTTGATTGTAATCTCACGACCCATAGCCGCTTCAGCCGCTTTTGCCCAGGGCATGATCTCGTAACCTGTACCACAGGCAGCCATTCCACCGCCGATGATGAGAATATCGACTTCTTCTTCGACGACTTCAGGATTCCCAAATTCGGCCATCTTATTTTACCTCTTAAATTATTTCAGAATACCAGATTGCCTTACTTGGCAATCAGTTCGCTTGGATCGCCTTCACGGTAGCCATTGTTTGTTGCGAAGAAACCGGTACCACCGATTTTTGAAAAATCTGCATCCGGCTTGCCGCCATAAGGATCGATGGAACCTTCAGGTGTGGTACGAATAGGAAACTTGAAACGCTTCTGAGTGCCGTTGCGGAACTTGATGCTCCACATAATGGAATCAGTACCACGCAGAGGCTGCACAGATGCACCCAGTGGGACGATATCAGCGTATGGACGTACTTCAATCGCATTCTGTGGACAGATTTTGACGCATGAGTAACATTCCCAGCACTGATCAGGCTCCTGGTTAAATGATTTCATGGCATGGCCGGTTTCAGAACCGTCCTTATCCAGTTTCATAAGATTGTGCGGGCAAATGTACATGCACGCTGTCCTATCCTGGCCTTTACAACCGTCGCACTTATCAGTACGTACAAATGTAGGCATGAGTCAGTCTCCTCATAATTAAAAGAAAAAAACACTGCAGTGATTTTCAGCAGATGGTGAAGTTTATTGGGACAACCCGCTATTCCGGATCAAGGAGAAAAAACTGCTAACTCCCAGGTAAAAAAACGATCTACACCCGAATTCTTAATCTACCATCAGCCGCATATTTCCAGCTTCAAGGAAGGGTAACATAATGATTTTCAAGCAATTCAGCCAGTCAGTCTTTCTGCATCATAGATAAAGCGACTTTATCTTGTTAAGATAGCAAAACCTATAGGCAGGAAAATTCCGACTGATACTTTTACTTTCAACAGTTTATGGATATTTCAGACGACTCAAACGATACCTCGGTGCCATCGGCCACCATCCTGATAACACCTCAATGCCCATACTGCCCTGCTGTTATTTCCGGGCTGCTGACACTCCTAAAAGCTGGAAAAATCGGAAAACTGGAGATCATCAATATTGTCGAGCATCCTGAAATCGCTCGCCAAAAGGGAGTCCGCAGTGTTCCATGGACTCAGATCAATGCACTTGAACTCTCCGGTGCTCTCACTGGAAAAGAGCTGGAAAAATGGGTCGCAGTGGCGAGACAACAACAGCAGAGTGACTACCTCGCCCACCTGCTGGAAACCGATCGCCTGCAACAAGCCGTCGAGCACATAAAAAGTGGCCCACAACAACTGCCTGCTCTGCTGATGCTGCTGAATGACCTCGAAACACCGATGGCTGTTCGCATCGGCATCGGCGCTGTGCTCGAGGAGTTCGAACAGACTCAGTTCATCAGCACTGCGATTGAGCCCCTGCTTGCCATGTTAGCCTCTGAACATCAGCAGATACGCGCCGATGCCGCCCACTACCTTTCCCTGACAGCCGACAGAAAGGTCATTCCTGCTCTCGAAGCACTGCTGCAAGACCCGGCTGCTGATGTACGTGAAATCGCCGCCGAATCCATCGAGGAACTCAACAAATGAACAACCCTGCACGTACCCTGCTGCTATTCGGCGCTGTCAACGGATTATTGTACGTCGCACTGTCGGCCTTCGCTGCACATGGATTGAAAAGCAGCATCACCCCGGAACAGCTGGGCTGGTTCGAAACTTCAGCCCGCTACCAGGGATTCCACGCATTGGCACTGCTTGCCAGCGGCATATTGATGCAACTCTATGAGCAACGCAGCTTCTACCTTTCGGGCCTGCTGATACTGCTGGGAATCATCATTTTCAGCGGATCACTCTATGCCATGGCGCTGGGAGCACCCAGATGGTTTGGCGCTATCACGCCGATTGGCGGAGTCAGCCTGATTGCCGGATGGGCTTTTATGATTGCAGGAGTACTAAAAGCAAAACCGGGGTGACCCCGCTCTCGTTCAGAAGAGAGACAACCGGGTAAACATGGCCGGAAAGTTATTAGTGGACACCTCCTTTGCGCCTGCTCACAGAGAGATCATATTTCCACGCGATCCATGCGCCGGCAAAGCCGCCCAGCGTATTCATGATGAGATCCTCTATGGCCGGGAAACGACCTGCCAGAAACAGCAACTGGCCGGCTTCAAAAGTCGCACTGAGAGTCGCCGCAAGCAGGGTCGCCAGGAGAATCCCTGACCCGGGTCTGCGCAACATACCCAGTAACCAGCCAAAGGGGATGAAACCGACAAAATTGATCACCCAGTCCATGATGCTGGTATTCGTGAAACGGCGATTGACAAAGGGCACAAATGACAACTCCTTTGCTGCCGCCACCCGATAGCTCCGCTCGATCTGCAATGCGCCGGGGAGGAGGTAATCAAATGATTGGCCACCGACGCGCACTACCGCCTGGCGTATCTCACCCAGCCAGGGTCGGCGACCGGAGAACTCATTACCCAGCGCCAGTCGATAGCTCGAGTCCCATACTTCAAACGGCTGGTCCTGAACAAGCTCTATCAGTAAAAAGTCGTCACCTGCATGAATCTCGAGGGTGCTAGCATTGATGAGGATCTCGATACGATGCCATCCAGGTTTAGAAAACACCTTTTCGATCCAGTATTCAGGGGTTCCATTGAGTGTGCTCCGCTGGGTGCGCACGCGGATAATGAGACTGCTGCCATGCTGACCCACAGTGACATTGCGCAGGGAGTGGTTCGCTGACAGCGTGAAGATTCGCGCCGGTCCATATTGCTGCGGTATTGAGGCGCGCACCTCCAGCGATAACTGAAAGTCGGCGATGGCAATGGCTTTATTCAACCAGGAGGGTGGCGACTCAGTATACGCAAAACCCGGCGAATGAAAATGCAGCACCTTTTCAGCTGTCAATTCGGCGCCATTGTGCTGATTACCGGGTGTCTCTGGTGCCAGCTTGAATGGAAAAAAAGCGACAAAGCAATAAAAGATGACCAGCAAGAACAGGGAGAGTAGATAGACACGGCGGGCCGCTTGGGTATTCTTACTCATCGGCTTCGATACTCGCGCCACGGGAAATCATCTCTATCAGCTACTATTCAACGCTGTTCAGTATGACGTTTATAGCAAAGAAAAGGGGTCGGTGACAAATAGTTCTCATTTGTCACCGACCCCTTTATTTTATCAGGTATCGCAACCATCTTATGCGGGTAACGAATATAACGATCCCTGGAAATCAAATCAAAAGTCCGAAAAAGAAATCACTCATCGTTTCACTCCTTCTCCGCATAAACCAGATGCATTGCGTTAATCTTAAGGATGGAGATTAACTTTCAGTAGATGCTGAACCATTCGCCCAACTCCTGGTATAAAAACCCGCGATGAAGCATCTTGGCAACTCCACCTCTTTGCGGAAATCTAAATACTCAATCTTAAAAATAGATCATATTTGAACATTGTCAATATCGAGTCGTATTATCGTTCAATCACTTGCGCCACAAATTCTGTAGCCTTGGCTGACGAATAGATCAGGCGACGCCATGATATTGGGGTTTACGGAAGGCGGAAGCGGAAAAGTTGCTTATTTCTCACATATTAGCTAAGCTATAGTCTAGTTTAGTAAGAGTTATACCGGCATATGTATGGACTTGTCGATAAATCACGCTGAATAGGCTCAAGCACCTATTATTTAAGGGTAAACGCCATGCAATCTGTCAATATACATGAAGCAAAGACAAGGCTATCCCAATTGCTGGAACAGGTACAATCCGGTGATGAAATCGTCATCGCCAAAGCGGGAAACCCAATCGCCCGCCTTGTTCCATATACGCCTCCTAAACGCAAGATTGCTCAACCGGGCGCCATGGAAGGTGCGATCTGGATCTCTGAAGATTTCGATGCACCTGTGAATGATCTATTCGAGTGCCTTGATGAGGATGACTCCAGGTGAGACTGTTACTCGACACGCATCTTGTGTTGTGGTGGCAAGCAGGTAGCCCCAGGCTTCCACGCAAAGTGATGCCCCTGGTCGATCAGGCTGACGTTGTGTTTGTCAGTCGCGTGTCATTATGGGAAATCGCAATCAAAGTATCGATCGGAAAACTGAGACTGGACATCGAGGAGTTCGCCGCGAGTGTCGAACAAACAGGTTTTGAATGGCTCGATATCAGGCATATGCACCTCATCACCGTTGCCTCCATGCCCCTTTTCAATGACCACAAAGATCCGTTTGATCGCCTGCTCATCGCCCAGAGTCAATGCGAGCCCTTGCTGTTCCTGTCAGCGGACCAGAAACTGGCCCGTTACGGGGAGACAGTACAAGTTGTTTGAGTGATTGTAATGGAGATGAACAGGAAGCTATGCGTCACTCATGGAAAATCACCGGGTGAGTACCAGGAAGAAAATAGAAATCTGTATGCTTCCGTGTTCACCTGTGGTTGAAAACAGCCCTTAAAGCTTCATCAGGCCAAATACCAGCACCGGGAAGAGTCCCAGCAGCAGTATCGCCGCACCGTTGACTGCCAGCATCGTCTGGGCTGCGCCACCGACGACGACAGGCTCGTCATCAATAGGTTTGTCGAAGTACATGAACTTGACGACGCGGATGTAGTAGAAGGCGCCGATGATGGAGAAGAACACCGCGATCACAGCCAGCCACCACAGGTCGATGGAGACCACTGCCTCGAGGACGAACAATTTGGCCCAGAAACCGACCGTCGGCGGTACGCCCGCCATGGAGAACATGACCAGCAGCATGGTGACTGCCAGCCACGGGTGACGGTCGTTCAACCCTTTGAGTTGATGCAATTGGTCGACCACGACACCCTTGCGATCCAGCGCAATGAGGATGCCGAAAGCGCCGACAGCCATGAGTGCATAGACGACTGCGTAGAACATCGCCGCCCTGTAACCCTCATCCGTTCCCGAGAGTATACCGAGAAAGATGAAGCCGACGTGTGAGATGGTCGAATAGGCCAGCATGCGTTTGATATTCTGCTGCGCAATGGCGACGATATTTCCCAGTGCCATGGAGAGAATCGCGAGGATCACCAGCATCATATACCAGTCCTGGTGCAGGCTCTCCAGCGCACCGGCCAGCACACGCAGCGCTATCGCCACAGCGGCAATTTTCGGCAGTGAACCAATCAGCAGGGTCACCGGAGTGGATGAGCCCTGGTAGACATCCGGCATCCACATGTGAAAAGGAACTGCGCCAAACTTGAAGGCGATACCGATGACAACAAATACCAGGCCAAAGACGAAAATCGTTTGATCACCAGCGCCATCCGCAGAGAGTTGTTGCATGATGCCGGGGAAATCAATCTTGCCAGTGGCGCCGTAGATCATGGAGATGCCATACAATAGCAGCCCAGAAGCCAGCGCCCCCAGTACAAAATACTTCATCGCCGCCTCTGCGCCTTTGGAAGAGTCGCGACAATAGGCGACCAGTGCATACAGAGAGAGCGTCAGCAGTTCCAGTCCCAGGTAGAGTGCAATGAATCCATTGGCGGAGATCATGATCATCATGCCAAGTATCGAGAAAAGACCCAGCGTCAAATATTCAGTGCGCCACTCATCCATCTTGAGCAAGCCTTCCCGTGCATAGATGAACAGCGGGATAGCAATCAGCAGCAGTGCGCCCTTGAGGCTGTCGCCCATGGCGTCACGCACATAGTTGCCGCCAAGGAGGATCTCTTCGCTGCCGCCACTGACATGGATCGTTGCAGCAAATGCCGCCAACAGTGTACCCAGGGTCAATGCATAAGGCCACATGCGGTCACTGTCGCGCACCATCAGGTCGACCAGCAGCACCAGTAAAGCGCCGCTCATCAGTACGACTTCAGGCAGTATGGTCATCAATTGTGAGTTGTCAAATTCCATCAGTACAGCCTTACAGTTTAGTCACAGCGAGATGTTCAACCAGATTTTTGATACTGGCGTCCATCACTTCGATCAGCGGCGCGGGCCACAACCCCAGCACCAGAACCATGACGGCGAGTGAACCCAGCACCAAAGCTTCACGTGCATTGATGTCATCGAGGCCTGCCACACTCTCTTTGGTGACATCGCCAAACACCACGCGCTTGACCATCCACAAGGTGTAGGCTGCGCCGATGATCAGCGTGATCGCAGCAAGAAATGCGAACCAGAAATTGGCGCGGAAGCTGGCCAGTATCACCATGAATTCACCCACGAATCCGGACGTTCCCGGCAGCCCGGCATTGGCCATCGCAAAGAACACCATGAATGCGGCGAACCACGGCATGACATTGACGACACCGCCGTAGTCGCTGATTTCGCGCGAGTGCATACGGTCGTAGAGGACGCCGACACAGAGGAACATCGCGGCGGAGATAAAACCGTGGGAAATCATCTGCACCATGCCCCCTTCCATACCAAGAATCGCACCGGTTTCGGCGTTCTCATTGGAGGCGATCATGAAGACAATGAAAAAGCCCAGGGTCACAAAACCCATGTGCGAGATCGACGAATAGGCGATCAGCTTCTTCATGTCGCTCTGCACCAGCGCCACATAGCCAATATAGACAACTGCGATCAGCGACAGCGTGATGATGAAGAGATCCAGCTGATGGCTGGCGTCCGGTGTGATCGGCATGCTGAAGCGTAGAAAGCCGTAGCCGCCGATTTTCAGCATGATTGCCGCCAGGATCACCGAACCGCCGGTGGGCGCTTCGACGTGAGCATCCGGCAGCCAGGTATGCACCGGAAACATCGGCACCTTGACGGCGAAGGCGACAAAAAAGGCGAGGAAGATCAGGATCTGTTCGGTCATCCCCAGTTTCAGTGTATGGTAGTCGAGTATTCCCATACTGCCCGATTGAAAATAGAGGTAGATCAGGGCGACCAGCATGAACACCGAGCCGAAGAAGGTGTAGAGAAAAAACTTGATGGTCGCATAGACGCGGTTAGGCCCGCCCCACACGCCGATGATGAGGAACATCGGTAGCAGCATCGCCTCCCAGAAAACATAGAAGAGCATCGAATCCAGTGCCGCAAAGACGCCGACCATGACGCCTTCCATGATGAGAAATGACGCCATGTAGGATGACGGCTTGTACTGGATCACCTCCCAGCCGGCAATCACCACCAGTATGGTGACGAAGGTGGTCAACAGGATCAGCGGCATGGAAATACCGTCGATGCCGAGATGGTAGTTGATGTGATACGCCGGAATCCAGGCCGCCTTCTCGACGAACTGCATCTCGGCGGTGCTGCTGTCAAATCCTGTCCACAGCAGGATACTCAGCACAAAAGTCGCAACCGCAACAAACAGTGCCAGCCAACGTGACACATTGGGAGCTTTGTCTCCACTGCCGAGTACCAGCAGGCCGCCGATGATCGGCAGCCAGATAACGATGCTCAGAATTGGTAAATCAGCACTCATGCCCTACCCTTTTCCTAGATTATTTATAACTATTCAGTACTTGCAAAATCGTCACTGTCTCCAGGCATATCTTCCGGAAAATGCCGTGAATACATCCATGTAGGCTCGACTCGGCGTCCCTGCCTCCTACGTTTCCGGCAGATATACCCAAAAACAGTGACTTAGTTCACATCTCTAACAAGGTGCTGAATAGTTACGATTATTTAAAAACAAACCAGCCAAGCAATCCCAGCAAACCCACAATCATCACTATCGCATAGGTGCTGAGCAATCCGTTCTGCAGACGCCGCATCACACCGGCGAGCGCTCCTACACTGTGTGCAGAACCGTTGACTGCGACACCGTCGATCAGGAACTGATCACCGCCCTTCCATAAAACCGTGCCCAGCAGTACGCTGCCCTTGGCAAAAACAGTCTGGAAGATTTCGTCCATCCAGTATTTTTTATCCAGCATGGTATAAAGCCAGTCAAACCGCACTCGCAGGTCAAACGCCCACTTGGGTTTCAGCAGAAAGAGCACGAATGCGACCAGCAGGCCAGACATGGCTAGAATAAATGGCAGACCCTGCACGCCATGCTTGACGAACTCAAGCGGACCATGGAAGTGTGCTCCGAGCTGTGACAGCACATCATTCTGCGGAGCAACATAGAGAACGCCCTTGAAGAAGTCGCCAAACAGCATCGGGCCGATGGTGAACCAGCCAATAAAGACAGAGGGGATCGCCAGCAGCACCAGCGGCACGGTGATCACCCAGGGTGATTCATGAATATGCGCTTTGGCGTGTTCGTCACGCGGACCCTTGCCTTCGAATACCAGGAAGTAGAGTCGGAAGCTGTAGAGCGCGGTGACAAAAACCCCTGCGACCAGCAGCCAGTGAGCGTAGTGCGCGCCGAAGCGATCCGCATGCCCAACCGCCTCGATAATGGCGTCCTTAGAGAAGAATCCGGAGAAGAAGGGAAAACCGATCAGCGCCAGGGTTCCCAGCAGCGAAGTAATCCAGGTGATCTTCATGTATTTGCGGATGCCGCCCATGTTGCGGATATCCTGGTCGTGGTGCATACCGATGATCACGGAACCGGCTGCAAGGAACAGCAGCGCCTTGAAGAAGGCATGCGTCATGAGGTGGAATAGGCCGGCGGCATAGGCCGATGCGCCCAGTGCGGCGATCATGTAACCGAGTTGTGACAGCGTCGAGTAGGCGACGACACGTTTGATGTCGTTTTGCACGATACCGATCAGGCCGGTAAAAAATGCGGTGGTGGCGCCGACGATCAACACAAAGCTCAGCGCCGTCTCACTGAGTTCAAACAGCGGCGACATTCTCGACACCATGAAGATACCGGCCGTGACCATGGTTGCAGCGTGAATCAGCGCCGAGATCGGAGTCGGGCCTTCCATCGAATCGGGAAGCCAGATATGCAGCGGCATCTGCGCAGATTTTCCCATGGCGCCGATGAACAACAATACGCAGATCACCGTCATCAGCGACCAGCTAGTATCGCCCCAGATGTGGATTTGAGTATCCGCCATGGAGCCTGCTTTGCTGAACACCTCTGCATAGTCGAGGCTGTTGAAGTACATGGCGATGGCGGCAATGCCGAGGATGAAGCCGAAGTCACCAACCCGGTTGACCAGAAAAGCCTTCATATTGGCAAAGATGGCCGACTCTTTCTTGAAGTAGAAGCCGATCAGCAGGTAGGAGACCAGTCCCACTGCTTCCCAGCCGAAGAACAGCTGCAGAAAGTTATTTGCCGTCACCAGCATCAGCATCGAGAAGGTAAACAGCGCAATATAGCTGAAGAAGCGTTCGTAGCCATCTTCGTCATGCATATAGCCAACCGTGTAGATATGCACCATCAGTGAGACGAAAGTGACCACCGCCATCATCATCGCCGTAAG
The DNA here is from genome assembly GCA_030145485.1 of Chromatiales bacterium. Lineage (GTDB taxonomy): Bacteria > Pseudomonadota > Gammaproteobacteria > Chromatiales > Chromatiaceae > Sva-25. Next base: position 24,387 of record JAQYVP010000034.1, read on the forward strand.
GTTGTCGATCAGGAAACCGATCTCAAAGCGCAGTCCATCGCTCACCATCCATGTATAGACTGCTTCGTTGTAGATTGGCTGCCCATCGACAACATAGAGTTTCAACACATACAGGGAGAGCACAAAGGAGATGCCGACACCAATGATCGTCACCCAGTGCGCGCCGGAGCGTCCCACCTGGTTGCGCCACAAACCGGCCACAACAGCGCCGAACAGCGGCGCCAGTACGAGTGTCAATAAAATCGATTGCATCGTTTCAACCCTTCAGCAAATCCAGATCCTGAACATTGATGGTGTTTCGATTGCGAAACAGCACCACCAGGATCGCCAGACCAATAGCCGCCTCGGCAGCTGCTACTGTCAGGATAAAAAAGACAAACACCTGCCCCGTCATATCATTGAGATAGGCGGAAAAAGCGACAAAATTGATATTCACCGCCAGCAGCATCAGTTCGATGCACATCAGAATAATGATGACACTTTTACGATTGATGAAAATGCCGACCACGCTCAGAGAAAACAGGATCGCGCCAACAATAAGATAATCCGATAAAGCTATCACTTTTCCGACTCCATTTTGACCACCCTTAGACGATCTGCTTTTTTTGCTGCGAGCTGCTTCGAGGTGTCGATATATTTTCTGTCCGGCCTGCGGCGCAGCGTCAGGCTGATCGCGGCAATGATCGCCACCAGCAGAATCACCGCGGCAATTTCAAACGGGTAGAGATAGTCTGTGTAGAGCAGCATGCCAAGCGCTTCTGTGTTGCTGAAATCCGCAGCATGTTTTGCGGGTGCTGCATACTTGTCCAGACCGAAATATTTTGGCCCGACAACCATCAGCATCTCGATGATCATCACTGCGCCAATCAACAACCCCACTGGCAGGTTCCGCATAAAACCGGCACGCTTCTCCGCAACGTCCACATCCAGCATCATCACCACGAACAGGAACAGCACCATGACCGCGCCGACATACACAAGCACCAGCACCAGCGCCAGAAATTCGGCCTGGAGCAGCATCCACAATCCAGCGGCATTGAAAAACGCCAGCACCAGAAACAGCACCGCATGCACCGGGTTGCGGCGTGTAATCACCATGGTGGC
>JAQYVP010000050.1 GCA_030145485.1 Chromatiales bacterium
CATCTTGAAAAAATTGGCGTAAACCTGACCACCCTTACCGACTACCAGGCAAAATATATTAGTGTGGATGTCGACGGCCCTTACAAACCCGAGCATTATCGCTACTAAGTCGTTGTACATAAATAACTTTCCTATATCGTGAAGCAATGTTGTTCGTATTCAAGGCGCAGCAAGGGGCACATAGCAGGGTTATGTAACTCTTGCTGGAACGCAGAAGACGGGCAACAGTGCAAGCAGGATCGGGAAGTTATTTTTGGACAACGACTAACTACGGAACTATTTTATTACCACGGAACACACGGAATCATTATTCTCTTCCTCCGTGTTGTCCGTGTGGTCCGTGGTTCATGAATTCTTGAACAAGAACCGTTGCAAAATGCCTCGGAGAATAACCATGAAATCACAACAACAATTTGATAAAACATTTAGTATCGAGTTCTTTCCACCACGCACTGAGCAGGGCTTTGAAAAGCTGACGGCGACCATCGAGGAGCTTTCAACACTCAAACCGCTCTATTTTTCGGTGACATACGGGGCTGGCGGATCGACCCAGGATCGCACCTTTCAAACCGTTGACTTGCTACGTGAACAGGGCATAGAAACTGCACCCCACATCTCCTGCATCGGCTCTGACAAATCTGAGATCGATGAGATCCTGCATCGCTATCAACAGCAGGGCATCAACCGCCTGGTAGCGCTGCGCGGCGACCTCCCATCCGGAGCCGGCCTCGGTGAACTCGATGAATTACGCTATGCCAACGAACTGGTGGAGCATATCCGCAAAACCACCGGAGATCATTTCCATATCGAAGTCGCCGCCTATCCGGAGTACCATCCCCAGGCCAAAACCCCGCTAACAGATCTGGAGAATTTCAAGCGCAAGGTCGATGCCGGGGCGAGTGCCGCGATTACCCAGTATTTCTACAACGCTGACGCTTATCTCTATTTTGTCGATGCCTGTGAAAAAGCCGGAGTCGACATTCCCATCGTGCCCGGCATCATGCCAATCACCAACTATACCCAGCTGGCGCGTTTTTCCGATGGCTGCGGCGCCGAGATCCCCCGCTGGATACGCAAGCGCCTGCAAACCTATGGCGATGATCTTGAAAGCCTGCGCGCCTTTGGTGAAGATGTGGTCACATCCATGTGCCAGCGTCTGCTGGACGAAGGCGCGCCCGGGCTGCATTTCTACTCGATGAACCAGGTTGTCCCGACAATGCGATTGTGGAAGAACCTGAATATTTCCTAAGGATATTGAGTCATCTGATGAAGCACAATCGCATCTATCAGGAGACTCCTCTTCAATGCGACATGGATGTCACGCTTGATGCCGGCGCGACGCACCACCTCACAAGAGTATTGCGCTGCCGCATCGATGACCTCATCGAACTGTTCAATGGCGACGGCTGCTCCTACACTGCAAACATCCGGGAAATCTCTAAACGCCAAACAGTCGTCAGGATCCTCTCTCAATCTACTCTCGAAGCCGATCCGCTACTCGATATCCATCTCGGCCTGCCATTGTCGAAAGGACAACGCATGGACTTTGCCTTGCAGAAAGCGGTGGAACTGGGCGTTTCCGCCATCACTCCGCTGAAGACAGAACATGCGGCCGTCAAACTTCCAGAGAAACGTCATCAGCAGAAACAGCAACACTGGCGACAGGTGATCATCTCTGCCTGTGAACAGAGCGGCCGCTGCCGTCTGCCGCTGCTGCATCCCCTCACCACGCTCGATGCGTGGACGCAGAAGAAGATCAGTTACGGCATTGTTCTAGATCCGCAGTCTGACAACAGCCTGGCATTCCTCTCCGCGCCTGCAGAAAAGACCACCCTGCATCTTGTTTGTGGACCCGAGGGAGGCTTGAGCAACAATGAAATCAAGCAACTGAAGCAGCATCATTTTATCCCGGTGCGGCTGGGTCAAAGAATATTGCGCACCGAGACTGCCACTATAGTTGCAGTAAGTATGGCGCAGATGCTTTGGGGGGATATGAGGTGAGATGTTCATATTTAGATGTTATATTTGCAAATCAACCACCGAGGCAACCCCAAAGATGAAAAACAAGCGACATCAGTTTATGTGAAGCATTTTATTGATGTGACAAGAGATGAAATAGAGAAATTTGCACCAGCCACAGCCCAGAAAAATATAAATTTAGGCATTATTAATATGCTCTTATTTCCGCTCCCACCACTCCCCGAA
>JAQYVP010000096.1 GCA_030145485.1 Chromatiales bacterium
CAACCTAAAAAAATCTGAATTTCACTTTGGTCTGAGCTGGCAATCTTCAGTATACTTGTCTGTTGCGTTTACGCACCCAACTCACAGACGGTATCCTCTCGAAATTCATGTCTGCACCAAAAACAGTAAAACAGCGCCTTCGGCATGACGATATTCGTCACGCCTGCTCGGATATCTCATATATCCGCGGGCGTCAATATTTTGAGGAGGGCCTGATTCTCACCCTGGATATTGATGAAGAGTCCGATAGCCTGGTCCATTTTCGCACCACCATCAAGGGGCGCATGAGCACCCCCTATGAACAAAATGTCACACTGAGTTTACCCACTAGTCGCGGCGCGCCCGACATCGACGGCAGCTGCAGCTGTCCCATGCACTACAACTGCAAACACATCGCCGCAGCCTGTCTGAAATACCTGCAGGAGGGTGAGCAAACCCCAAATCACTCGACTGCGGAGGAGTGTTTAGAGTGGCTGGAGAAGTTTCAGCAGCAGAGCAGCGCACAGCCGGACAACGACCGTCACGGAAACTTTCTTGCTTATGTGCTGACGCCTTCAGCAGACAACCCGGAGATATCCGTACACCTGGTTGTTACCAGTATCAAAAAATCAGGGGGTCTCAACCGGGGTAAAGAGATTCTTCTGCGCAGTATCTTTCTTGGCTATTCGCGCCCCGACTATCTCTCTGCCGAAGACGAAGAGATCATACGCCTGTTAAAAGTCGCTGGCAGCAACTACCACGGCCAGCCGTTGATCAAAGGAAGCATGGGCTATCTGACACTGCATGCGCTGCTCTCCACAGGGCGCTGTTTCTGGAGTAATCTTGAGAGTGTCGCATTGGTCCAGGGTGAGGAGCGGCAGCTGGAGATCGAATGGGTGAAAAATGCGCAGCAGGAGTATCAGCTTGATGTGCATATAGCTCCCCGCGGAGTTGTCGTCTTGAGTGAACCGACACTCTACATCGACCCGCAGGAACATACGGCCGGCGCGCTTCAATCTTCTGATTTCGACGCCAAACAACTGAATTTGCTGCTGCAGGCGCCAACCATTCCACAGGAGCATGTCGACGAATTCAGTAAAAAAATGGTCATCGATGCCCCGCAGATCAAACTGTCTCCACCCACAACAGTCAAAACCCGGGAAATCAGTGGCGTCGATCCAATCCCGCTGTTGAGCCTCTATGCGGACGAGATCAATGGCTACAGCACACACCTGATGGTGGTGCAATTCATCTATGACAAGGTGAAGGTTTCTCCACTGCTCGAAGGTGAGCATGTCGTCATCAATGCTAAAAAGGAGATCATCCACCTGTCACGCTCACTGGAGTCTGAAGAACAAGCTGGACGGCAACTTAGCGGATTTGGATTGAGACCGGCCAGAGAGTTGAGTACCGATGGCCTGGTACTCTACTTCGATGAAGACTCAGAGATGGAAAATGCCGCAAAATGGCATCATTTCCTCGAGGAGGAGATTCCACTCCTCCAGGATATGGGTTGGCGTATCATTCAGGAGAAGAGCTTTCAACTCGCCTTTCACGAGGCCGAAGAATGGCATGCAGGAATTGAAGAGAAGAGCCACAACAACTGGTTCGATCTCAGCTTTGACATCACAGTCGACGGCAAGGTCATTCCCCTGTTGCCGTTGATTACGCAGATACTGCAAATCTACGACGTGGATGACCTGCCTGAAATGCTGACAGTGTCACTCGGTGACGATGACTACCTCAAACTGCCTTCAAAAACCATCACCCCCGTGCTCAAAACGCTGCATGAACTCTATGACAGCGCCTCCAAAAGCAGCGATGAAAAACTGCGTCTGTCGCAGTTCGACGCCGCCCGTATTGCCGAAATGGAGAGCGACGGGCTGTTTTCGATCAAAGGGGGTGAGGTGCTGCGCGCACTGGGACGCAAGCTGCGTGACTTCAAGGGAATCGAAGAGGTGGAACCACCGCCCATGCTGCAGGCCGAGCTGCGCAACTATCAGCAGCAGGGACTCAACTGGCTGCAGTTTTTGCGTGAATACAATCTCGGCGGTGTTCTCGCCGACGACATGGGGCTGGGCAAAACCGTCCAGACACTGGCGCATCTGCTGGTCGAGAAGAACAGCGGCCGCATGCAATCCCCCTGCCTGATCGTTGCTCCCACCAGTCTGATGGGAAACTGGCGCAGGGAGGCGCAGCGCTTCACGCCGGATCTCAGCGTTGTGATTCTACAGGGCAGTGAACGCCACCAGCATTTTGACAGCATCAGCGAGTATGACCTGGTGCTCACCACCTACCCGCTGCTGTCGAGAGACACCGAGGTTCTGCAGCAGCATGACTACCATTACCTGATCCTGGATGAGGCGCAGACCATCAAGAACCCGCGCGCCAAGTCAGCCCGCCTGGTGCGCACCCTAAAGGCAAACCACCGCCTGTGTCTGACAGGCACGCCAATGGAGAATCATCTGGGCGAACTGTGGGCGCTGTTTGATTTTTTGATGCCCGGCTTTCTCGGCAACTATCAGTTTTTCAATCGCCACTACCGTACTTCGATCGAAAAACATGGCGACAATGACAAACGCCGCCTGCTCTCGAAACGTGTCAAACCCTTCATGCTGCGGCGAACCAAGGGAGAGGTTGCCAAGGAGCTACCGCCGAAGACTGAAATGATCCGCTCCATTCCCCTGGGAAAACAGCAGGCAGTTCTGTATGAGAGCATTCGCCTGAGTATGGAACAGAAGGTGCGCCAGACCATCAAGAGCAAGGGACTGGCGCGCAGCCACATCACAATCCTCGACGCGTTGCTGAAGCTGCGCCAGTGCTGCTGCGACCCATCGCTGCTCTCTCTCGAACAAGCGAAACAGCTCAAGGAATCAGCCAAGCTCGAACTGCTGATGGATCTGCTGCCGGAGTTGCTTGAAGAGGGTCGCCGCATCCTGCTGTTCTCCCAATTCACCTCCATGCTGGCGATCATCGAGAAACAGCTGAAGAAGAGGGCAATCAGCTACGCCAAGCTCACCGGGAAGACGCGCAAACGCGATGAAGTGATCGATCGCTTTACGGCAGGCGAGGTGGATCTGTTCCTCATCAGCCTCAAGGCCGGTGGCATCGGACTCAACCTGACAGCAGCTGACACGGTGATTCTCTACGACCCCTGGTGGAATCCTGCAGTCGAAGCCCAGGCGATGGATCGTGCGCACCGCATCGGCCAGGAGAACCCGGTATTCGTCTACAAGCTGATCACCGAGAATACCGTCGAGGAGAAGATCCTCGCCATGCAGGAGAGAAAGCGCTCACTGGCGGAAGGCATCTATGACGAAAATAAGCAGGAGGGGCAATGGAAACTCTCCGCTGACGAGCTCAGCGAGTTGTTTACACGCCCGGCAGAATAGGTAACCTCATCCACCGTAGGGCAACAATAAGCGACAGTGCATTGCGCCGGGCATTGTCTGGTGGGGTGGGGTGCGCTGTCGCTTACGCCACCCTACGAATCTGATCTTTTTTTCCACAGATGCTCACAGATTTAAGAGAGATTTTGAGAACCCCGTCATTCCGGCAGTCTTTTAGCCGGAATCCATTTGTCATGCCTTGTCAGTGGTTGATTCCCTGGATTCCGGCCTTCGCCGGAATGACGTATCCAAGTGTTTTTCAAGTACCTGAAGAGACATCATAATATCTGTGTACATCTGCGTTCATCTGTGGTTAATTCTTTTCTCTTTTGCATACTCCCGCACCCGTCGGATAAATTCCCGGCACTGCTGTGGCTGCTCTAATTTGCATTCATCGATGACAGGCAGCGACGGAAACTGCTTCATCAGCATGCCCGCAAACAGTCCTGCACCAACTGATAACAACAGCTGATCATCTTCATCAAACCGGGGAGTATCATCGATGCCGCAGCTGGGTGAACGGGATTTGAACACAAAACCGCTCAGTTCCGGCGCCAACTCCGAAATAACGTGCTGCGCATAGCGCCGCAGTTGCTGCGTCACATCATGCGTGTGATCATCGACTTCACACAGCCGGATCCCCGCCCTGCCCTGGATGACCTGAATTGGCGGCCTGGGAACTGCCATCCCCGCCCCAACCTCGGGGCAGATTGGAATCAGCTCAAAGCACGATGCAAGCTGACGCTCAACCAGTGGATTGTGCTGATCCTCTGCATCATAGCGAACCCGGTGGCCGACAAGGCAGGCGCTGACGCCAATTTTGATCACCATACGAGTAATTCCTTGAGTGACAAATACCTTTACAAATGAGTCAAGTTTTAAAAAGGTCTCTCGCCAAGAACGCCAAGACCGCAAAGGTTTTTCTTGGCGAGCTTGGCCTACATGGATGTAGGTCAGTGGCGTGAGCAGGGATGCGGAAGCTTTGCGTCTTCGCCTGCAGGGATGCAGGTGAGGGGCGTGAGCAGGACGCGGAAGCTTTGCGAGAGAAAATATTTTTTTCATGCCTTGTCAGTCTAAGACTTGGTCTAGCTACACATCCATGGAATAAGGAACCTGTGTCAGCACTTCACGCAGCAGCGAGGTGGCGTAACTGCCGCGCTGCAGTGTGAACTCCAGCTGCAGCTGATCCCGCTGAAGGTTGAATTCAAGATCTGCAGCTGGCGCACGCAGTGGGCGACGATCTGCTTTGACACCACATCGCAGCACACCATCGATCCAGAATTGATGCGCATTCAACAGCGACTTCTCAAACTGCAGCGCATCACCTTCAGGTAGGATCCTGGCAGGCAACCCAGTCAATGGGCCGGTGACATGTATCTGCTGTGCAGTGAGCCTGCTGTCGATTTCGGCATCGGCATCATCGACACGAAACAGACTGTTTGAGTGTGACAACTGCATTACGTCACCCGGCATTGCGGCGCACCAGTTGCCTGCCGAAATGCGTGCGGCCAGCACCACATTAAACAGCATGGAGCGCACTGCAGAGAGATACAATCCCTCCACCGGCGAGCGTGTCGAGCCGCGTTCCAGCACCGCAATAGCACGACGCAGATTCGCATAGCCACGTCCGAATCGCTGCTCACCAAAATAGTTGGGGAAACCATGCCGGGCAATCTGCTGCAACCTCTGTGCCAGCAATTCAGTATCACCTTGCAAATCACGCACCAGCAGCCTGAAACGGTTCATCCTGATGGCGCCGCGGCGCAGCTTACGCCTATGACGCTGCTGTTGAAGAATACGTACGCTGGATGGCAAAGCAGAGAAGTCAGGATCTGGCATCCCCGGAAGATGCAGTGAGAACCACTGGCGAGTGACGGCATACTTGTCTTTCAGTCCGGCCATGCTCACCTTGCGGCGGCGCAAGCCAGCAGCAGTAGCCAGCAACCTGGCGGCATCCCCGGAGTTAAGCTCCCTTTTCTCGACAAACAGGTAGAGATGCTCACCTTCTCCCGAGAGTTCGAACGGCAGGCTCTCCTCGACATAGAAGTCCTCCGGTTCAGCCCGTATGACGCCGCTGGCCGCCGGTCTTCCATGCACATAGGAAAGAGCAGCAACACGGAAAGAGTCAGCCTGTTGTTCATGATTCATGGTGTTTTACAAAAACCCGGCAATTCTCTCGACTGCCTTTTGCATCTTGCCGATGGTCGTCGTATAGGCGAAGCGAAGATGCTGTTGCGGCCGGTTGTTACCAAAATCCCTGCCCGGCGTCACTGCCACGCCCTGCTCCTCCAGCAACTGATGACAAAAGCTGAAACTGTCATCGCATAAGTCGCTGCAATCCGCATAGAGATAGAACGCCCCCTGCGGCGGTTGCGCAAGCCTGAAACCCAACTGCTGCAACTGAGGATAGAGATAATCTCTGCGCCGGCGGAACTCCTCCCTGCGCTGTTCAAGAATTTCCACCGACTCCGGTTTGAGCGCTTGCAATGCAGCATACTGTGAGATCGTCGGCGCAGAGAGATAGATATTCTGCGCCAGTTTATCCATGATCGGGACAAAGGACTCAGGGACCACCAGCCAACCCAGACGCCAGCCGGTCATGCCGAAGTACTTGGAGAAGCTATTCACCACAAAGAGATGCTCTGCATCGAATTCCAGGGCAGTCGCAGGGGCTGTCTCATAGCTGAGTCCCTGGTAGATTTCATCGACGATCAGATAACCGCCAAGCGTCCCGATTTGTTTCACCAGCGCTTCAAGCTGCTGGCGGGATAACATGGCGCCGGTGGGATTGGCGGGAGAGGCAACCATCATTAGAGATGTGGCCGAATCCCAGCTATCAGCAACCTGCAGGGGCGAGGGGATCCACCCATTTTGTGCACTGACCGCTAGTGAAACCGGCTCGGCATCACACAAATAGACAAAGTTACGGTTGCAGGGATAGCCCGGATCCGGCAGCAGCACTTTGCCGCCCGGATCAACCAGCGCACTCATGAGCATCTGCAATCCGGTCGATGAACCCGGCGTGATCACTATTCGCCCGGCAGGCACATCGAGATCAAAATGCTCACTATACCAACGACTCAACGCCTCACGCAGCTCAGGCAATCCCAGCGCCGGGGTATAATGGGTCCTGCCTTCCGCAAGGGCGCGCTGACCGGCATCGATGACAGGTTGCGGTGTGGAAAAATCTGGCTCACCCACCTCCAGATGAATCACCTCCCTGCCCTGCGCCTGCAACTCACGCGCCCGCGCCAGCAGAGCCATCACATGAAATGGCTGGATGTTATCGATGCGTTTAGCTGTCATTTGTTCATCACAATGCCTGTCATTGCGGCCGCGGCACAGTCTTCTCGCAATGACACAACAACACCGTAGGAAGTCAATGAATGGAACGCATTGCGCCACAAGTCAATCAAGTCATTGCGACAATAGAGCAATTCCGGGAGCAAAGTAAATTTGCATCTAAGGTATAGTAATTCTCAATATACCAAAAGAGTACCGATATCTTAAAAGACTTTTACCACGAAGCACACGAAGGCCACGAAGAATCAACTGGTTACAAAAATGCCTTCGTGCTCTTCGTGTGCTTCGTGGTGAGTATTTTTCTACATTTAGAATTGCGCCTAAGGTAACACAACCTTGACACAGCCTCAAAAAGTCGATTTGATAGAGGTTCACTAAATCTTTGAGTACCCCCTGTTGAGCGACATACCAACCGGCATGCTGTTTGCCACAATGCTGTTTCTTCTACTCTGTTCCGCATTCTTCTCCAGCTCCGAGACCGCCCTGATGGTGCTCAACCGCTATCGCCTGCGGCATCTGTCACAACATGGACACAAGGGAGCTCAGCTCGCTGAAAAGCTCCTCGAGAAACCGGACCGTCTCATCGGTTTGATCCTTCTTGGCAACAACTTCGTCAATATCTTCGCATCGGCTCTTGCCACCATCGTTGCACTGCGGCTCGGCGGCGAACCTGCAATCGCCATAGCCACGGGGTTATTGACCCTGGTGGTGCTGATCTACGCCGAGGTCATCCCCAAGACCGTCGCCGCCAGCCGCCCGGAAACCATCGCCTTCCCGGCTGCCTATGTCTACACCCTGCTGCTGAAGATCCTCTATCCACTGGTGTGGCTGATCAACCGCATTACCCGACTGCACCTGCGCATGCTGGGACTCTCCGCTAGCGGCAACGACTCAACCTCACTCAGCCAGGAGGAACTGCGCACCGTGGTCAACGAGGCCGGCGCCATGATCCCCGATCGCGACCAACAGATGCTGATCGGCATTCTGGATCTGGAAAATGCAACCGCTGAAGATATCATGGTGCCGCGCAATGAATTGACCGGCATCGATCTGCAGGACCCCTATGATGATATCGAGGACTTTCTCGAACACACACATTTCGCCCGCATCCTGGTCTTCGACGGCAGCCTCGACAATATTGTCGGCACCATCCATAGCCGCCAGTGCCTGCATCTGGCGTTGCAGAAGAGACTCAGCAAGGAGAGTATCCGCAAGCACAGCAGAGCACCCTATTACATCCCGGAGGGCACTCCTCTGAGCACCCTGATGATCAATTTTCAACGCGACCGGCGGCGAGTGGGACTCCTCGTTGACGAGTATGGCGATCTGCAGGGGCTGGTGACTTTCGCCAATCTGGTGGAAGAGATCATCGGCGAATTCACCACCGATCCGACGGCATCGATCAAGGACGTGCATCGGCAGGAGGATGGCAGCTACATGGTCAGCGGCAATGCCAATGTGCGTGAACTGGTGAAAAGCACGGGTTGGATATTGCCGCTCGACGGCCCGAAAACCGTCAACGGACTGATCCTGGAGTATCTTGAGTCGATCCCCGAAGCAAACATCAGCCTGCTACTCCATGGTTATCCGGTAGAGATCATGCAGGTTGAAGACAACATGGTGCGGGTGGCGCGTTTTCTGCCTGCGCTGTATAAGAAGCAATGATGCAATAGCGTTTCAACCCGCTGCATTCGAATACTGCAACTTGTTGCTATTTCTACCCCCTTCGCCATATTTTGCCAAAATCAAATTGAATCCGGCAATCGCCTGCTTCAAATTGATAACTCTCTTCGTCGAAATCACCCGCTTTCTGGAATCGGCCATTGACGAGTTTGTATATTTTAGCGACATTCCGGCTGGGATAAACCAGGATGTAATATTCAACACCCTCCCTCTCATAGAGTTGAAATTTAAGCTGCTCGTCTCTTTGAGCTGTCGAGGTTGAAATAATTTCAAAAATAATCGTTGGGGTTTTTATGACCTTTTCGCCTGTTTTATGGCAGACAACCATGCAATCCGGCCTAACGACTGTATCACTGGAAACCTCCCAATCAGTCTCCGCCAGTGCGAAATAAACCTCGCAATTTTCCAATTGCTCGTCAAGCTGGCGAATAATTTTCACACTGACCATCTGATGCGATACAGTCGGCGATGGTGTCATCGCATAGGGCGCCCCTGCAATCAGTTCCCAATCCCCCTTCCATCTTCGATACTCATCAGCCGAATAATGCTCTAAATAAGCCAAAGCCACTGTACACATCCTCTCTACGATGAAGCTATTTTTGAGTGTAACAGAAAGATTTGTTCAGTGGCTGCGGCATCAGGAAAGTCCGTCCAATCATTGCGTATGGTGACCTTGCAAACTCTTTAGTCGAGGCCTCAAGGCATCACATGATTAATGCAGTTTGTTCTTGCCGGGTATATAATCCTGCGCAATATGCGGTCCACTCAACTGAAGCCATCAAACATGCCAACCAAATCAGCAAAGAGCTACCAAATAAAAGTCACTCTCATGGACACCCGCCCACCCATCTGGCGTCGACTGCTGGTGAACAGCAACATGAAACTCGACAGCTTTCACCAGGTATTGCAGGATGCCATGGGATGGACTAACTCCCATTTGCACCTGTTTCAGCAGGGTGACCTGCTTTATGAAATGGCATCAGCACAAGAGGATCCCTTTGACTTCGACATACAATCAGAACCGGAAAGCAAATATTCTCTCTCCGATCTGTTGCAACGGGAGAAGGATTCATTCGTGTACGAATACGATTTCGGAGACAGTTGGAGGCACAAGATTGAACTCGAAAAAATTCTCCCGTTTGACAAGAACGTCCCGATTGCCAAATGCATAAAAGGTAAACACGCCTGCCCGCCGGAGGATTGCGGTGGCCCCTGGGGTTACCAATCCCTTTTAGAGATACTTGCAGATCCCACTCATGAAGAGTTTGATGAAATGCGTGAGTGGGTTGGAGAAGTGTTTGATCCGGAGCGATTCGATTTAGCGAGAACAAACCACTTTATCGAGATACAGTACTCTTCGGATCCCACTTCCAATTTACATTGACAGCATCCATAATGCTTCTGTATCGTGTAATGCCGTCTCTATGCTTTTTGGCAACGACTCTGCTCCTTCAATAATCCAGCGCAGCCAGATATGCGTATCGAGCAGGGTCATTATTGCAAAGCATCCCACTCTTCCGCTGAAACGACAGGAGAGAGAATGTCACCGGTAATTTTGCCTTTGCCGGCAATCAGCTTCGAGGGTTCTGCTTTTTTCCTGCCGGTTTTGCATCTGATCACAGCTTTCAATCTTTTTCTGCATCGCTTCATAGACTTCGACATCCAGAAATACGCCAACACTTCTACCACGCTGTGTAATGTGCACCACTTATTGACGCCCTACAGTGCTGGTTCATGCCTCATTGCGAGGTATGAAGCAATCTACAAGAAGAGCATGCACGTCGAGATGGGAAGTGATATTCATTTATCATGGTGTTATATCCCAAGTCGCTTCTTGTACGTATTTACATACTTATCCATTGAATACCTCGGTATGGACTGCAGTTGCTTCATCAGATCCAATGGCACCTCCTTAAGTTGATGTTTTTGGCCAATCTCCTCCTGCATCTTCAGCCAGAGATTAGCAGTCATCTCCGCATCTGCCAACGCCCTGTGCGCCCGCCCGGCAACCGGAACATCTGCATACTCCACAAGTGTACCCAGCTTGTGGTTGGCCGCATGCGGGTAGACTCGCCGCGCTACACGCATTGAACAGGTAAACTCCTGCTTTCGACGTTTGTTTATACGACCAAATTCGGCATCCAGGAATTGTCGATCAAAGGCTGCATTATGCGCCACTAGCGGCACTTCTCCAATAAACACAGCCAGGTCACGAAAAATCTCATGAGCAGGAGGCGCCTGCTCAATCATTTCGTTGCTAATACCTGTCAGGTGTTCGATGTAGGATGGTATCCACGCTCTTGCATTCATAAGGCTTTGGAATCGGTCGACAATTTGACCATCTTCAACCACCACGACGGCAACTTCTGTCACCCTGGCCCCCTGGCTCGGGGAAAGGCCTGTGGTTTCAAAATCGATTACTGCTACGGTATCCACCAGCATATCCTCCGGGAAACTGATACTTTCTCTTGATGCAAGTTCAAAAGGTCTTCATTGATCCCCATGAATCCACCCACGCGCCCATGACATCGCTTGAAATAGATGCACCCTGATCTGCTTGCTTGATCGCCGCGTCGATCGCCATTCGTTTTGCTCGATTCTGAGCGGTTACGTTGCGGTAATTGTTGCGCCTCATGTTTCAGCTTTGATTTAACGTCAGCATCGAGGCGAAGTGAAAATGGAACATTTGCCATGATGATTATGGCCTGTATAGTGAATGTCGTTAATATGACTGCAGTGTATAACAACCGTGATTTTATTCAACATGATGTCTCATCATCCGGGGCTGATGAAATGCTTTGAGATTATAAATTACATCCATGT
>JAQYVP010000107.1 GCA_030145485.1 Chromatiales bacterium
CAAGGTCAGGGTTTTGAATGCCGGCTCCACCTGCGGAAAACTGGCGTATTTGACCGACGAGGATATGCAGCAGAAAAATGATGAAAACCTCTCCAGAAACCAGATCCCGGTTTTCGAGATTATGCCCATCGACCTGACAACCGTCGCCGGCACCATCACCCTGGTCAAACAGCCGAGACTGGGACACATTCAGATCAAGTCAAAAAACCGCGGCACGCCAAACCTCGACCTCAGTCCCCTGGGTGACGGCAACTGGGACAACGAATTTCTCAAAAGTTTCAAGAACCATGACTGCGTCCACATGGAACTCGGCAAGAAACCTGCGACTGTCGTGTTCGAACATATCGATCCTGAAAAAATGGATTCTGCGAAGCTGAGCGAGGAGATCATGCAGATTTGCCGCCAGAACTGTCTTGGCGGATCGGGCGGCGGCACAAGATCGTCTCAACAGACGGCTAAAATCGAGCTGGTCGCTAATCTTGACATCAAAAAAGTGATTTCGACCAGGAAGATGAGCTGGAAAAACTACCAGGAGGTTGGCTCCAAGTCCGCAAACTATGCTGAGCTGGCGCACCTGCTGAATACTGAAGATCGTACGGTTGTGCGCTACGGCATGGGCATTCCCTTCTACTTCTACAAGGAGTTCATCGACAGCAACCCGAAGATCAAGAGCAAGATCAGCAGCCTGCTGCAAGATCCGAAAATGACGGAGATGGAGGCCGGCAAATATCGCAAGGAACAGCTTGCAGCACTGCGGGAGATGTTTTTTGCCAAAGATACCCGCTGGAACGAAGAGTTTCTGGCGTCATTGATCGATGCATTCGACACATTTGTCGGCCCTGACGGAAACAAGCGCGCCATGAAACTGCGCAGCTCGACCAACTCGGAGGATCTGCCACAGTTCAACGGCGCCGGTCTCTATACATCGAAAGCCTACAAGCCCTACAACAAGAAGGGGGAGGAGCGCGACCGCAAGGGCAAGGTCAGGAAGCTGAAAAAGACACTGGCAACCGTGTGGGCGTCCGTGTGGACGCAGCGCGCCTTTGATGAGAGAGCCTACTTCGGCATTCATCACGAGGATGTCTACATGGGAATTCAGGTCAACCCGAACTTCCCCAACGAGGAGCTCGACGGCGTTATCGTCACCAAGGACATCTATGATGCTGATATGGGACCAGCGATATCCATCGAGGCGCAGCGCGGCAATAAATACAGCGTCGCCAATCCGTTGGAGGGCGCACTGGCCGAGCAGATCCTGGTCACCTACAATGCTGACAAGCCGCTTGACAGGAAAGCCTACAAGATTCATATTATCCGCAAATCCAATGTTGCAAAGGATGGACAGTCAGTGCTCTCCGACGCTGATATCAAGGCAACTCCGCTGCCCAACGTGATGACGAACGATGAGTTGAATGATCTCGCCTATTTCTGTCTCAAGGCGCAGACGCATTTCAAGAAGCTGTTCAAGGGTGATGAAAATTTCGCCATGGACCTGGAGTTCAAGGTCGACAAGCAGGATACAGGCAAACGCGCCGTCTACCTGAAACAGGCGCGTCCGCTGATCGAGCCGCCGGCGAAATAGGTCAAGAACAGAGTGGAACCACGGAACATACTGAAAACACGGAATGGGATCGAGAATATCGTGGTCAGCCGGTAAATGCTCCTGCGTTGCCGGCACTTCCGCCATCCATGGCGGTCGGAAGACCACTCCCACGTTTGCGTTGAGCAATTATTGTGGGAGCGGTCATCTGACCGCGAACTACACGAGATCACCGGTTCCCATGCCGGAGCGTGGGATCGAAGAAACTTTCCGTGTGGTCCGTGTGCTCTGTGATTCAAATAGTATCGCAGTTCGCAACTTGCCTGAAACAGGCTGTTGTGGTCAAATAATACTCAATTTACTGATTCATTAATAAAAAACCGTGACACAGCAATCCTCAGCAGTTACTGAAAACATTGAGATTGAGCCGGGTAACCTTGAGCTCAACAGTGACAACACTGCCCTAACAGAGGCGCAACAAGACTCCGACTCGGGAGAGACTCTGGGAACATGGACTTTTGGCCCTGTTGAAGTAAAACCGCCTGCACCACCAAAGCCCAGGAAGCCTGACCGCAGTACAGAAACGCTGCTGCGCAACACGGCACGCGCCAACCTCGAACTGACGGCCCTGGCTGACAATAAAGCCAACATAATGATCTCACTGAACGGCTTTATTCTGACCGTGGGAATCACCGGCGGAAGCTTCGCTATCAAACATACTCCTGACCTTGTTTACCCCTTTTCGGTCATCCTGTTGACAGCTCTCACTTCAATTTTTCTCGCTGTCAAAGCAGTGCGCCCAAAACTCAACATGGGACATGATACTATCGAAGATTTACGCCAGGATCGTTCCAGTGTGGCCTTTTTTTTACACTGCTCCAACCTCACCGCTGACGAATACGTGGAAGAGATGCAGCGTGTAGTAACAACGGATTTTGAAACGGTACAGACGCATATCACACGCCATCTCTATGGACTTGGATATGGCCTGAAAAAAAAATTCAAATGGCTCAGCTGGTCCTACCTTGTATTCTCCTTCGGACAAATTCTCAGCGTGTTGACCTTCCTCGGCGTAATGATCTTCAAGGGATAAAACAGCACCCATGGCCTGATGAAAGATATCCACTCCATCATCGAGAGTCCGCACAAGGGACCGATGATGGTGCACTGCATGTGTGGGGCGTCCACTCTTCCGGCGCAGTATCCGCCATGGCGCTGGTGCAGTTCTGCGACTGGTCTGAAACAAAGGCGAAACGCTACTGGAATGATGCACGCAACAATGCGCCCTGCGGCGGCAGCTGCGACAAGTGGATAGATGGCAAGTTTGCCAAATTCAAGGTCGATCCGAGTCTCAAAATCAGTAAAAAACAGCAGCAGCAAATTTGCCCGAAATAGGAAAGTTGGCAGTTGGCAGTAATTCTAAATGTAGAAAGATACTCACCACGAAGGACACGAAGAGCACGAAGTTTTTTGTATTCAATTGATTCTTCGTGATCTTCGTGTGCTTCGTGGTAAAAGTCTTTTAAAATGTCGGCACCCTATTGGTGCATTGAGAATTGCTGCTTACTTAGATCTACTCTTGACATATTTTTTACCCTTTCGATCCATCAGGGCAAGCTTGGTATCTGAGATGCCGATAATTTTATCAACGATTGTGGTGCCACTCTCAACCGCTGATTCAGGCTCGGTTTTAATGAGTTTGTTATACAGCACTCCATCCTTGATCCACCACTCTCCCTCGATTTTCATCATCAGTTCCGATTGATCCGTGCTCATATAGATTTTTCCTTCATATCCCCCGTCTTCCTTGAAGGTCGTCACCCCATAGGGAGTTTCACCTTTGCACCAGGTGCCAACGATTTTTTGTTTCAATAGTGCATCGCTAACCTTCCCGGTTTCCGAGACTGCAGCAGAGGGGGCAAAACATAACCCTCCGATGAGTAGCGCCAATAGTATTTTTTTCATCGATTCGTCTCCGAAGTGGAAGTAGGTTGGCAGTAGTTATGTTTTGAGGAACGCAACTTCATGAGGCCATTATTCTATTCTTCATTGCCTCGCTCCTGCTATTAAGACTAGACTACCGTCGAAAAGGTTCAACCATGCAGATAATGACAAAATTATCATACTATTTGAGTGGAAATTAACCGCTGTTGCGATAAGCGCATCGTCACGCCCGGAAAACTTACCCCGATCCTTTGCTTCTGATTGATTCAACTCCTTCGTGACCCCCCTCTTTTGTCTTTTTCCAGGCCTCACCTGATTTCTGTTTGGTTTTATACCATGCTTTTGCCGATTCCCGCTGTGCGGCATTCCAGCTCTCTGCAGGTGTTTCAGAAATTGCATAGCCGACAGCTTTGGCTGCATCGCTAATCCCGCTTCCCGCATCGGACCAGTGACTTTTACGCTGTTCGATCACTACAATAGAGACTGAGACCAGCATAACTGCTGCTATAAGGCCTCGTTTAATCACGGCTTTCTCCGCAAAAAACCCATTGTATACCTTCCCGCGGCATCTGCTGCATAATAAGGGTCTGCGATTATATTTTTTGATTTACCTTCAGATTTATCTAAGGAATCCTGTTATGACAAATGGCCCAAGAGAGATCATCAATCCCTTCCGCCCTATCCCGCTGGACGTTCCCGAGGGCATGGCTCCCAACGAGTTTTTCAATAGTACGGAAAACCTCAACGACCTGGAGAACAACAATGGTCTATTGAGAAACCCCGAAAATCTGCTGCTGTATCGCAAGGCGCTGGGACACAGCAACCTTTTCGATACCTCCATTATCTTCAACACATCCCGATGTATCCTCGACCCGCTCGGCAGGCCTGTACGCCGCACCCAGGTGCCGCAAAATACCAGGCATGTATGGAACCGTATGAACCAGATCATCATCGACTACATGCTCGAGGCATTTCCGGATCCGGATGAGACGCTGATCCTTGCCGGTGAAGCGAGTCTCGATGCAACATGGCCGTTGACATCCCCCGGTGTTCCCAGCATCCGCATGCTGCATAACCACTTTATTGCTTTCGACAAACAGGATCTTCGCAATGCCGCAATCGCTGACCCGAACAATCCCAACCTGACGGACGGTGGTCAGCATAGCCTGTTCCAATCCTATATGAGCGAGGTCTTCAGAGAATTCTTTGCCAGCCTTGGGCTTGAGATACTCAAAATCGTGGATGATGAAGACTCCAGAATCGAACTGACCGGCTACCCCAACGGACTACCGAGCTGGGAGATCTGTGGTGGGGGCGCATCCCTGGAATCGATTCGTTTCTGGAGGGAGTACGACACCATATTAAAAGGTTTCATGGACTTCTACCGCACCTTCTTCACCCAGGTATCGACGCGCAACGCGCCAATGCCAAAACAGGCCTATTTCCCTGTGCAGATCGAGGATTACCTGCTGTATAACAATGAATTCCTGGCAACTGCGAAGAGAGTGCGTGACCACTGCATCAAAGACGCCAAGTATGCAAACGCCATACGCTGGCAACCCGCCTTCAAGCAACTCATCTACCGCAACGACAGCGGCAAGTTGATCGTCACCATCAGCCAGAACTCCATCGGCAACGCCATCACCGAGCTGCTTGGCGTGGTGGTCAAACGTGCTCCGGATACTGAAGCCTACGAACAGGCAGAACCCGGGCTGATCGAGCGGCTACTGGAAGTCAGGAGGCGTTTGATCAAGGCTGATCTGGGTGAAGGTATCAAAACCAAATACTGGGATAAAGAGTAAGCAAAAGTGTCGATATCTTAAAAGACTTTTACCACCAAGCACACGAAGACCACGAAGAATCAACTGGTTACAAATATGCCTTCGTGCCCTTCGTGGTGAGTATCTCTCTACATTTAGAATTGCTGCCCGGAATACATGGCTTGAAGCACCATATATTTATATGGTATATTAAGCCATATGCGGGCGCACAAGTTATTTCACAAAAAGCAGTTCTACCATGGCGGAATTATAGAAATGGTCATCTGGCGACTGCCGCAGGAAAATTCAGAACGCCCGCACGGATTGAAATATCGTTTGGTTTATGTGAAATATGGCAAACGTCTGGTTGGTTACGATAACGAACGAGGGAAAGGAGACCATAAACATATTGACGAGAATGAACTGGCGTACGCATTCCAGAATGTCGACCAGTTGATTGAGGATTTCTGGAACGATGTAAAGAGGTACGATGATGATTGAGCGGCGAGTATTGCATATTGAGGTCTCCTCTGCTGACGATTCTTTGCGTCAATTTGCAGATGTATGGCATCTGGCGGAACAGGGAGAGAAAATCGAGCCTTTTTATAGTGTTGGCTTTGAGAGCATGTCGGAATTGATTTCCACTCTAACGCCGAAGCGCTGGGAGTTGATCGAACATCTGCATCGCGACGGTCCATTGACGATTTACGCATTGGCAAAGCTATTGCAAAGAGATTACAAGAATGTCCATACTGATGTAAAAGCTTTGTCCAGACTGGAAATCATCCAGAAAACAGAAGATGGGAAAATCACAATTCCATGGGATGAGATCGATGCACATTTCAAGTTGGCGGCTTGATAGACAACCCCTGAGTTCCATCGTAACTCAACATGAGGGCTATACTGAAAAGATAAACGCATACAAGATGAGGTTATCGCCATGATGCACTATTTCATATCACTGCTTATATTGATCGCTGCTTCATCTTTTGCCCTGGCGGAAGCACCGGATGCCTATTTTGATGCGCGCCAACGCATGGTGTCTGAGATCGTCGATGACGTGGTGGAGACAGCATCCCAACTGGGAAGAGAGCGGCTCAATCCGAGGGTGCTCGACGCCATGAAAAGCGTCAAGCGACATGAGTTCGTGCCGCCGGAAAACCGCAAGCGCGCCTACAAAAACCGCCCCCTGCCCATCGGCCATGGCCAGACGATCTCGCAGCCATACATGGTGGCCATCATGACAGATTTGCTGGATCTTGATCCCGGCGACAAGGTGCTCGAAGTCGGTGCCGGATCAGGCTACCAGGCTGCCATTCTGGCGGAACTGGTCGACAGGGTCTACAGCATAGAAATCATTGCTCCGCTTGGAAAAGAGGCCGCGCAAAGGCTCAAACGACTCAACTATGACAACGTCGATGTGCGTATAGGAGACGGCTATTACGGATGGAAAGAGCAGGCGCCTTTCGATGCAATCATCGTCACTGCAGCAGGGAGCCACATCCCGCCACCACTGATCAAACAACTCAAACCCGGCGGCCGCATGGTGGTTCCCGTGGGCTCCAGGTTCATGACCCAGGAGTTGCTGCTGGTCGAAAAAAACGACGCAGGTGATATCACAACGCGCCAGCTTCTGCCGGTCATTTTCGTTCCACTCACCGGAAGCCATTAATAATTCTTGAGTGGCCAACATCTTTACACATGAGTCAAATTTCAAAAAATGACTCTCGCAAAGACGCCAAGCTCGCCAAAAAACCACTTTGCGGTCTTGGCCTACATGGATGTAGGTCAGGGGCGTAAGCAGGACGCGGAAGCTTTGCGTCTTTGCGAGAGAAAACAATAGTTTCCATGCCTCGTCAGTCTGAGACATGGTCTCGCTAGAATATTCGCTCCACTGGCGTCCGTGAGCATTTGCATGAAGCATCATCAACATCTTCTGTTTGTCTCTATCGCCCTGCTGTCACTGGCGGCGCTTGGGTACGAGATCCTGTTGATGCGACTGTTCTCGATCATTCAGTGGCATCATTTTGCCTACATGATCATCAGCCTGGCATTGCTCGGTTATGGCGCAAGCGGTGCTGTCATCACCATCTTCCAGAAACAGCTGAAGAGCCATTTTGCAGTCTCCTATACTGCGGGCATCGCGCTCTTCGGTATCTCTGCAATCGGCTCCTTTTTGCTCGTGCAGCAGCTGCCATTCAACGCAGAGGAGGTGTTGTGGGACTGGCGCCAGCCTGGATGGCTGCTGCTGATGTACCTGCTGCTGGCGATTCCCTTTGTGTTTGCCGCCGGCGCAATTGCACTGGCGCTGAGCCACTACAGCGACATAATCGGCAAGATCTACGCCTATGATTTGATTGGCGCTGGCCTCGGCGGTGTTTGCATCATTCTGCTTTTATTCGTATTCATGCCATTCGAGGTGCTGGCATGGATCGGCCTGTTCGCCCTGCTGGCAACACTGCTCGCTGCCATGGCCCTGCATTCAACCGCTGCCTGGCGCGTGACTCTGCTCTCGATCCCGCCTGCAATAGCCATGATCTGGCTTGCGCTTCACAGCACAGCAGTGATCTCTCCCTACAAGGAGTTGTCACAAACACTGCGTATTCCCGGTACAGAGATCGTTGCCCGGCGCTCCTCTCCATTGGGGCTGCTGGATATCGTGGAGAGCCGTCAGACTCCATTTCGCCATGCTCCGGGACTGAGTCTCAAGGCCGATGGTGAACCTCCTCCCCAGGTGGGCATATTCACCGATGGCGGCAATATGAGCGTCATCACCCGTGATGGCGGCAATGCGGAAGCGTTCGCTTATCTGGATCAGATCACCTCCGCCCTCCCCTATCACCTGCGCAAGCTGCAGCAGGTGCTGATCCTCGGAGCCGGAGGCGGCGCCGATGTGCAGCAGGCGCGCTATCACCAGATTCCGCAAATCACTGCAGTGGAGCTTAACCCACAGATTGTGAAGCTGCTGCGCGGCGATTATGCGAAGTTCTCCGGGCATCTCTATCAGCAGAGTGATGTCGATGTGCATATCAACGAGGCGCGGGGTTTTATTTCCGACTCCTCCCAACAGTATGATCTGATCCAGGTGGCGCTGATGGATGCCTTTGGCGCATCCACTGCCGGCCTCTATGCCCTCAATGAGAGTTATCTCTATACGCTCGAGGCCTTCAAGACCTATCTGCAGCATCTGCAGCCATCCGGATATCTCTCCGTGAGCCGCTGGATCAAGCTGCCACCGCGCGATACTCTCAAGTTGATGGCGACAGCCATTTCGGTGCTCAAAGAGTCAGGAGTGGATCACCCCGCACAGCAGTTGGTGCTCATCAGGGGCTGGCAAACCAGCACCCTGCTGGTTAAAAACGGCGCTTTCACAAGCAGCGAGATCGATACCGTCAAAGCCTTTTGCAAAACACTTGGTTTCGATGTTGCCTGGTATCCAGGCATGCAGGCCACTGAAGCCAACCGTTTCAACCAGCTGCGGCAACCCTGGTTTTATCGCTCAGCAGTTGCCCTGCTGGGCGATGAAACGCAACAGTTCATGGATGACTATAAATTCGATCTGCGGCCATCGACTGATGACCGCCCCTATTTTTTCCATTTCTTCAAATGGATCATCCTGCCGGAGATACTCTCCCTGCAGGGCAAGGGTGGAATGCCGCTGCTGGAGCAGGGTTACCTGATATCCGTATCGACACTGCTGCAGGCACTGTTTGCCAGCCTGCTGCTGATCATTCTGCCGCTGCTGTTCCTCAATCGAGGGGGGCTTCGAACACAACAAACCATCAGACGCAGCAGCGTGCTGATTTACTTCTTTGCCATCGGACTGGCCTTCCTGTTCATCGAAATCGCCTTTATCCAGAAGATGTCACTGCTGCTGCACCATCCACTCTACTCGGCCGCCACAGTCATGACAGGCTTCCTGATCTTTGCCGGACTCGGCAGTCTCTACAGCCAGCGCCTGGTGGAACAAGATCATGCTCACCAGGGTGTGGTGATCGCAGTGGGCGGCATCGCTGTGTTGAGTATCGCTTACCTGCTGTTTTTCAAAAGTCTGCCAGACACACTGTTATCACTGCCGCTGGCGGTCAAGATGCTGTTTGTGATTATCATGATCGCACCTCTGGCTTTCATGATGGGCATGCCTTTTCCTTTGGCTCTCTCTCACCTGGGGCAGCACGCCCAACAACTGATCCCCTGGGCATGGGGAATCAATGGCTGCGCCTCCGTCATCAGTGCCATACTCGCAACCCTGCTCGCCATCCACGGCGGATTTTCCATGGTCGTCACACTGGCGGTGTTGTTATACTTATTGGCCGCTTTGAGTTTTCCACTTGCCACTTCAGGAAAAAATCGATGATCATAAAAAAAAGTCTCTATCTGCTCGCTGTTGCGACTCTTTCACCGGGAATCCTCTCCTGCAGCAAATCAAGCCCGGTAGAAAATGCCGCCAAAGATCTGTGTGAATGTTTAACACCGGTGTTCTCGGATATGCAGAAGTTTTCACAGGCGCTGAAGTCAGGTGACAAATCAGCGATGGAGAAGATCGCCACGGCCGCTGGAGATGTGGGAGAGCAATCCACAAACTGTATGCAGTCGCTGCAGCAGCGCTATCCTGAAATCGGAGATGACATGAAGCTGCAAACCCAGGTCACAGTACGCATCAAGGAACTCTGCCCTCCCCCGGAGATATTTGGCGCCATTCCGCATTAGTGGTAAAAGTTTTTCAACCACAAAAGGCGCGAAACAGATTTTCTAGTAGCTTAAATTTTCGTGGTTTTCGTGCCTTTCGTGGTAAATCAGTTAATCATTCAATAACCCGAAAAAATTCCCTGTTGCTACTTACTCACTTCCGCCCATATACTTAAGAACTGAATTCACAACAGATTAGCAGCTAACTTTATGACAACCTCTTTTCATCCTCCTGTCCGCACCCTGATGGGCCCCGGCCCTTCCGATGTCAATCCACGTATTCTTGAAGCTTTGTCGCGCCCGACCATCGGCCACCTCGACCCTGCCTTTATCGGCATGATGGAGGAGGTCAAGTCAATGTTGCAATATGCCTTCCAGACATCGAATACGCTCACCATGCCTGTTTCGGCACCCGGCTCCGCCGGTATGGAGACCTGCTTTGCCAACCTTGTCGAACCCGGCGACAAGGTGATCGTGTGTCAAAACGGTGTATTCGGCGGACGCATGCAAGAGAACGTCGAGCGCTGCGGCGGCGTCGCCGTGATGGTTGATACCGAGTGGGGACGCGCCGTCGATATCGATGCTGTCGAAGATGCGTTGAAGGCCAATGCAGATACAAAAATCGTTGCATTCGTGCATGCGGAAACATCGACCGGAGCACAGTCCGATGCCAAAACCCTGGTTGAGCTGGCTCACAAGCATGACTGTTTGACTATCGTTGATGCCGTGACATCACTGGGAGGCACACCGCTACTGGTTGATGAGTGGGGAATCGACGCCATCTACTCCGGCACCCAGAAGTGTCTCTCCTGCGCCCCCGGGCTCTCTCCCGTCAGTTTTGGCGACAGAGCCATCGAGGTCATACAGAATCGCAAGACCAAGGTTCAAAGCTGGTTTCTCGATCTGAACCTGGTGATGGGTTACTGGGGCTCGGACGGTCAGCGCACTTACCACCATACGGCTCCGGTCAATGCTCTCTATGGCCTGCATGAATCACTTGTACTGTTGCAACAGGAGGGTCTGGAGAATGCCTGGCAACGCCATGAGCATAAACACCAGGCACTCAAAGCCGGGCTGGAGTCGATGGGACTGACTCTTATCGTGCCCGAAGATGAGCGCCTGCCGCAACTGAATGCGGTCTCGATCCCCGCCGGCATCGAAGATGCTGCAGTACGAGCACGCCTGTTGAATGACTTCAATCTTGAGATAGGCGCCGGACTTGGGCCGCTGGCTGGAAAAATCTGGCGCATCGGCCTGATGGGTTATACCAGCAACAGCAAGAACGTCATGTTGTGTATCTCTGCACTTGGAAGCGTGTTGCATGATATGGGTTACAAGCCATCTCTCGATGATGCTCTGGATGCTGCTTACAAGGTTTTGAGTAGATAGGTTTTAGGTTTTAGAACTGTAGGGTGCAATAAGCGACAGCGCATTGCGCTCCACTTATTGACAGCTCATTTTTTTCAGACTGTGTCGTGTTGGGTTTTCGATTTTGGGTTTGATGAGGAGCGGCAAACATTTCACCTTCGGCAGCCGCATGTTGCTGATTGTGGTTGCCTTCGGTGCAGTGGTTGGCAGCTACTACCTGGGGAATCAATATCAGCACAGCAAAAACGCGAGTAAGAGTATCGCGATGCTGCATACTCCGCCCAAAACCATCGCCCCCTTCAGCCTGGAGAGAGCCGATGAAACTGGTCTGAGCAACGCAGATCTGAAAGGCCACTGGTCGTTGTTCTATTTTGGCGACAGCTACTGTACTGATCTCTGCCCGGTCGCTCTGGGGAACATTGTCAGGCTCTATAACCGGCTGGCGGTCAACCCTGAAGTTCAACAGTCCCTGAAATTCATCTTTGTATCGCTTGACCCGCTGCGGGACGATCCAGAACGACTGCGCTCCTATGTGACTGCCTACCACCCCGGTTTCATCGGCGTCTCCGGTAGCGTGGATGAGGTGCATGCTCTTGCCAGAGAGTTTTCGATTTTCTTCAACCAACAGGCGCCGGGTCAGCAAGGCAATTACCGCATCGACCACAGCGTGACCCTCTCACTGATCAATCCACAGGGGGAAATCACCGCCTATTTTATTGATCTGACAAACCCCGCACGTCTTGCCACTGACATTTTGAACATCATTGAACCATGACTACCAGCAACTCTAAATGTAGTGAAATACTCACCACGAAGGTCACGAAGGTCACGAAGAGCACGAAGATTTTTTTGCCTCCAGTTGACTCTTCATGTGCTTCGTGTGCTTGGTGGTAAAAATCTTTTAATCTATCGACACTCTTCCGGAACATTGAGAATTGCTACATGACGACTCCAATTGTTGACAACACGCCTTCATTGGCTCAACGCCTGCTTACAACCGTTATGCCGCTGCTGCCGCATCATCTGCTGTCAGCCATGATGTACGCTGTTGCACGCAGTGAATGGAAACCACTCAAAAGTGGAATCATCCGCTGGGTCATCAAACAGTATGATGTAGATCTCAGTGAAGCAGTCATCAAGGATGCCGATCTCTACCCGAGCTTTAACGCATTTTTCACCCGTCAGCTCGAGAGCAGCGCACGCCCGATTGCTGACGGCAACAGTGATATTGTCAGTCCGGTCGATGGCGAAATGAGCCAGGCTGCACCAATCAAGCAGGGGCGCATGATCCAGGCAAAGGGCCGCGATTATTCACTGCTGGAGTTGCTCGGGGGCGATGTCAATCTGGCGAGCCTGTTTGAAGAGGGCTATTTTGCAACCATCTACCTCTCCCCCAGGGACTACCACCGCATTCATATGCCAATGGATGGCCATCTGAGAAAAATGAGCCATGTCCCGGGACGCCTCTTCAGTGTCAGCCAGTATACGACAGAGTCTGTACCCAATCTGTTTGCACGCAATGAACGCGTCATCAGCCTGTTTGATACACAGGCCGGTCCCATGGCAATGATACTCGTCGGGGCTATCTTCGTCGGCAGTATGGAAACAGTGTGGGACGGAGTCGTGACGCCGGTAAGGCATCGCATCAGCAGCTGGGAATATGCGCCTCAATCAGCCCAACAGCTAACGCTGCGCAAGGGTGAAGAGATGGGGCGTTTCAACATGGGTTCGACGGTGATCCTGCTGTTTTCCAAAGGCCGTATCGCTTGGGACGAGATCATGACAAATGGCGAAAGTCTCAAGATGGGGCAGCGTATCGGTGGTAGGCTTGATGCATAAGGAGTTGTCCATAAATAACTTCCCAATATCGCGCAGCAATGTTGTTCCTCTTCAAGGCGCAGCAAGGGGCGCATAGCAGGGTTATGTAACTCTTGCTGGAACGCAGAAGACGGATATCCGGGCAAGCAGGATCGGGAAGTTATTTTTGGATAACGACTAAGCATATTTGTCATTTCGACCACCGGGAGAAATCTTGAATTCTTTCACTCTATCCAGGCTTTCAGATTTCTCCCGGTGGTCGAAATGACAACATCAGCGAGTGAAGACCCGGCACGGGCTTTGTGAGAAGTTACCCCACGTATGGCCGGGCCAGTGGCAGGGAAACAGGTATACTGCCTGCACATCCTGGTGCTTTGATTTCTGCCTCATCCATCATCTCATAGACCCTCAAAAATATGCTGCTTG
>JAQYVP010000180.1 GCA_030145485.1 Chromatiales bacterium
AGTCCGGCACGGGATCGCTCGAGAGGGCTGGGGTTGGGGCTAGCTATCGTGAATCGCATCGCAATGCTCCTAGGACATCAAATCGACGTACGCTCCACGTTGGGCAAAGGCTCTATGTTCGCCGTAGAGGTACCGATATCCCGTGCAGCACCCGTTCATGCCCAAGCTCAGGAGCCAGCTAAAATCGCCGATGCCATTGACACTGAAGGAGTATCGATTCTCCTGGTAGAAGACGATAGTGCCGTTCTCGAGTCAACGCAGATGCTCTTGGAGTTAGTGGGCCACCGGGTAGCCAGCGCCTCATCGGTACGCGAGGCGCTCGAATGGGTGGAGGCCAACCGCTATAACCCGCAACTCATCATCACGGATTATACTCTGGGACAAAATGAAACCGGTATTCAGTTGATCGAGCGTATCCGGGAGACTATGGGTCATAGCGTGCCTGCCATCATCGTCACGGGGCACACCATGCCCGGGCTACAAGAGGAAGCAGGGAAATGCGGGTGTCAACTGCTATACAAGCCGGTCGAGGGCGAGCAACTCCTTCATTGCATACATAAGTTACTCGACACCCCGCAAGGGCGTTGATTGACCGGCAATTAGAGGTTGTAAGTAAAAAGTGCTCATGGAATAAAGGCGCGCAAGAAGCGCCAGGCAAGGATCTACGGGTGTTTGTATTTTTTCAATGTCCGAGCCCCTGTTCGCTATGCATGTAGGTGATCGTAATCAATAACCTCGATTCTGACAATTGGTTCACTGCATAGACAGACACTAGAAGCATGATGCCGGATGTGAAAGTCCGGTTTTGAATAAACTTGCCGTTCGCTGATTTCCTATGAATGGCAAGAGTTGGCCGATGGCACGCATTTGCTTTTCCCGCAGGTGTTAGGGTTACACGATCAGGGAAGGTCTGGTTCGTTTCCAAGTCAGTCATTCACCTTTTGCTAATATTCATCATTGAGGTGTTACGCTTTTCTCAAAATGACCAACCTCAGACATAAATAAACTGCATATGACACCTACAGTATGCTGGTAGAATTACTACTAGATGCTGAAACTATAATCACAGCGCAATGAAGTTTCCGACAGAAAAATTACCCGCCTTAACAGTCTGGCTTCTGGTCACGTCCTCACTGTCAGCGGCACCCGTGGCAGAAACCTTGCACGAGGAGCCCTCTTCTTTCATGCCGTTCCTCGTCTTCGGGGTTGCGACCATTGTTGTCGGGGTGCTGCTGGTAACAGGCCTCACCCTCTGGGGCCGGAAGCAGGATGAAATCAACAATATGATGTACTTCTGCATCGATTTTCTCATCAACACAAGAAATAAGACCGAGCGCTACCGGGCCGCCAAGGAGCTTGGGCGGGCGAAAAATCCCGGGGCTTTACTGGTGCTGATCGATGTTATCAATGATGAATCCGCCGAAGAGAGTATTCGCAAGGTAGCGGGGGATGCGTTGCTGGAGATGAGTCAGAGATATCGCAGGTTTAAAAAGGTGATCAGGGAACTCTTGGCCGCTACTGAGGATAAAAACCATGAGCGGATCGTCGAGCTGCTGAAGACTCATTTCGAGCATGAGGAGAAAACATATGTTCAGAGCGCCTATGTCATCGGCAGAGAACTGGTAAGACTGAAAAAATATACTGACGCCAGAGAGTGGCTGCGTATCGCGGAGGTCAGGAACAGAAAGTTTCCCATGTACGTGGATCAGATCAGGGACCTTACCGCCAAGTGCAACCGGCATCTTTGCGCCGAGGGTGACATGGCCTTCAAGGCAGGGGATTTTCACCTGGCCAACGAGCGCTTCGCCCTGGCTGCACATGGGCTGAGCCCAGAAGTCAGCAACCGGTTTGCCTATTATCTGTGCGCCGCCTGTGTCTACTGCAAACTCGAGGAGTACGAGAACGCCAGCCAGGCGATACTGCAGGCGCTCCATCATGATCAGGAGACGGATACCGCTCTGGAGTTGAACAAGCTGATTAACAAGCTGATTAACAAACTGCTCTATCTGGTCAGAGACAATGCTCAGGCAAAAGAGGAGCACCAGAATTTGTCAAAAGAGCTGGACCGGTTCGTGAACCAGACCATGGACAGCCTCTCTACCCGACATTCCCAGACTCAATGAGGGTGGATTTCTTCCACCAACAGGATGTCTGCTCTACGCTTGAAGCTGTCGGTCGTTGCGTGCCCGTGAATGGCTGGAGCTGGCAGGTTTAAGACCTTTAAAATATGAAGCCCCGTCCTAGTGGCGGGGTTTTCTTCCGCTAATTGAAGTTGCTTCGGATGTATTGTGAGAGGTAATAAAACTCGGTGGGCTCCGTGGGGAAGCCCACCGAAATGGGCTAGTAACTTATGTGAAAAAAACAAAGCATAAGCACTAGCTTGTTTTAATTATTACCTACCTAAATAAAAAGACAATTGGGGAAACTACTTACAGCATTACCAGATTTACCCTAAACGCGCTGCCGGGGGATAGGGTGGAGGCATCCATTTCAGCGCCTATCACGGCAACCGATAG
>JAQYVP010000190.1 GCA_030145485.1 Chromatiales bacterium
TATCAGCGCATACGAAAGAGCACTGAGTGGTGAATGAATGGCTTATATTGGAATATTTATTATTACTTGAAGAGGCAACTGATGATGGATGATGCCGAAGCAGTACGTAACAACAGATCCTGTTGCGCCGTACATACCAGGAACAAATTTCTCAAATGCTACTGTCAATAAATGCGGTTAATTGTGATTTTGACAATGCGCCGACTTTCGTCGCTTCAACCTCACCGGCCTTGAACAACATCAGCGTGGGAATGCCGCGTATACCAAAACGGGGAGGAGTCCCGGGATTATCGTCGATATTTAATTTGACGACTTTCAGTTTTCCTGCATATTCGCCGGCAATCTCTTCAAGTGCAGGAGCAATGGCCTTACATGGACCGCACCACTCAGCCCAGTAATCGACCAGCACAGGCTCGCCTGCATTTAATACTTCCTGTTCAAACGAGTCATCAGAGACTTCAATAATACGTTCACTCACAAAGAGTTCTCCACTTGTATTTGTTGTATTGGTGTTTCTGGAATAGTCTTACAGGAGTTGTCGCTGTCAGTTATTTTAACGAGATTGATTGAACAACGCGGGTAGCATCCAGCTAATTATGAACCTGTCCGGGGGGAATACGAAACCGGTAACGAAAAAACCATTTTGGCAGGATTATCCGGGAAGTTATTAATGGACAACTCCAAAGAATCTGCTATTTGATCGCAATCACTCCCTGATTGCAAGTAATTTATCATAATTTATTGTTATCAGACCAGTTATTCGGCAAAAAGATCCGAGAAAAAGAGCTTCATCCTCTCCCAGGAATCGAAATCAGACTGTGCATCATATTTCAGATCTTCAATGCCAAAGGCAGCCGCATCCGGGTTGGTAAATCCGTGGCGTACATCGCCACCAAAGATAACAAACTCCCAGTCTGCCTGAGACTGCTGCAACTTGACCTGAAAGTTCTGCACCACTTCAGGCGCCACAAAGTTATCGGCCGCTCCATGAAACGCCAGTATTTTCGCTTTGATCCTGCCTTTCACCTCGACCGGCGCCGCCGGCAACGCACCGTGAAAACTCACAACCCCCAGTATGTCACTACCCGCATAGGCAAGCTGAAATACGGTGGCGCCGCCAAAGCAATAACCGATTGCCGCCAGCCGCTTCTCATCGACCAGTCCGCTTTTCAGCAACTGCTCCACTCCCAGCGAAACACGCTCACGCCAGCCCTCGACATCCGTGGTGATCTCTTGCATCCACTCCTGCGCCTGAGCAGGCTTGTCGGTTACCTTGCCATCACCGTACATATCAACGGCTAATGCAACATAGCCCAGTTCAGCCAGCATTTTTGCGCGTTTTTTGGCGTAGTCATTCAACCCCCACCACTCATGCACCACCAGCACACCGGGACGCTTGCCATCGATGGCATCATCCCAGTAGAGATAGCCTGTCAGTTGCTCGTCATCATGCTGATAATGAATAGCCTTCGACTGGATTTCAGCGACTGCAGGCGCTGCCAGGAGCAACATGAACAGAGTGATAACAATCTTATACATTTTCATTCTCCACAATGGATCGTTTTATTTTGAACCACAGATAAACACAGATACACACAGATTTTTATTGCTTGTTCCTCGCTCCACCGTAAGTCAGGAACCCATAGGAGACAACCACTTACTGATCAAAGAAATGGATTCCGGCTAAAATAATGCCGGAATGACGGGCTTTACATGAGGCCCTTCTATCTGTCTTTATCTGTGTGCATCTGTGGTTAAACTCTTTTTGAACCTACACCGGCTCTACTTTCAATACCGCGGCATCTGCACCAACCACCCTGACACTTGCTCCGGCTTCACAGTCCGGTCCCTCCACTTTCCAGTTGCTCTCACCGACGCGTACACGTCCGCTGCCGTTGACGATGGGAGATTCTACGACAAAGACCTTGCCAACCAACTCTGTGCCACGCAGGTTCAGCAGCGGTTGATCGCTATGTATGGGATTACGCCGTAACCACAGACGCGCCGCAGTAATGCTGACTATACTGAGGATTGCGAATAAAACAAACTGGGTCTCCCAACCCATGCCGGGAACAAAAAACAGGATAACACCGGTAATACCCGCACCGATGCCCATCCACATAAAAAATGCAGCCGGGGAGAAAATTTCGAGGATCAGCAGCAGCAGACCCAGAATCCACCAGTGCCAATACTGCAGATGATCGAACATACCCTCCATCACTGCTCCTTTTTGGTTGCAAAGACTTCCTTGGTGATTTCGCCAATCCCGGCGATGGAGCCAATCAGGCTGGTTGCTTCCAGCGGCAGCATCACTATCTTCTGGTTTTCGGCAGTGCCAATCTCCTTCAGCGCCTCGGTGTATTTCTGCGCGACAAAGTAGTTGATCGCACGGCTGTCACCTGCGCTGATGGCATCAGAAACCATCTGCGTCGCCTTGGCTTCCGCCTGCGCCAGGCGTTCACGCGCCTCTGCCTCGCGGAATGCCGCTTCACGCTGGCCTTCGGCATCGAGAATCAGCGCCTGCTTCTGCCCCTCCGCCACCAGGATATCCGCCTGGCGCGTTCCCTCTGCGTCAAGAATCTGCGCGCGCTTGTCACGTTCCGCCTTCATCTGGCGCGCCATTGCATCAACCAGATCCTGGGGAGGATTGATATCCTTGATCTCGATGCGCGTCACCTTGATGCCCCAGGTCGAAGCCGCATCATCGACCACGTGCAGCAGTTGGGTATTGATAGTATCCCGCTGGGAGAGCAGGTCATCGAGGCTCATCGAACCCATCACCGTACGAATATTGGTGAGGGTAATCTGGCGCATGGCGCGATACATGTCGCTCACCTGGTAGGAGGCCTTGGCTGCGTCCAGAACCTGGAAAAAGACCACGCCGTCGACTGTCACCATGGCGTTGTCCTTGGTGATGATATCCTGGGATGGAACATCCATCACCTGCTCCATGACGTTCATCTTGGAACCGATGACATCGATCACAGGCATGATGACATGAAA
>JAQYVP010000200.1 GCA_030145485.1 Chromatiales bacterium
CGTCCGGATTGAAGAATTCACCGCTTGGATTTTAGTCGTTGTCCAAAAATAACTTCCCGATCCTGCTTGCCCTGTTGTCCCTCTTCAGCGTTGCAGCAAGAGTTACATAACGCTGCTATGCGCCCCTTGCTGCGCCTTGAATACGAACAACATTGCTGCGCGATATCGGGAAGTTATTTATGGACAACTCCTTAGGTAGGGAAGTTTTAAGGGGTTAGGTTTTAAGTTTTAGGTTAATCCGCTGCTTTTTTTGAATTGCTCGAAACGCTTTGCTGTAGCGCTGTTTTGTTCGCACTGTGTGAGTGCTTTCATCAATGGATCATGTATTGCAGGGATGAACAACAAATCCTGCAGTAGCTGATCGAAGCCCTGCTGTCCGACTCTCTCATTGGCGAGCGCTTGCAAAAACAGGCGTGCAAATTCCGGCTGCTGCAGCAACTCCCAGGCACGTGCGGAAATAGCGGAGAGTACTTCGATGTCGCTTGCTATTGTTGGATGCTGCAGCACTGATTCAAAGGCGGAGTGCTGCATGGAGATTGTACTGCTGTTGGAGAGCGCCCGCAGCAGCGCTGCAGTTTGAGGGATATCGGGCTGGAGAGTCTGCAACTGCTGCTGGAGTCGTTGTTCCAGCGGTATTACAATGCCAGCTGGAACCTTCTCATTTTCCAGGCAGTGGCACAGTGCAATCAAAGGTTCTGCCGGCAGATGGGGAAGGGCGGATGCAATGCACTCCTCATGTTGCGTATGTCTGGCTGCAATATCGGCAATTCCCTGGTAGCCAACGAAACTCCACTGATCCCATCCCGGCTTGCCTTCGAAGTAGTCGATGGCATGGGCATAAAAGCGTGATGGATCCCTGTTCAGATCGGCTGATACCCTGGCATGGAACACTGCGAGACGATCTTCGCGTGGTTTGAATGTACAGGGATTGTCTTTCAAGGCATCCTGCAGCCGGCTGGCGTCACTCTGCTGTTGATTGAAACGCCACGCCTCGAGCAGGCGCTGCAGAAAATAGTCGCGTGACGGCTGCACCAGCTTCGCCTGTTCATCGAGGGGCAGACGCAGAAACCAGATTTGAATTTGCTGAGTATCATCACTCTGCATGAGCAAACCGAACCAGGCTTGGCGCATCAGGGGAGCAGGCCAGCTGAGCTTTGCATGTTCGAAGCGTAAAAATTGTTTGCGCGCAATTTTATTGACACGCCTGCCCATGTCATAGAGATGGACTTTGACGCCGGACTCTTCCAGCAGTTGTATCAGCGTCGATGGTGCTGCAGTTTGGCTCGTCATTTCATCCACGTAATAATATGATGCACCAGCTCATCAGCATCATCTTCGCACACACAGCGCCCCCTGATGCTGTTGCCGGATTGCGCGACGGTTTTCGCATTTCCTGAAACCAGCGGATGCCACTGCGGCAGCTCTTTTCCCTCCTGCAGCAGTCGATAGGCACAGGTGGAGGGGAGCCAGTAGGGGTCGTCGAGGTTGTCAACCGTCAGGGTGACGCAGTCGGATACCAGTGTGGAGCGGTTGCTGTAATCTGTGCATTGACCACTCTTCACATCCAGCAGCCGGCAGTGTACATTGGTGAAATAGATCTCCCGCGTCTCCTCGTCCTCGAGACGATGCAGACAGCACTTGGCGCAGCCGTCGCAGAGCGCCTCCCACTCGTCACGGTTCATCTCATGCAGAGATTTGTGTCGCCAGTATTCTCTATTGTTATCAGACACTGTCTATAAGCCGTTATGCTACAATCGATTAAATTATTTTATCGTGACTACTCAATAATCCTGTGCATTAGCTGGGTTTGCACAGGGTCAGAACCAGCCTTGAAAAGCAAGTCCCA
Source organism: Chromatiales bacterium (assembly GCA_030145485.1). Taxonomy (GTDB): domain Bacteria; phylum Pseudomonadota; class Gammaproteobacteria; order Chromatiales; family Chromatiaceae; genus Sva-25. The sequence goes on from JAQYVP010000200.1 coordinate 1,847, forward strand.
ACCCGGCTTTTCTGCACCGAGTTATTGAGAAATTACATTTTATCAAAAATCAGGGGCTATGATGATACCGAATGATCAAAGCATCAATGCCATGGATATTACTCATCTGGATTTTTCTGCTGATAAAAAACGCTATCTGTTTTTAGCAAAAAAGGATAAAACTGATTTTATCTACAATACCTCTGCGCTTGAAGGGAATGCCATGACGTTCCCGGAAGTTGAAACACTGTTAGAGGGAATTACTGTCGGCGGTCATAAATTATGCGATGAGCAGCAGATATTAAACCAGAACAGAAGTGTGATACTTCTTTTTTCCATGCTTGAGGAGGATCGTTTTGAGCTGGACAAAGAGACAGTTTGCGCCTTGCATGCAGAAGTCGCCCATGAAGAGGCGCTGCAGTGGGGAGTGTTTCGCGATGGCAATGTCAACATAGGAGGCACGGATTATCTGCCTCCTGCCCCTGATGCCCTGAATGCTGTTTTTGAAGCAGGCATAAAGGCTATCAACAAAATCAGGCATCCAATCATCAAAGGGTTGAGCTATTTTCTTTTTGGAGCCAGGACGCAACTCTTTTATGATGGAAACAAGCGGGTGTCAAGATTGATGATGAACGGCATCCTGCTTTCGGCCGGATATCCGATGCTGAACATCAAGGCAAAGGATAAACTGGAATTCAACACCCGAATGATCACATTTTATGACAGCGGCAACTATGTGGAAGCTTTACAATACCTGCGTGATTATTACATTGAAAAAAATCGCCATATCAAGCAGCTAAACTCCACCCCCCGGCGTTCAACCGAACACCTAAAACTTAAAACCTGACTGGAAAGACTAATGCCCGTATACCGTTCCCACACAACCACGCATGGCCGCAACATGGCTGGAGCCCGCGCACTGTGGCGGGCTACTGGCATGAAAGATGATGATTTCAACAAGCCCATCATCGCAATTTCCAACTCCTTTACACAGTTCGTACCCGGACATGTCCATCTCAAGGATATGGGTCAACTGGTCGCACGGGAGATTGAAAAAGCCGGCGGTGTTGCCAAAGAGTTCAATACCATCGCAGTCGATGACGGCATTGCCATGGGGCATGATGGCATGCTCTACTCACTGCCGTCGCGTGACCTGATTGCGGACTCTGTCGAATACATGGTCAATGCGCATTGCGCCGATGCGCTGGTGTGTATCTCCAACTGCGACAAAATTACCCCCGGCATGTTGATGGCGGCGTTGCGGCTGAATATTCCCGTGGTATTTGTCTCCGGCGGTCCTATGGAAGCAGGCAAGGTGACACTTGCCGGCAAGGGTGAGGTCAAACTGGACCTGGTCGACGCCATGGTCTCTGCGGCGGATCCGCATGAGAGCGATGAAGATGTCGCAACCATCGAGCGCTCCGCCTGTCCCACCTGCGGCTCCTGCTCGGGAATGTTTACCGCCAACTCCATGAACTGCCTGACCGAGGCGCTGGGTCTGTCGCTTCCCGGCAATGGCTCGCTGCTGGCAACACATGCCGAACGTAAAGAGCTGTTTCTTGAGGCCGGACGGCTGATCGTTGCGATTGCCAAACGCTACTACGAAAAAGATGACACCTCGGTACTGCCGCGCAACGTCGCCTCTTTTGAAGCCTTTGAGAATGCCATAACGCTGGATATCGCTATGGGTGGCTCAACCAATACCGTGCTGCATCTGCTGGCTGCAGCACACGAGGCAGGCGCTAACTTCACCATGGCGGATATCGACCGTCTCAGCAGACGGGTTCCGAACCTGTGCAAGGTTGCGCCATCGACGCAGCAATATCACATGGAAGATGTACACCGTGCAGGCGGCGTCATCGGCATCCTTGCCGAACTCGATCGCGGCGGCCTCATACATCACGATATTCCGACCATACACAGCACCTCCGTGGCAGCAGCCCTGGCTGAGTGGGATATCATCACTAATGGCAATAACGAAGCGGTAAAAACCCGTTTTCTTGCAGCTCCCGGAGGTGTGCCGACACAGGTGGCTTTCAGCCAGAACAGGCAGTGGCCTGATCTCGACACCGATCGCTCAAACGGCTGTATTCGTGATATGGAGCATGCCTATAGTCAGGATGGCGGGCTTGCAGTGCTGTATGGCAATATTGCCGAGAAAGGCTGCATCGTCAAGACGGCAGGTGTGGATGCATCCATTCTCACATTCAGCGGTCCGGCAAGAATCTTCGAAAGTCAGGATGATGCAGTTGCCGCCATTCTCGATGACCAGGTCAAGGCAGGTGATGTCGTACTGATCCGCTACGAAGGCCCCAAGGGTGGCCCGGGTATGCAGGAGATGCTCTATCCCACCAGTTATCTGAAATCCAAAGGTCTCGGAAAGGCGTGTGCATTGATAACAGACGGGCGTTTCTCCGGCGGCACCTCCGGGCTCTCGATCGGCCATGCCTCACCGGAAGCGGCAGAGGGCGGCAATATCGGCCTGGTGGAGGAGGGTGATCGCATCGAGATCGATATCCCCGGGCGCACGATTCGCGTCGCACTTACTGATGAAGAACTGCAATTACGCCGTGAAACCATGGATGCAAAAGGAGAGGCTGCCTGGAAGCCGGAAAAACCACGCAAACGTTTCGTCAGCCAGGCGTTGCAAGCCTATGCGGCAATGACAACATCGGCAGCCTACGGTGCTGTTCGGGATGTTTCACAACTGGAGAAGGTTTAGGTGGAAAGGTTTTAGGTGGAAAGGTATTAAGTTTTAGGTTTTATGTTTTAGGTGGTGTAATAGGCGTTTTCTTTCTTCGATAAGCAAGGTTGATGATTTCTGCTATAGTTAAATCAAATGCACGAAACCCTAAACCCTAAAACTTAATAACCTAAAATTTCCCCCATGACCCTGACTGAATTGCGCTACATTATTGCTGTTGCCCGTGAACGCCATTTTGGGCGTGCAGCGAAGTCCTGCTTTGTCAGTCAGCCGACACTCAGTGTTGCTGTCAGAAAGCTCGAAGATGAACTTGAAGTCGCAATATTCGAGCGCGGCAAGGGTAAGATCTCTGTTACTGCTCCAGGTATGAAAATCGTTGAACAGGCGCAGCGCGTTCTCGAGGAAACCAACAAGATTAAACAGATCTGCGAGCAGGGCAGGGATCAACTCTCCGGGCCGCTTAGAATCGGCGCGATTCATACCATCGGCCCCTACCTTTTTCCCGGCCTCATTCCTGACCTGACTGAGCAGGCCCCGGGTTTGCAACTCGCCATCGAAGAGAATTACACGGCAATATTGTCGGAAAAACTCAAGCATGGTGAACTCGATGTGATCATCATCTCATTGCCGTTTTCTGAATCCGGTATAGAGACTGCGGCATTGTATGACGAACCTTTCGTCGTGCTGCTGCCTTCCTCGCATCCTCTCTCAGCTGAAGAGAGCATCGAAACCACTCAACTACAGAATGAATCCGTCCTGCTGCTTGGCAAAGGACACTGTTTCAGGGATCAGATTCTGGGTTTTTGCAAGGAGTGCGGGCACAGCGGAGTCCTGGGTGACTCTATCCAGAGCAGTATCGAAGGCGGCTCGCTCGAGACCATTCGCTACATGGTAGCCTCCGGACTCGGAATAACCGTGCTTCCATGCTCGGCAGCCGGGGCTGATAAATTCTCCCGTCGGCTGCTGCAAATCCGCCGCTTCAAGGGAGAGCAGCCGCAACGGACAGTAGCATTAGCCTGGAGAAAAAGCTTTACCAGACCGCAGGCGATCAAGTTATTGAGGAGTGTCATCACGTCAAACCTGATGGGATGCGTGAAAGAGATCTAATGTAATATATTACAAATAGATTATATCTAATTGTTTTTATAGGAAAATATCAAGTTTTAGGTGTTAGGTGTTAGGTGTTAGGTTTTAGGTTGGCGAATCACCAACCACCTAAAATTTAACAACCTAAAACCATTCTCTTAACTAGGTCGCATTTACTTTTGTCACGATCTCCACACATTGGTTTATGGTGTTGTGAATCGTGCAGAGATGTGCGGCTCTCTCGACAGCCTTGATGCGCTTGTCAGGCAGTTCCGGCCAGCGGATGTCCATCTCGATGTCGCTGATGCGGGTAGGCTTGCTGCCATACTTCCAACTCAACTCCATGCTGATGTCATGCACAGGTAGATCCAGGCGCATGGAGTAGCTCTCCAGCACCGCAAACGTACAGCGCCCCAGGGAAGCGACAAACATCGGCATTGCGCCGAAATAGTGCGCATCTGTCTCCACTGAGATCTCAATTTCATCTTCTTCAAAATCAGACATCTGTATTTTAGCTTCTTCAATCAGGTGGATTTGCATCTTGATTCCCGGCGTAGCGCCTGCTGTTTTCAAAGTAGTAGGGTGGTGCTGAGCTCTGTAAAGCACATCAGTCAGAATGAACGCATCGCACACAGTCACATACACGATTTAACATAATATACATTATGCGCAATAGTGAGTATTTGCATATCTTAATTTATTCACTGATTCAATACCCTGCATCCGCATGAGAACAAAACTCTATTCATTTGATGAATGCACTACAAACCGAACCAGCAACGAACCCTTCTCATTGCGCAACTCAAGATGATCTCTCTTTAATTTATAGGTGTGGGAATTTTGCAACGCCTGCAGATACTGCTGCTCCTGAGCCATGATGCCTTCTGGCTCTGCACAGAACTTTCTGGTCGCCATTGCCGAGCCAATGATGATACTTTCGCCGCTGATTGTATAGGAGGCTGAAAAGTTGTTGCAGCCGGCGTTGCCACTGAGTTTTCCCTCTTCAAAGCGTGCTGTTGCCAATTGCGTTGCCGTGGATGAGACGACACCGCCTTTGCCATTGTTGATGCCGCTGGCCTGCCATCGGGTCTGTTCCAGCTTGGCGGATTGCAGCACAGTGTATTGGAGGATGAGACGATTCTGCGCATTCAGCAGCAGCAGCGCATCATCCTCGAGCTGGTAGTGAGTGACTTTTGGCAACAATGAGAGATAGTGCTGCTCCTGCTGCGAAACCGCGGGCGCACAAGCCATCATGGTCGAGGCAATCCTGTCGGAGATCGAGAGCCGTTGTTCCTGTGTAGCGTTGTACTGGCTGAAATATTGATTGCAGCCACCACTGCCATGCAATTTGCCATTGTCAAAGATGGCGTGAATTGAACTCTTGGGCAAGAGCTGCTGCAACTCACAAGTTTCATCCGCATAGCTTTCGAGCTGCCACTCACTGCTCTCAAGTGATTCATTTGCCGGCATTGCAGCAAATCCCTCGCAAGCAATGCTCATTGCTGCAGCAAGCAAACAGGAGTGTATCAATGGTTTCATGATTCAGATGCTTTTTCGTTCTCGGTGGCTTTATCCATGATGGCCGCATATATAGTCACCATGCGCGCCACCAGCTCCTGATATTCCGGATGTCTGTCAAGCAACGTCTTGTTTTCCGAAAATGAATCAAAGACATCTTCCAGAAACTCGATGTCAAAATCATCGAGCAACTCTCCCCTGTCTACTTTCTCTTTCAAATCAAGCGCCCTTGGAAGACGCTGTTTTTCGCCTCTCTCCATGAGTACCGCGAGTAGGCCTGTGTCTTCCGGATGTTCGTTCATCTGTTATGCCTGTCTGAGTTGATTAACCAAAGAGACAGCATAGCAAAACAGGTAAAAATTGCGAGACTTTCAGCTACACAAAAAAAACCGGCAACTCAATGCCGGTCTTTCCCAGGGAGTGGATGAGAGTCCTGTTAATTCAGGCTACTCTTCCGCGGATGATTTTTTTGCAACCCTGACTTCCACCTGGGTCACGCCTTTACTCAGCGACATGTTGTCGCGGTTTTTTTCAACGGTCTTTTCTCCAATTCCCTTGATATTGCTCAGCTCCTCGATTGATTCGAATTTTCCATGTGTATCACGGTATTTGACGATCTCCTTCGCTTTAACCATACCGATGCCATTGAGATTTTCTGCGAGTGCAGCAGCGTCTGCCTTGTTGATGTTCACCACTTCGGCAGCAACAGGCGTTGCGGCGAGCAGAAAAAAAGCGAGAGATAGAATGTGTACGATTTTCATAATAAAATCCTCTTTTATTGATTACCTTTCCCTGTACGACCTGGTTGTTCGAGTGAAAATCAAGCCGTTGACTAAATTTATACCATAATCAAGCTAATGTATAGTGTTTTCACCGTATAATCATGAAAATCATTCATATTCGAGGAATATTGTGGAACAGCGTAACGTTGACGTAGCGATAATTGGTTCAGGCAGCGCAGGCCTCTATGTACTTGGAAAGGTCAAACCATCGGGCAAATCCTTTGTGCTGATCAACGGCGGTGAAGCCGGAACCACCTGTGCGCGGGTTGGCTGCATGCCGTCCAAGGCGATCATCCAGGTTGCGGAAGACTACCACCGCCGATCCATTTTAGGCCGTTATGGCATCGACGGTCATCAGCAGATGTCTCTCGATACAGCTGAAGCCATGGAGCATGTACAGGATTTACGAGACATCTTTGTCGACCGCGTACTCTCCAACAGTACGGATAATATGGGTGATAAGTTTATCGAGGGTTATGCCCGCTTTGTCGATCCCGGGGTGCTGGAAGTCAATGGTGAGCGCATTCATGCCGACAAGATTGTTATAGCTACCGGTTCCTCGCCCATGATACCGGAGGCCTGGAAGGTATTTGGCGATCGTATCCTGAGCAGCGACGATTTTTTTGAACAGGAGCAACTCCCCTCCTCCATGGCGGTCATCGGTCTTGGCGTCATCGGTCTGGAACTGGGACAATCTTTGCATCGCCTGGGTGTCGATGTGGTCGGTATCGATATGGCGGAGAACATTGGCGGACTCTCCGACCCGGAAGTCAACAAGGCGGCTATCGAAATTATCGGCAAGGAGTATCCGCTATGGCTGGGCGCCGCTGTTGAGATAACAGAGACTGACGACGGTAAACTGCTGGTGACTGCAGGTGACAACAGCAAGACTGTCGATAAGGTACTGGTGGCGATAGGACGTGCGCCGAATCTGGAATCTCTGAACCTTGAAGCCGCCGGTATTCCTGTTGGCGACGACGGCATCCCGCCCTATAACCCGAGCACCATGCAGATTGCCGACCTGCCGGTATTTATTGCCGGTGATGTCGATGGCGATCGCCCGCTATTACACGAAGCAGGAGACGACGGGCGTATCGCTGGCTATAACATGGTTGCTGATGAGATCATCGCGTTTCACCGCAAGACCCCTTTGAATATCGTCTTTTGCGATCCCAATATCTGCCATATCGGTGTGCGCTTCGAAGAACTCGATCCTGACACCACCGCAATCGGACAAATCGCTTTTGGTCCTGTTGGCCGCGCGTTGATCATGGGCAAGAACAAGGGACTGTTGCGCGTCTATGCCGACAAGCGCTCAGGCATACTGCTCGGTGGCGAGATGGTGGCGCCCAAAGGGGAGAACCTTGCACATCTGCTCAACTGGGTGATCGAGCAACAGTTGACGGTTGGAGAGGTGCTGCAAATGCCCTTCTACCACCCCGTCATCGAAGAGGCGCTGCAGGCAGCACTCTATGACCTCTATCGCAAGGTCGAAACCAAAAACGACAGCCCGGTGACCGAGTTGATCCCATTATAGGGAGTGCTACAGGAGGAAAACCATGATGCATGCAAATGGCTTTGTTGTTACTCTGATTGCTGTCGCAGCCACAAGCGGCTGCCAGACCGGCCAGTATCAGGCGGCAGCCGGACCGAGTGTGGGGCCGGGGCAGACGCTTGAGGCCAAGTGCCGGCTACAGGCGAGCCGTGCATCATCAAAAACAGGAACCGGGAACCTTGTTACGACAGTTGCAGCAGCGACTATCGGCGGGATCGTCGGCAATGCAATCGGTGGAGGAATACGTCGATACGGTTATGGCTACGGTGGATATTATGGATACGGTCATCACGGGTCGTATCGAGGCGTAGGAACCGTCGTTGGCGCGGGTGCTGGTGCAACGGTAGGTAATAGTATGGCGCAAAACACTCAGGCAGTCTATGACGTGGCCTATACGAACTGCATGAATCACCGCTATACGGGTCCACGCTGATCAAGCGCCAGCTGGCAAATGAAACCTTTTCTTCAATAGCTGCAGTTTCTGACGATCTTTCTCGCTTCGCGGGTTTACATGCGTACTATGGTTGGGCTAAAATGCCGTCCTTCGCAGCCAGGTCGCGAACACCTGCAGCCTTCAACGCTGAGCGGATCACACCCATTCGGAGGGGTGACTGAGCTGGCCGAAAGTACCGGTCTTGAAAACCGGCGAGGGGTAACCCTCCGTGGGTTCGAATCCCACCCCCTCCGCCA
>JAQYVP010000242.1 GCA_030145485.1 Chromatiales bacterium
GGCGGTGGCCGTGCCACTGTCGCTGGTCGGCGGGGCCTTCCTCATGCTGCTGATGGGCTTTTCGATCAACCTGCTGACCTTGCTGGCCATGGTGTTGGCAATCGGCCTGGTGGTGGACGATGCCATCATCGTGGTCGAAAATGTGCATCGGCATATCGAGCAGGGAAAATCACGTTTCGAGGCTGCGCTGACCGGTGCACGCGAGCTGGCGCTGCCGATCATCGCCATGACGACCACTCTGATTGCGGTCTATTTGCCGATTGGGTTCATGGGCGGGCTGGTCGGTACGCTGTTTACCGAGTTCGCTTTTGCACTCGCCGGCGCAGTACTGGTGTCCGGAGTTGTGGCGCTGACACTGTCGCCAATGCTGTCATCCAAAGTGCTTAAATCCCACGGCCAACAGGGTCGCTTCGAACAGTGGGTCGAACAGGTTTTCATCAGATTGGCAGAATACTACCGCTCGCTGCTGCATGCCAGTCTCGACTCCCTGCCGGCAATCCTGCTGTTTGTACTGGTGGTGCTGATCTCGATATTCTTTATGTTCGTCACCAGCAAAAACGAGCTGGCGCCGGTCGAGGATCAGAGCATTCTCTTTTTTCAGGCCACCGGCCCGCAGACGGCAACCATTGAATACAACGAGGCTTATACCCGCCAAATCGTCACAGCTTTCGAGTCTATCCCGGAATACCACGAGAGCTTTTTCCTGCTCGGTCTTGGAACACCATCGACAACATTTGGTGGTTTCAAGATGGAGCAACCCTTCATGCGGCAGCGTTCACAAATGCAAGTACAGCCGGAACTTCAGGATAAACTGAAGCAGATCGCCGGATTTCAGACTGCAGTATTTCCACGTCCCAGTCTGCCGGGATCAGGCGGCGGCCTGCCGGTGCAGTTCGTCATCACCAGTGATGGCAGTTACAAGGAGCTGGATGCGCTTGCCGATCAATTGATCGGCCGCGGTATGGGCAGCGGCCGATTCATGTTCCTCATGAAGGAGCTGCAATACACACGTCCGCGCACCACCCTGGTGATCGATCGCGACCGCGCCGGAGACCTGGACATCAGCATGCAGGAGATTGGCCGCAATCTTGCCGCCATGCTCGGCGGCAACGATATCAACCGCTTCAGCCTGGAAGGACGCAGCTACAAGGTTATTCCACAGGTGGCGCGTGAATTCAGGCTGCAGCCCGGACAGATCAAGGATTACTATATCCGCCCCGGTTCCAGCGAATTTGCCAACCCTCTGGTTGATTTCCCTGCCGACGGCATTAAACCTGATGCCGATGCGGTGCCTCTGGTATCGCTGGATGCTTTCGTGCATCTCGAAGAGAGCGTCGAACCCAATCAGCGCACCCAGTTTCAGCAACTCAACTCACTGACGGTGCAGGGCATCATGGCTCCTGGTGTGCCGTTGGGTGATGCGCTGGAATATCTCGAAGGGGTTGCACAGGAGATTTTTCCACGTGGATTTGGATGGGACTACTCGGGGGGTTCGCGTCAGTATGCCCAGCAGGGCAGCGCGCTTGTGATCACCTTCTTTCTCTCTCTTGTGGTGATTTACCTGGTGCTTGCCGCCCAGTTCGAGAGCTGGCGCGACCCGCTGATCATCCTGGTGTCGGTACCCATGTCGATTGCCGGCGCACTGGCATTCATTACCCTGGATTTTGCCACGATCAATATCTATACCCAGGTTGGGTTGATCACACTGATCGGCCTGATTGCCAAGAACGGCATTCTTATCGTCGAGTTTGCCAATCAGCTGCAGATCACGCAGAGACTCGGTAAAAGGGAGGCCATCGAGCAGGCTGCGGCGATTCGCCTGCGGCCCATCCTCATGACAACGGTATCGATGATCGTCGCCATGGTTCCACTACTGACGGCCAGCGGCCCTGGTGCCGTGAGCCGTTTTCATATTGGTTTGACGATTGCCGCCGGTCTGGGGATCGGCACGCTGTTTACGCTGTTTGTCGTACCTGCTGTCTACATGCTGCTGGCGCGCGAGCATGCAAGTGCAGAGCAACCAGAGAGCACTACTGCTCAGGTTCAGGAAGCATGAGCGATATTCAGCAAGCCCGGCAATTCTAATATTCACCACGAAGCACACGAAGAGTGCGAAGGTATTTATGTAACAGTCGATTCTTCGTGGTCTTCGTGTGTTTCGTGGTAAAAGTCTTTTAAGATATCGACTCTTTATTGGTACAGTAAGAATTGCTACAGTACCTTATTCAGGGCTGTTTATATTTGCTGCATGGGATAAAATAGCCCTCTTTTGTATTTGCAACAGAAGTCCGGAATGAGTCTAAACTCAATCGAAGAGATAATTGAAGAACTGCGTCAGGGCAGGATGGTTGTCATCATGGACGATGAAGATCGTGAAAATGAGGGCGATCTGCTGATGGCGGCTGATTGCGTCACCCCTGATGCGGTCAATTTCATGGCCAAATACGGTCGTGGTCTGATCTGTCTGACGCTCACCAGGGAGCGCTGTAAGCAGCTGCGTTTGCCGCTGATGGTGAATGACAACAACCAGCTGCAGGCGACCAACTTCACGGTTTCGATCGAGGCGGCTGAAGGCGTCACCACCGGTATCTCTGCCGCAGACCGCGCCACCACAGTAAAGGCTGCAGTGGCAAAAGATGCGACTTCACAAGATATTATGCAGCCGGGCCATATTTTCCCATTGATGGCCCAGCCCGGTGGAACCATTGTGCGTGCAGGCCACACCGAGGCCGGTTGCGACCTGGCGCGCCTGGCGGGTCTGACGCCGGCTGCGATGATTGTTGAAATTCTTAACGAAGACGGCACCATGGCGCGTCGTCCTGAACTCGAATTGTTTGCTACCGAGCATGATCTGAAAATCGGCACCATTGCAGACCTGATCCAGTATCGAATCCAGAATGAAAAATCGGTCGAGCAAATCAACACCTGTAAATTACCCACGCCGCATGGCGATTTCAGGGTAATCGCCTACGAAGATATTATCGACAAGCAGGTGCATCTGGCGCTGGTGATGGGTTCTCCACAACCGCATCGGCCTGTACTGGTGCGAGTGCATGTGCAGAACAGTCTGTGTGATCTGTTTGATGCGGAAGTCGAAGGTTGTGGATGGCCGCTACGAAGCGCCATGGAGCAGATTGCAGCGGCGGGCGAAGGCGTTATCGTGGTGTTGCGCAATCATGACAGTGCGCGTGACCTGGTGGGACGCATCGAAAAACTGGCCGGGCTTGGGGTGGCTAAAAACCAGGCGGATGATTCGCGCAGGGAGTTGCGTACACTGGGCGCCGGTGCGCAGATTCTGACCGATATTGGGATCGGAAAAATGCGCGTCATGAGTGCTCCCATCAATCTGCATGGTCTGCAGGGATTTAACCTGGAAGTTGTCGAGTTCGTGGAGAATGCATAAACCCCTCACCTCAACCCTCTCGTGAAGGGGGTTGGACCAGCAATTCTAAAATGTAGAAAGATACTCACCACGAAGGACACGAAGAGCACGAAGACATTTTTGTATCCAGTTGATTCTTCGTGTGCTTCGTGTGCTTCGTGGTAAAAGTCTTTTTAGGTGTCGGCACTCTATTGGTGCATTGAGAATTGCCGGGATTGGACTTAATTATGTGACTTCTCAGAAAGTTTGTGTATTGTTTGAGTCTGTGCAGGATTGGGACATGCCTTACAGGGACGCGTGAATACATCCCTGTAAGCTCTGATAAAACATCCCTGTTTTCGACCACCATGGAAGATGGAAGTGCCGGAAACGCAGGAGCATTTTTCGGCCTACAGCCCTGAAAAGCAAATCCCAACCCTGCTTCCTGCGCGGGGTTATTGAGAATATACTAAACTTTGAGTGAATAGAGAGGCGAAGAGAAAATGAGTATTGAAACAATCGAAGGCGCACTGGTCGTTGATGGCGCCAAGTTCTGTATTGCAGTGGCGCGCTGGAACAGCTTTGTCGTCGATAGCCTCGAAAGCGGGGCGCTCGATACGCTGCGCAGGCATGGCGCCAAGGATGAGGATATTACCCTGGTGCGCTTGCCGGGCGCCTTCGAGATGCCGTTGGTGCTGGATAAAATTGCCACATCCGGTAAATATGATGGCATTGTTGCGCTGGGCGCGGTGATTCGCGGTGGTACGCCCCATTTTGAATATGTCGCCGGCGAATGCGTGAAAGGCATGTCCCAGGTGACTTTGAATCACGGTACTCCTATTGCTTTTGGCGTACTCACGGTTGACAGTATCGAGCAGGCGATCGAGCGTGCAGGAACCAAGGCCGGGAATAAAGGCGGCGAGGCGGCTGCCTCTGTCATTGAAATGGTCAATCTGCTGAAACAGCTCTGATGTCTCAACGAAAACGTCATAGGGCACGCCGCCTGGCGCTGCAGGCACTCTATCAGTGGCAGGTGACCGGCGACGACCTGGGTGAAATCAGTGCACAGTTCGTAGCAGAGAATGACAGCGAAAAATATGATGCCGCCTATTTCCATGATCTCTTCCATGGAGTGCCGACGCACCTGGATGAACTCGACAATGAACTGCAGCCTTTGATCGACAGAGACATCGAACGTGTCGATCTGGTCGAGCGGGCTGCGTTGCGTCTCGGTGTCTATGAACTGCTGCATCACCCCGAAGTTCCATTTCGCGTTGTTATCAATGAATCCGTTGAACTTGCGAAGATATTTGGCGCTGACAAGGGGCACAGATATGTTAATGGCGTACTCGACAAGGTGAGTAAAAAAGTGCGCGCAGTCGAGGTTAAAGCAACGCATTGAGCCTCTCTGAATTTTCTCTGATCGATGACTATATCGCCACCTCGGCTACCTCCCGGGCTGATGTCCACGTTGGTATTGGAGATGATTGCGCAGTCGTTGAAGTTCCGCCGGGAAAATCTCTGGCCATCAGTATGGATACCCTGGTCGCAGGCAGGCACTTCAACGAAGGAGTCAACGCGGTCAGCCTGGGTCACAAGGCGCTGGCCGTCAATCTCAGCGATCTTGCTGCAATGGGCGCTGAACCTGCCTGGGCGACGCTCTCATTGACGATGCCCGAAGCAGATGTCCGCTGGATCCGGGATTTCATGCAGGGTTTTTTTGCCCTGGCTGATCATTTTGGTGTGCAGCTGGTCGGCGGCGACACCACCCGCGGTCCTCTCTCGATTACAGTGCAAATTCACGGCTTTGTTGATCCCGGACGGATGATGCGGCGCGATGGCGCGCAACCTGGTGATTTGATCTATGTGACCGGGTCGCTTGGCGATGCCGGACTGGCGCTGCAGCTGCAGCAGGCTGGCAAGCTTGATATGGCGTGTCACCAGCATTTGCTGCAGAGACTCGATCGTCCAACTCCGCGCATCAGCGAGGCTATGCAGCTGGTATCTATTGCATCATCAGCCATCGATCTGTCGGACGGCCTGATTGCCGACCTTGGGCATATTGTGCAGCAGAGCCACTGCGGCGCGGCTATTGAGTTGCAGCGCCTGCCCTGTTCGCCAGCTGTGCAAGCGGCGATTGCCAGGAGCAATAGGTGGAATTTGCCACTCTCATCTGGTGACGATTACGAGCTCTGTTTCACTGTTCCGGCAGAGAGACAGCAGCAGCTGCAGCAACTGACTGCAACACTCGACTCTCCACTGACGCGCATCGGTGTGATCGAGCAGCAGCCGGGCATTCGCTGTGTCGACGCTGAGGGTGCAGTGGACGATATTGAATCAGGGTATGATCATTTTAACTGACCATGTATTTAGAGTGACAGCACGCATCTCAATCGTGGTCAGAAGACCACTCCTACGTTTGCGCTCAGCAATTGTTGTGGGAGCGGTCATCTGACCGCGAAATGCATGGGGTCATTTCACTATTTTGCCTAACCGCCTCACCTTTCCACGTTTCGAAGAGATTCCCTATCACCGCGACAGCACGCCGTTGTTGTCGGCAGTGCGGGATCTGCACTGGCCCGTGATGCTGGACAGTGGAGCACATGATGGTGGCATGGTGGATATCATCGCCGCTGCCCCCGCTTCCACCCTGGTCACCCGTGGTGGCGAAACCATTGTAGAAGAGTGTGGTCGCACGACGATTGAAACGGCGGATCCATTCGATCTGGTGCGCAGTATGGTGGGGGAGGTTAGCGAAAACTTCTCGCCTTTGCCCTTTGAGGGAGGCGCTATCGGCTACTTTGGCTATGATCTTGCGCGGTGCATCGAGCGTCTGCCGCAGATTGCCGGGGATATCGATCAGCTCCCCGAGATGATGATCGGCATCTACGACTGGGCTATCGTTGTCGATCATCAACACTGTAATAGCTGGCTGGTGGGGCAGGGGAGGTTCGAGCAGACGAGGGAGTTGTGGCCGGAGTTGCAGCAGCGAGTGAAACGTAAAGCTGTGCTCCCTGCTGACGAACCCTTGAAAGCCGTCACTCCTTTTGCCTCCGCTGTCAGCCATCATGCCTATCAGCAGGCATTCGATGCCATACAGGAGTACATTAGCGCGGGCGACTGTTACCAGATCAACTATACCCAGCGCTTCTCTGCTTCAGTCACTGGCGACGGCTGGTCGGGATATCAACAGATGCGGCGGCAGAATCCAGCCCCCTTCGGCGCCTATATGCTGCTCGATGACATCGAGGTGCTGAGTTTCTCTCCGGAACGTTTCTTACAGCTGCACCACGGCAGCATCCTGAGCCAGCCTATCAAGGGGACCAGGCCGCGTGGCGCATCTCCCGGCAGTGATCTGAAGCTCAGGGATCAACTCTATAACAGCAGCAAGGACAGGGCCGAGAACCTCATGATCGTCGACCTTTTGCGTAACGACCTTGGCAGGGTCGCTGAGCTGGGATCGATTCAAGTACCGGAGCTGTTCAAGCTGCAGAGCTATGCCACCGTGCATCACCTGGTCAGTCATATCACAGGCCGGCTGAGGCATGATGAGGATGCACTCAGCCTGTTGCGCGCCTGTTTTCCCGGTGGCTCGATAACCGGAGCACCCAAGATCCGCGCTATGCAGATTATCGAAGAGCTGGAGCCATACCGGCGAGGTATCTATTGCGGCGCCATCGGATACATCGGGTTTAATGGCGACATGGACAGCAGCATCGTCATCAGAACCCTGGTGCGCCAGGGAGATAAAGCGCACTACTGGGTGGGGGGAGGAATTGTCGCCGACTCGGATGCCGATGAGGAGTCCCAGGAGTGCATGGACAAGGCTGCCGCATTCAGACGGTATTTTGAGGGGTTTTAGGTTTTAGGAATGAATGAGACTCTTTTTTTCCACAGATGCACACAGATAAACACAGATGGAGGGATAGAAAAATCTGAGTGCATCCGTGTTCATCTGGTAAGTTCTCAATAATCCCGTACATTTCGCGCTCAGATGACCGCTCCCACAATAATTGCTGAGCGCAAACGTAGGAGTGGTCTTCTGACCACGATTGAAATGCGATAGCATTTTTCACACATCCACAGGATTATTGAGATGTTACTTCATCTGTGGTTAAACGCTCTTTATACAGAGATTACTTCACCCACGGATAGGGGTAGCCGCCGGCCAGTGCGCGCGACAGCTTTTTGTCATGACCGTAGATATCGTCATAAAAGAAGATTTTCCCATCCTGATGCACCACCACTGTGGTGTAGAGGACGAACACCTGGATATCCGATTTCAACTTGACGGTTGTTGCCGTGCCGGACTCCATGGTCTTTTTCAAACGCGCCTTTGTCCAGGTGGAGCCCTGTCCATCGAGCTGAGTAATATACTCTGCCATTCTCAGCGGCTCCTCGAGTCGAATGCAGCCATGGCTGTAGTCGCGCTTGGATTTTGCAAACAGGCTTTGTGCAGGGGTGCCGTGCATATAGACGGAGTATTTGTTGGGGAACATGAATTTCACCAGTCCCAGTGAGTTGTGATTTCCGGGTTTCTGGCGAATTCTCAGCGAACCGTTCAGCAGACCTCTTTTGCTGCTGCTGTTATAGGGATGGCTGTTGCCCTCGCCATCGACGATTTCATAATGCTTTTTGCGCAGATAGGAGGGGTCCTTGTCCAGCTTGGGGATTAACTCCCCTTTTGTAATGCTGGTGGGCACATTCCAGTAGGGAGCCAAAACCAGGTGATTCATTCTCTTGTTGAACACCGGCGTTTGATTGCGCGGGTAGGCTTTCCCAACCACCACGTTCATCTCCAGTTTCAGTTGATACTTTTGATTGCCGACTTTGCGGTAAGCGCGGGCGCGGAATTCCGGCAGGTTGACGATGACAGGGTTTTGACCAAAGTCATTGGGAAACCAGCGGAAGCGTTCCATGGCGAGAGTAATCTGATCGACACGTTTTTTCATCGGTGTATTGAGCTGGCGAAAGGTTCCCTTGCCAAGCACGCCATCCTCATCGATGCCGTGTCTTTTTTGAAAGCTTTTGACTCCATTGACCACGGCGCCGGAGTAACTGTTGCCCGACGGCATCTTTTTAAGATCACCGAGTTTGTGCAGTTTGTAGGCGAGCAGGTTCGTCTGTGCATAGGGTTCGCCGGGGTGAATCGTTTTACTGTTAGAGAGTTTTTCGGAGAGGCGGGGGTCCTTTGCCAGATTCCGATATTTAGCCAGCGCCTTTGGCAGCACCCTGTATTGTGGAAGTTGGGGCTCGACCGAGTCGAGCTGTTGCCTGACGTGTGAAGATTTCGTCAGGTCCTTGACGAACAAAGGCAGGTTGATGCGTTTGTCCGGGATGTCAAAATCATTACTCAGGCTTTTGAAATCCACCCTGCCAATTCGCAGGTCGGAGACATAGCGCATCACCCCTACAGTCAGTGCAACATCGATCTGGTTGGTCTTTCCCGAGGTTCCATTTTTCAGCACATTTGTCAGCAATTTGCTGTCGTAATCAAGGGGATTCAACCCATTTGCCCCGGCATCCCTGAGAACCCGGATGACATCACCGGCCGCTTTCGACGGTTTGCCATTTCTGAACCATGCCGGCTTAAAGTTATTTTGTGAGTAGAACGCACTCACATGGCCTTTGTAATCGGAAAAGTCAGGCCAGTACATGATCAGATTTTTTCCTGAATTGGCGATTTTTTCGATGGATGGGCTGGCAGCAGAGTAAGCTGGAGTCAGCAGCAGGGTAGAGGAGATAAGCAGGGTAAAGCAGCATAGCAGAAGGCGTTGCATCTATAGATTCCTTGATGGTCAAAATGGATTGTATTTGAAGTCACGGAAGTATAGCAGCATCCCTATCTAAAACATGTAGCAACTCGCAATGGAAATTCCTGAAAAATAGTGGAGAACAGTTTAAAATATGCGCCAATCAAATTTTCCGCAAGTTCTTACACTCAATCTACAGGAGATTACTCCATGAAACTGATTCTCTTAGGCGCTCCCGGCGCAGGCAAAGGTACTGTCGCCAAGTTGCTCACAGCGATCGACGGTTCCGTACAAATTTCTACCGGCGACATTCTGCGCGCTGCCGTCAAGGATGGCACCGATCTTGGTAAGGAAGCACAGGGCTATATGACCCGCGGCGAATTGGTGCCTGATGCCCTGATCATGGGCATCATGGGCGAGCGTCTGCTGGAAGACGATTGCAAGGCTGGTTTTCTGCTCGACGGCTTTCCACGCACCATTCCCCAGGCCGAAGAGTTGAAAGTACTGCTCACCAAGCTCGGTATCGAGCTGGATGGCGCTGTCAATCTGAATGTGCCGCGTGATGTGATTCTCGATCGGCTGACGACCCGCCGCACCTGCGAAGATTGCGGTGAGATCTATAACGTCAAGAGCAATCCACCCAAGGTTGAAGGTGTGTGCGACAAGTGCGGCGGCAACGTCGTGCAGCGCGCCGATGAGACCGAAGAGGCAATCTCCAGGCGTCTCGATGTCTTCAATGAGCAGACTGCGCCCCTGGTAGGTTTCTACACCAATGAGAACATGCTGATCGATATTAATGCAACATCCAGTGATGTAGTGGTCACAGATATCAAGAGCGCCCTGGGTATCTAAATCTATTCATTCGTGGTCAGATGACCACTCCTACGCATGGAGTCTGTACTCAGCGTAGGAGCGGCCTTCTGGCCGCGAGTTGCATACATACGCCACATTAAAGGCCGCCTGCGGGTGGCCTTTTTCTTTTTCAAATGACCTGTTTCAATCCTCGGGTATAATCTCTCCAATTCTACACAGCACTCTTTTGGTTAACAGATGAACTTTATTGAAACGCGTGGCAACGACGGCCGGCATCCGCTGGAGGTGAGTTTTTCTACGGCGATCCTTGGGCCGATGTCCTCATTCGGCGGTCTCTATGTTCCTCGGGAGCTGCCGCAGTTTGGAGATGACTTCTTACGCAAACATCTCGATTCAGACTATAAAACCCTGGCGCGTGACCTGCTATCCCTGTTTGAGATCGATATCGATGCGCATGTCATCGATGAAGCACTGGCGTTGTATGACGCCTTCGACGATCCTGACAATCCGGTTCCTGTAGTCAGGGTGAAGGATGACCTCTATGTCAGCGAGCTCTATCACGGCCCGACCCGCGCCTTCAAGGATATGGCGCTGCAGCCTTTCGGAAAGGTGCTCTCAGCACTTGCCCAACAGCGTGATCAACACTACCTGATCATGGCTGCGACCAGCGGAGATACAGGTCCTGCCGCCCTGGAGACATTTAAGAACCGATCCAATGTGCGGGTGGTGTGTCTCTACCCGGATGGCGGGACCTCGGATGTACAGCGTCTGCAGATGGTGACAGAGGATGCCGAAAATCTCAAAGTGATCGGCATTCACGGTGATTTTGATGATGCGCAAAATGCTCTCAAGCTGCTGCTGGGATCGGAGAGTTTCAATACGAAGCTCAGGGAGAAGAATATCCAGCTTTCGGCCGCCAACTCGGTCAACTTCGGGCGCATCATTTTCCAGCTGATCTACCATATCCACAGCTATCTTGAGCTGGTTCGACAGCAGGCAGTCGCTATGGATGACAAGGTCTACCTGGCGGTTCCAAGCGGGAACTTCGGCAATGCGCTGGGTGGTTATTACGCGATGAAGATGGGCCTGCCTGTCGAGAAGATCCTGATAGCTTCAAACCGCAACAACGTACTCACTCACCTGATCAAAAACGGCAGCTATGATCTGCGCAGCATGTCTGTGGTTTCAACGACCTCACCTGCGATGGATATTCTCAAGTCGTCCAATATTGAGCGGATTCTCTATGACCTTTATGGGCCTGAGCGCACCAAAACGCTGATGTCTCAGCTGGACAACGAAAACTACTACCAGCTCACCGATGATGAACTCGTCCAACTGCAGCAGTTTTTCGAGGCGGACTTTTGTGACGATGAAGAGGGCAGGGAGTACATCAAAAAGTCATTCGATGATGGCTATCTGATGGACCCGCACACGGCAACCTGTTTCAAGGCCTACGAGAGTTGCGCAAGCAAACCGCTGAAAACCATCGCCTACTCAACAGCAGAGTGGACCAAGTTCTCTCCAACCATCGCCAATGCGTTAACCGGGGAGGTTGATGCGCATGACCTCGATGCCCTCAAATCCATTGCTGCAAAGGCCAACATCAGCATCCCGTCATCCATTCAGGCGCTGTTTGATAAAGAGATCACGCAGAAGACAATCATCGACAAAGCAGAGATCGAGACAGAGATCCTCGAATTTCTCTCCTGATTAATCGCTGGCCAAGTTGGAAAGTGAACGTAACTTCTCAATTGCACGGTGTGAATGCCGTCATTGCGAGGGAGCCTAAGCGACTGCGGCAATCTTGTTGATACAACGTTCGTGTTCACAGATGAACGGTGATCGACTTCGTCTCTTTTCTAACCCATTCGGGCTGATGTAGCTATTCTCAATGTAGCAATAAATTGTCGATATCTTAAAAAGACTTTTACCACGAAGCACACGAAGATCACGAAGAATCAACTGGTTAAAAAATTCCTTCGTGCTCTTCGTGTGCTTCGTGGTGAGTATCTCTCTACATTTAGAATTGCTGGGGCTGATGTGAAAATGCCACTATCACAAGCAAAATTTTCGATCAGAAAACTTCTACCGGAATACGTTACAGAAATTGTAGTCGTCATCCTCTCACTCGGGCTGTTCGCATTCATCAAGTTAACAGGGGAGGTTGTGAATGGCGAATCAGCAGGTTTTGATCAACAACTGCTGTTGATGCTGCGCA
Organism: Chromatiales bacterium; assembly: GCA_030145485.1. Taxonomy (GTDB): domain Bacteria; phylum Pseudomonadota; class Gammaproteobacteria; order Chromatiales; family Chromatiaceae; genus Sva-25. The sequence continues at coordinate 12,146 of JAQYVP010000242.1, forward strand.
ATCCGGCTGACCTCTCTGACCCGATTGGTCCGCAATGGCTTGAGGTCATCGTTCGCGATTTGACTGCACTGGGTGGCGTGGTCAACCTGAGCCTGTTGACCATCGCAGTTTGCGGCTATTTTTTGCTGCAACAGAGGCAGCGTATGGCGCTCTTCGTACTGCTCTCGATTGCCGGTGGTTCGCTTTTCAACAGCCTGCTGAAGGAGTTGTTTGAACGCCCCAGGCCCGATATTGTCCCGCATATCACTGATGCTGCGATGAGCAGTTTTCCCAGCGGTCATGCCATGATGTCCGCCGTGGCATTCCTCACGCTGGGTGCGCTGCTTGCAAATGCCTGCGACAAGCTGCGCATCAAGCTCTATATTTTAGGCTGGTCGTTGCTGCTGACCATGCTGGTTGGAGTCAGCCGGGTTTATCTTGGTGTCCACTGGCCGACGGATATCATTGCCGGATGGGTTGCCGGTGGCCTGTGGGCGCTGCTCTCTCTTCTTGCCCTCCGATGGTCCATGAAAGAAAAGAGAAAAGGGGTTGGTGACAAATGACATAAATAATTCTCGTTTGTCACCGACCCCTTTTTACTTTTTACCCTCGGGTCAAATAACCTGCGCCTGTTCAATCGTCCGCAGTTCCGGGGCCAGTTTCTGTTCAGCCATGTAGAGATCGTATGTCTGCTGCATGCGCAGCCATACACCGGCGCCATTACCACAGAACTTTCCGATCTTCAATGCCATTTCCGGCGTGATGCCTTTCTTCTCGGCCAGGATGCGGTGCGCAGTTTGTCGGGAGGTATGCACAGCAGCTGCGAAACCGGTGACGGTCAAGTTGAGTTCCGGCAGTACCTCTTCTCGGAGAATTGCTCCGGGGTGGGTGGGTTTTCTGGTTACCCTTTCTCGGGTGTGTTCAGTCATGTTGATACCTCAGTGATAATCTTCCAGGTCGATGAGAACGGCGTTCTCGCTGTCCCATCCGAAAGTGATTCTATAATTACCGCTCACCCGTACACTGTATCTTTTCGGCTTTCCATGCAGTCCGTGGAAATGGAATCCGGGGACATTCATCTCCTCTGCTAGCGAGGATGCATCCAGCATATCCAGGCATCGCAGGCATTTACTCTTTAGATTTGGTGAAACCTTGCGGCTTCTGCCTGTCTCGAACAGTTCCTTCAATCCCTTGTGTTTGAACGACTTTATCATATAATAGAGTGTAAATAGTAAGTTTACACACGTCAACTGATAATTCCTGCGATTGTTTGTATCAATGTGCGTTTTGAAGCAAATATAGAAGCTGAAACCGTTTCTTTCCGATAAAAAAAGCCGCTAAAATAGCGGCCTTTTTCATGGTGCTGGTTGCGTTTAGAGCTACTTGATAAACAACATCTCCTGGTACTTGGGCAGCGGCCACAGTTCGTCGGCGACTTCGGCTTCAAGTGCATCCGCGTGTGAACGCACCTCCTCCATCAGGCCGCGAATCTCGTTGGCGCAGAACTGCATATGCTCCTCAGCAGAGGCAAAGTCCTCTTTCTGCATCGTCTCATCGAGTTTTGCAACAGCAGCCATCATCTCATTTGCCTCAGCAGCAACAAATTTTGCCGTTGAGTCATCCATCTCGATATTCATCTCCGCCATGCTTGAATGTGTCATGGCAAGCTCGGAGAGGTATTGGACAGCGGCAGGGTAGATTGTCGTTTTCGCCATACTGATGACTAGTTTGGCTTCAACTTCGATGGAGAGAACATATTGCTCCGCATAGACTTCGTAGCGACTTTCCAGTTCGACCGGAGAGAGTACGCCGGTGCTCTCGAAGAGTTCCTTCACAGATGCTTCCTGAAATGCAGGCAGTGCATCAGCGGTGGTGGGGATGTTCTTCAGGCCACGTTCTTCAACGGCCATCTTGTGCCACTCTTCAGAGTAGCCGTCACCACCAAATACCGCATTGCCATGCTCATTCATCAGTTCCTGAAGAACGGCGATGACGGCAGCAGTATTGTCGGCTCCTTTGGTGAACTCAGCTTCCAGCTTGTCGCCAATCACGTTCAGAGAGTCCGCCAGCATGGTGTTCATGGCAATCAGCGGGCCGGTCACAGATTGTGCGGAGCCGACGGCGCGGAATTCAAAGCGATTGCCGGTGAAGGCGAAGGGAGAGGTGCGGTTGCGATCGCCCGGGTCGCGATTGAAGTTGAGGATCTGATCGAGTCCGAGATCCATCTCTCCACCATCAGTGCTCTTGGTAAGCTTGCCATCCTTGATGTCCTGATAGACTTTTTCCAGCTGGTCACCGAGGTAGACCGAGAGGATCGCAGGAGGCGCTTCGTTGGCGCCGAGGCGGTGATCATTACCGGCGGAAGCGATGACTGCACGCAGCAGGGGTCCGAACTTGTTGACGCCACGGATGACCGCTCCGCAAAAAAGCAAAAAGTTCAGGTTGTCATGCGGCGTCTTGCCGGGATCGAGCAGGTTGCCCTGGGTGGCGTTGCCGACAGACCAGTTGACATGCTTGCCCGAGCCATTGATGCCTGCAAATGGTTTCTCATGCAGCAGGCACATGAAGCCGTGCTTTCTCGCGGTGGCTTTGAGGATGGTCATCAGCATTTGCTGGTGGTCGGCGGCAATATTTGCCGCTTCGAAGTAGGGTGCAATCTCGAACTGTCCCGGGGCAACTTCGTTGTGGCGGGTTTTTGCCGGAATCCCGAGTCGATACAGTTGGTCCTCGACATCCTGCATATAGACCTGCACGCGGGCAGGAATGGCGCCGAAATAGTGGTCGTCAAACTCCTGCCCTTTTGCCGAAGCAGCGCCGAACAGGGTTCTGCCGGCAAGCAGCAGGTCCGGACGGCTGTTGGTAAAGTTGCTGTCGACCAGGAAATACTCCTGCTCTGCGCCACAGCTTGAATTCAATGGTGCGATCTCTGTTTCGCCCATCATCGACAGTACTCTTTGGCCGGCCTTGTTCATCGCCTCGTTGGAGCGCAGCAGCGGAATTTTTTTATCCAGTGCTTCACCTGTCCATGACATGAAGACGCAGGGGATCATCAAAGTCGCACCATTGTCCGTATGCATGATGTATGCGGAGCTGGATGGATCCCAGGCGGTATAGCCGCGAGCAGCATTGGTCATGCGGATGCTGCCGTTGGGGAATGATGAGCCGTCGGGCTCGCCCTTGATCAGCAGGCTGCCCGTGAATTCGGTAATCGAGCGGCCTTCAGAGTCGGTGATGATGAAGCCGTCATGTTTTTCAGCAGTGGCATGGGTCAGCGGATAGAAGATATGAGAGAAATACTTGCAGCCTTTGGAGATGGCCCAGTCTTTCATTGCAGCGGCAACGACATCAGCAGTTGCGGGATCGAGAGGAACTCCTGATGTGACGGTCTTTTTGATAGATTTATAGGCGTTTTTCGAAAGCGCCTCTTCCATGGTGGCCAGATTGAAGACGTCAGTCCCCCAGATCTTGGAGAGGGGTTTGGTCTTTTTAGCAGGCATTGGTTCACGATTTGTAATTTGATAGATCGCCTGGACGCGAGATTCATTTCCACTCATTTTGGTTTCCTCTGTTGGATGATAATTAAATTGGCAATATTCTAGATATCTAAGCAATAAACATGCCAAAATATGATTGTGGTCATTGTCCGGGCAACTCGATGCTGCCGGAAAATAGTATAAATTCCAGTGTTAAACAACTCCTTAAGCACGTTATTCAAGCGAAATCGATAAAACAACTTCGCATCATAGTCCTTGAGAGGAATTTGCGCACAATATTAGATTGAATCATGGTATTACTGTAGTGCGATTTAACATCAGTTTGCACCAAA
>JAQYVP010000246.1 GCA_030145485.1 Chromatiales bacterium
TTAGATGCAATTACACTCAAGATCAGGATTGCCACGGCTGATGGCATCGAGGGAGGAACTGGAGTCTGAGTGCGTCACATCTCCAGCCTCCAGACCTGCAAACAGATCGCTGTTGTTGGAATATGCCGTTGCAACAGGGTCAACGGAAACAGTGGATACGGTAGTATGTCCCTGGTAGTTTGCGCTCAGATCCGGGTTCTGGAACATATTTTCCCAATCGGCTGAAACTGAAGTTGCGACGAGCATCAAGGTTGCTGCAATAATGGTTTTCATGGCTAAATCTCCTGGATTAAAAGTAAAAGGACAATGTGTGCGTCCTTGGTGATAGAGACATGACAAACGAGAATTACTTACAAAAAAATATTTTGTTCATGCAACTTAACCACTAAAATAGTGCGTTCTCGATAACCCCGTGCAGTGATTGAGGTCTCGCATGGATGGTGTAGTGCGCTATCGCCTGGCGCGCCAGGCGGATTACGGTTTCACTAACAAGAAAGGTATTCATTGAAGTGTCAACGATTGAACAGGAAGTAGCAGATTTACTACAACCAGTTTCATTTCTGGAGGCCGTCATCTATTGGCTCAAGCTGGGTTTTATCAGCTTTGGCGGGCCCGCAGGCCAGATCAGCATGATGCACCAGGAGTTGGTGGAGAAACGCAGGTGGATCTCCGAGCACCGCTTTTTACATGCGCTGAATTACACCATGGTGCTTCCGGGGCCCGAAGCGCAGCAGTTGGCAACCTATATCGGCTGGCTGATGCACGGTGTGTGGGGCGGCATAGCCGCCGGGGTGCTGTTCGTGCTGCCATCACTGTTCATCCTCAGCGGGCTAACCTGGATCTATCTGGTCTATGGTGATGTCCCGGTCGTCGAGGGTATCCTGTACGGCATCAAACCGGCGGTTACTGCAATCGTGGTGTTCGCCGCCTACCGTATCGGCTCAAGAGCTTTGCCGAACAACGTGCTGCGCGTCATGGCGGTGCTGGCATTCATTGCGATATTCGCCCTGGATGTTCCGTTTCCCTATATCGTGTTGATGGCGGCTATCATCGGTTATTTAGGGTCACGTTTTGCCCCCGATAAATTCAGGGCGGGCGGGCATCACGGGGCGTCAAATGAGAGTTTTGGTCCCGCTCTTATTGACGATGACACACCTGTCCCGGAGCATGCCCGGTTTATATGGAGCCGCTTTGTTGTCTACCTCGTTGTCGGCTTGTTCATCGGCGGGGCGGCGATGCTGATGCTGTTCATGAGTTATGGCTGGGAAGGTACGCTGACGCAGATGGGGTGGTTCTTTACCAAGGCGGCGCTAGTCACCTTTGGCGGCGCCTATGCAGTGCTGCCCTATGTTTATCAGGGTGGTGTCGAGCAGTATGCCTGGTTGAGCGGGACCCAGATGATCGATGGTCTTGCGCTGGGTGAGACAACCCCGGGACCGCTGATTATGGTGGTTGCATTTGTCGGTTTTGTCGGTGGCTGGACCAAAGAGATATTCGGTCCTGAGATGCTGCCCCTGGCGGGGTTGGCCGGCGCCAGCATCGCGACGCTGTTTACATTTTTACCCTCCTTTCTCTTTATCCTGCTTGGTGGGCCTGCGGTTGAGGCAACCAGGGGGGATATCAAGTTCACCGCGCCGCTGACGGGTATCACCGCTGCCGTGGTGGGCGTGATTCTCAACCTTGCGGTCTTTTTTGCCTACCATGTACTGTGGCCAGAGGGCTTCGAGGGCGTGTTCGAGTGGTTTTCTCTGCTCATAGGCGCAGCGGCATTTATTGCCCTCTTCAGGTACAATGCGGGTATTGTGACAGTGATTGTCGCATCTGCGCTCATCGGTCTGGGTTACTCACTGTTGCTGTAGGAAGTAGAGATGAAAAATACGCTAAAACCCGGAATCAGGTATGAGCATAAGTTTGTGGTGCCACTCTCCAGGACTGTTCCCGCCCTCTACCCGGAGTCCTCCGAGTTTCAGGCAATGCCGGAGGTTTTTGCGACAGGGTATCTGGTCGGATTACTGGAATGGAGTTGTATCAAGGCAATCAATCCGCATATCGACTGGCCGCAGGAACAGACACTCGGAACCCGCATCGATGTCAGTCACGAAGCGGCAACTCCGCCGGGTCTCGAGATCACGGCGTCAGTTGAACTGATCAAAGTCGAAGGAAGAAAACTTGTTTTTTTAGTAGAAGCCCATGACGGGGTGGATTTGATCTCCACAGGGGAGCATGAACGCTTCATCATCAATAAAGAGGTGTTTGACGCCAGGATGACCGAAAAAACGAAGAATTATCTGGATGCTCAATTATCATGTAGAGCGTAATAAGCGACAGCGCATTGCGCCGCATGGAAAGGTGCAATGCGCACCACTTTTTGGCACCCTGCAAATCCTGAATTACAGTTTATTCAGCGGCGGGAGTTTTTCCTGCTGTTTGTCCTGATCCTGGTTTTTTGACTCGCGCCACTTGAGAACGCCCTCTGCAAGCAATGCTCCTGACCACTCTCCGGGGTCGATACTGTAGAGCGTCAGGTTGAGTTTTTCTACTTCGCTTGCCAGCTCTCCATCCAGTTGCTGCGCCAGGCTCGAGAGCGAGTGGATCTGCACCCCGGGAAAAACTGACTCTCCCCATTTCAGCAGAGCGTTGCGTGTTGCCTGTGGATCATTGCTGCGCGCAGCCTGTACCACTTTTCTGCGCCGCTGTTTGCCGAATTTTGTGACCACTTCCAGGCTGTTGCCGAGATTTTTGCTGATATTGCCATCAGCTCTCTTGTGAGGCCGGGGTTTGCGAAGTTTGAAGTACCACAAGAGTGCAGCAATGCTCAGGATCCACAGAAGTGCAAACATCAGGGCTGCAATTTTCCACCATTGATCAGTTTGCGTTGCTACAGTGGATTCTGTTTGCGTCACAGAGGCAGGTTCGTCTGACTGAGGTGTGCTGTTTTGCGGCTGTGAATCTGCAGTAGTGACATCTGCTCCGCTAGCCTTGATGTCGATAGCGTCCAGGCGTGCAATCTCCATCTTGTCGGTGTTGATGTTCCACCAGGGAATCTCTATGGCGGGAATGCTGTAGCTGCCGCTTTTGGTTGGCACCACCGCAATTTTTTTCACCAGCTCTCCCATGATGCCACTCTTGGTGGTGCTGTCTGTGCGCTCCGGCTGGTCGTTATAGGATTTGAGGCCGGCAGGGAATACGACCTCAGGCGTCGACAGTTGCTCGGCGCTGAGGCCGTCTGCTTCGATGGTGATGGTCAGGGTGGCTGGTTCACCGGTTTTTAACTCGTCATGCGGTATCGACCACTGACCCTGTATCTTGAGCATGCTGGCCGGCAGCCACAGTTTACCGCTGAAATCATCTGGGCGGGGCTTGATTTCCACGCTGAGCGGGTCTGAGAAGAGATGCTTGACCGGGCTGCGCATGGTGTTGAGCATAGTGAAGAATGGGTCATACTGCTGTGGCCGCTGCTGTTGCTGAACCAGTTGACCTTCAAAATGGACCGGTTCGAAGTCGATAACGCCGCTCGACAGAGGCGTTACAGCATAACGCCTTTCGATGACTTGCCAATTTGATCCATTGCGCTGCGCCGTGTACTGGGTGTCCTTTCCGATCTGCTGGATGTTTGCTTTTGCTCCTTTCAGTTGTGGAGCGCTGAGCGTTGAGTTGCTGATATTGGTGTTGATCAGCAGCCGCATCGTATAGATGATCTGCTGCTGGACATAGGCGCTTTCGGGCGAAGCTTCGACTTCGATGGCAATATGATCGCTGCCATTGTCCCGCTGCGGGCGGAATTTGGCGGTCTCAATAGCAGTAATCTCCATCGTGCTAGAGGTGTCGGAGCCAAACTGTACCGGGGGAATCTTCAGTTTGCCGGCGCGCAGCGGGCGCAACACCAGCTTCCACTTGATCGATGAAGTGACCTTGCCATTGACCCAGCTGGTGCTGCTGCTTTGCCCCTGGTTGATCAGGTCGAAGTTGCCATGCAGCGGGCTAAAGTCTGGTGGTGCGTCGGGACTTTGATCGAGTTCATAGGTGAGGGTGAATGTTTCATTCAGCCCCACAGGATCATGATCGACCGTCGCCTTGATTTCAGCCGCCTGCAGCGGCATTGCAAGCAGCAATACCAGCAATGCTGTAACAATAGGATAGTTGTTTCTATGTAGTTTGATTACCACGACTGCTCCTGGGGATGGCTTCTGCGTTTACGATATTGATATTCGAATTTACGACGCCATAATCCGGCAGGATCATCCGGTATCTGGCGCAGCCACTGTTCACTGGCCTGCTCCTGTTCATCCTTCGGCTCGCGGCTGCTTTGCCGGTCTTGCCGCCGCTCGTTCTCCTGCTCATCCATCTCCTCCGCTTGTTGTTCTGCGGCCAGCTGTTGCTGTTCTTTTTCCTCAGCTTCCTGTTGTTGCGCCTGCTGTTCTTGTTCGGCCTGTTGCTCCTGGTCCTGTTGCTGCAAATCAGATTGCTGTTGCCCCCCCTTGTTCTCATCGGACTGTTGCTGCGCATCAGATTGTTGTTCCTGATTTTCCTTTTCCTCCTCAGACTGCTGCTGTGAATCTGACTCCTGCTCCTCACCATCCTTGTTCTCATTACTCTGCTCCTGATCCTCCTTGTTCTGATCAGACTGCTGCTGAGAATCCGATTCCTGGTCCTCCTGTTGTTCCTGACTCTCCTTGTTATCCTGTTGCTGTGACTGCTGTTGACCCTGGTCGTCCTGGCGGTTGTCAGGATCCTGTTGTTTCTGCTGCTGTTGCTGTTTTTCAAGCTCTTTTTTTACCAGGTCGCGGTTGAAGATGGCGTTTTCATGCATTTTATCCTCTTTAATCGCCTGGTCGTAAGCCTTGATTGCCTCTTTGTACTTTTTGAGCCTGGCCAGCGCATTACCACGATTGTAATAGGCGCTGACGCTGTTGAGCTGCTGTAGATCCTCGACGCTCTGCTGATAATTTTTTGCCAGGTAGTTGGCGACCCCCTTGCTGGCGGGATCGCTGAATTTTTCAGCGGCTTGCTGCGGATTGCCGGAGTTGAGCGCGCGCTGTGCCTGCAGATCACTGCGCAGCCACATATCCTGCCACAATTGGGACCATTCGACGGCATAGGAGGGGGTTGGTTGAAATATGACAAATGCCAGCGCCAGCGCCCAGCCACGTCGAAAAGTCAGTACAGCCAGCGGCAGTAACAGCAACAGCAACCAGATGCCTTCATTGCGCCACAATTGAGCCTGCAGAGGGTTTTCAGGGTCGCTGTCAGACACACTCTGGTGGCGTGTGAAGCGCGACAGCATCAGTTGGAGGTCAGTGTCATCCAGTGTTGCCTCGATGGCAATGCCATTGCCTGCATCCGCGACCTGGCGCAGCTGTTTGATCTGCAGTTTTGCGATGATCATGTTTCCCTGCCGATCTTCGAGAAAGCCTCCATCCGGCTGTGGAATGGGAGCGCCATTTTGCGTGCCGATTCCGATGATCGAGAGATCGAAGCCTTTGCTCGAGAGTTCTCTGGCGGTGACTGCGGCGCGCGCTGCTTTGGGGATGCCATCAGTCAGCAGCAGTATGTCGCCACTACTGAATCCGGCCTGCTCAAACAGCTTTCCGGCAGCGATTAGAGCCAGATCGGCGCGGCTTCCACGCATCGGCATGATTTTTGGCGAGAGCGCCTTGACTTGCGCCAGTATGGTATCGGTATCCTGTGTCAGTGGGGTGACGGCAAAGGCGTCACCTGCATAGACGATCAGAGCTGTCTGCCCTTCGCTGCGCGCCTCGAGCAGGTCGGCGAGTTCGAATCTTGCACGCGTGAGTCGATTGGGTTTGACATCCTGCGCGTACATCGAGGTGGAGAGATCGAGCAGGACTACCAGCGGTGACTGCAGAATATGCACTGGCCGGGGTTGTTGTTTCCATGCCGGACCGGCGAGCGCGATGACCGCGATGATGCCGGCAAGGGTTATCAGCCACCATGCCTGCGGTTGCTGTACGGTCTTTCCACGCATGATCACATAGGGCTGCAGGCGCTGATCGACCACTCTGTTCCACTCTCCTCCCGGTGCGTCACGTTCACGCCGCAACTGCCATAACAGCAACGCCAGTGGTAGCAGCAGGAGCAGCCACCAGGGGTAGAGGAAGTGAAAATTATCAATGAAATTTTGCATTAGCGGTTTTTTCTCAACCACAACGTGATGCTGCTCAGCAACAAGAACAGCAGCAGCGGCCACTGAAACAGGTCGCGTGTCGGACGGTAGCTCTCCAGCTCTTTCTCCACCGGCTCGAGGCGATCAAGTTCTTCATAGATGCGGGCAAATTCCTGCGTATTATGCGCCCGGAAATATTGACCGCCGGTCTCTTTGGCAATGGATATCAGTGTCTTTTCATCGAGATCAGACCTGCCGGCGATGCGCCTGCTGAAGAATCCGCGCTTCGCTCGTGGAGCGGCGCCAATGCCGACTGTATAGATTTTCAATCCCTCCTGCGCAGCCATTTTTGCCGCTTCCAGGGGGTGTACTCGTCCAGCCGTTGTTGTGCCGTCTGTCATGAGGATCAATACCTGCTGACGATCCTCCTGTTTGCGCAGTTGTTTGATGGCAAGCCCGATGGCGTCACCAATTGCCGTATCCTGGTCCGCCATACCAATAAAGGATTCATCCAGCAGTTGCTTGACTGTCTTTCTGTCAAAGGTCAATGGCGCCTGCAAATAGGCCCTGGTGCCGAACAGGATCAGTCCGATGCGGTCACCTTCACGCATTTTGATGAACTCGCCGGCAACCGCCTTGGTTGCGGAGAGCCGATCGACTCTGCGCCTCCCCACTTGGAAATCTTCCTGCATCATACTCCCCGAGAGATCGATGGCCAGCATCAGGTCACGCCCTGAGCGGCTGACTTCAACGGGGTCTCCAACCCAGGCCGGGCGCGCAGTCGCAGTGACCAGCGCCAGCCAGCCCAACAGCAGCAATAGCAGCGGCAGTTTGCGGCTGTTGATACTGATCTCATCTGCTGCAACTGCAGAGAAGTCATCCAGGTAGGGGATGCGCAGCGCACTGCCATGCCTGGCTGCGAGCGGAGGTACAAAATACCATATCAACAGCGGCAGCGGCAGCAGCAAAAACATCCATGGCCAGGCGAACTCAAACATCCTGTTTCACCTGCTCCTCTGGCGGAGGAGCCTGCTGATACTGCAGCCATGCAGCCGTTATGCTGAAAAGTTCACTGATGTCACTCTCTGACTGTCTCCGATAGGGAGCGTCTTCAAGCAGCACGCCGGCTCCCTGCGAGAAGTCATGCCGCGGCCAGGCGGAGTCGAGCAGCTCCAGCCAGGCGCGACCGGTCAAACCTGCGGATGTTTCCCGTCCGAAACGCAGTATCGCCATTCTGCGCAGCAGTGATGAGACCTGTTGCAGTTGCAACAGATGGTCGTCTGCTGTCTCTTGAATGTGTTTGAGCCGCTTTTGCGCTTCGATCCAGAAGTTGATATGGCGGGGGCGCCGCAACCACCATCTGAGGGTAAGCGCGAGAATGAGCATCACAATCAGCACAATCCACCAACCCGGTGCAGGAGGCCACCAGCCGAGTGGGTCGGGCATGTCCGGGCCGCGCAGGGGGAGTTCGTCGTTCATCGGTTGCGCTCAGCCAGGTGGTGCTGCAGGGTCAGAAAAACATCATCCTGTGTAGATAGCCGGATCAGGGAAAAGTGGTGCTTATGAGCAAGTTGCTGCAGCTTCTCCACCCTGGATGCAGACTGCTGTTGATAGTCGACACGCGTTTTTTTTCGTGAAAAGTCGAGCTGCAAAAAACGTCTGCTGTCGGTTATTCTCCATTGGCCGGTTGCTGGAAACTGCTGCTCCATGGGATCGCTGATCATTAACAGATAAAGGTCACTGTGGCGCGCCAGTACTGCGAGCTGTTTGCGCACAACAGCATCGATGCCGTGAAAGTCACTCAATAGGAAAATGCGTGAGCCCGGAGTGATGACGCGGCGCAGGTTGCTCAGCGCTGTTGATAGCTGCCGGGTGTGGGATTGCGTCGCTCGTTGAGGCCGCTGGCGGGTTGCTTCACTGATCATCTTCAACAGGTGCAGCAGCCGCGCGCGGTTTCTCAGCGGACGCACTTCGTGAATGGTTTCGCCGTTAAAAATCAGGCCGCCGACACGGTCGCCCGCCTTCCACGCATTCCATGCCAGCAGCGCCGCCGCCTGTGCGGCAATGACGGACTTGAACACGCCGCGCGTGGCAAAGAACATCGGCGGCTGCAGGTCGACGCACAGCAGCACCGGCCGCTCGCGCTCCTCCTGGAAGAGCTTGGTGTGCAGTTTGCCGCTGCGCGCGGTGACGCGCCAGTCGAGGTTGCGCACATCGTCGCCATCCTCATAGGGGCGGGTTTCGGCAAAATCCATACCGCGTCCCTTGAAGGGGGAGAGGTGTAGTCCCTGCAGCGAGGCGCGAATCATGCTCCTCGGAGATGTCAGGTGCTGCGCCTTGCCGCCGAGACGAATCAACGACTGCAGCGACACCGAGACGACACCATCCATTTCAGGTTGGAGTTCGTTGCTGGAAATTGCTGTCATGGGACTGCGATCTTCTCCAGCAGACGGTCAATGACGTGATCTGTGGTGATGCCTTCGGCTTCCGCCTCGTAGTTGAGCAGCAGGCGGTGACGTAATACATCATGCGCGATTGCCTGCACATCTTCCGGTCCGACATAGTCACGTCCGGCGAGCCAGGCGCGGGCGCGTGCGCAGCGATCCAGCGCCAGGGTGGCACGCGGGCTGGCGCCCCAGGAGATCCATCCCGCTAGATCTTCGCCGTAGGTTTCAGGTTTGCGAGTCGCCAGCACCAGTTGGATCAGGTAATCCTCGATCGGCTGCGAGAGGTAGGTTTCGATCACCTGCTGGCGGGCGGCACGGATATCATCGCGGGTAACGACGTCTCTTTGTGCAGGCACCTCGTCAGCAAGCTGTTCGCGCACTTCTCCGCGCACCAGATGCAGTATCTGCTTCTCATGCTCTCTTTCGGGGTAATCAACAGTCACATGCATGAGGAAGCGGTCAAGCTGCGCTTCGGGCAGCGGGTAGGTTCCCTCCTGCTCGATCGGATTCTGCGTGGCCATGACGAGGAATGGATCCGGCAGCTTGCGTGTGACTCCGGCGACAGTCACCTGTCTCTCGGCCATCGCCTCGAGCAGCGCCGACTGCACCTTTGCCGGCGCGCGATTGATCTCATCCGCGAGGATCAGATTGTGAAACAGCGGCCCCGGTTGAAAGTGGAATTTCCCCTCCTGCTGGGAGAAGATATCCGTGCCGGTGATGTCCGCCGGCATCAGGTCCGGCGTAAATTGAATGCGCTGATAGTCGCTCTCCAGGTGTTGGCCAAGGACATGGATGGCGCGAGTCTTGGCAAGGCCGGGAGCGCCCTCGACCAGTAAATGGCCATCCGCCAGCAGAGCAATGAGCAGTCGGTTGACAAGTGCCGGCTGGCCGATGACCTGTTGCTGAAGCCACTGTTCGAGTTTCTGGAAAGTGCTGATTTGAGACATGGAATTCCATTGTTATTTGATAAATCGGTAGGCTGGTGATTTTATCAATACCAGCAGTCAAAAGGTAGTCTTGATCTCAGCTTCCTGAGGTACAATCCCATCTATTCTCTATGAATGATTTTGGGCAGGACAGGATTTATGATCATTACGCTCTCTCCGTCCAAGGGACAGGAGTTTGAAACTGCTGCAGTAACAGCTATATACACCCAGTCGGATCAACTTGCAGACTCCCGGGTGCTGATCGACGAATTGCGCAAAGTTGACTCCGTTGCGCTGCGGGAATTGATGGATATCAGTGAGAATATTGCTAATCTCAATGTCGAACGATATCACGCATTCTCCACCCCGTTTACACTGCGGAATGCCAAGCAGGCGCTATTTGCGTTCAAGGGGGATGTCTATAGCGGTATCGAGGTGGATGCCTACAGCGAGGATGACCTTAAGTATGCACAGCAGCATTTGCGTATTCTCTCCGGGCTTTATGGCGCGCTGCGTCCGCTCGATCTGATCCAGCCCTATCGCCTGGAGATGAAGACCAAACTGGCCAATCCGGGAGGGAGCAATCTTTACCAGTTCTGGGGAGAGTGCATCACTGATAGCCTCAACCAGTTGCTGGAGCAGCAGCAGGAGCCTGTTCTCATCAACCTCGCATCCAACGAATATTTCAAGGCGGTGAAACCCAAATTATTGCAAGGGCGTCTGCTGACGATTAAATTCAAGGAGACCAAGGGGGAAAAAACCCGCGTCATCGCTATTTTTGCCAAACGTGCGCGCGGCATGATGACCGATTTCATTCTGCGCAACAGGATTGAGACAGCTGAAGGCATCAAGGCGTTCAAGCGCGGCGGCTACCGGTTTTCAAAGGCGGATTCAGATGACAAACAGTGGACTTTTACCCGCAAGCAGCCTCCTCCGGTAAAAAAGTAATTTCTCAAGAGGCTCTCAATAATCCCCTTTATGTGATCATGCCCTGAGTTGGAGTTATTTATGGACACGCCTAAAAATTATTGGTGCTGATCGAGTCAGCGTTGGCTCAGGATATAGTCGATGATCTGCTGATGTTCAGCTTCAGTAAAGGTATCTTCAAACGAGGGCATATTTTTTCCGCCATCGTGGATGGTTTCGTGCAGAAAAGTTTTGGGTTCGTTCAAACTTGAGGCCTCACGATGGCAGCCGTAACAGTTTTCAGCATAGAGTTTTTCACCTGTAGAGGCGTAATGCTCCCCGCTATCTATGCTCGCACAGGAGAAAAGTGTCACGCAACAGAGTGATGCAATGGTCGTGCTTATGAGGGTTTTCATAGAACTCTCCCGCCAGGTGGCGCCTACCATTCGCTGGCTTCTGTAATGATGCTTTCAACCAGTTTCACAACTTCGGCGACTTCCTGGGCCGACTCCTCTCCTGCAACCGGGCGACGATATGCCAGGTTGACATGTTTAGGGTCGTCATTCGTCACATAGACGCTGATTGAAAATGGACACAATAGAATATTAGCAGAGTTTTTCTGCGCCAGTTTGTGGGAGATGCTTGCGCTGCAGAACTCAACGATTTCAGCGTTGAGGAAGGTATTGCTGGTTACGCCGAAATCTTTGCCGGTGCGATTCAGCATTTCGGCGGCGGGAAGCGTATGGGCGATATTGATGCCCTTTCCCTTGATTGCGGTCTTGACACTGTCGAGCACATCTTCATATTCCCCCTCCACCTGGGTCACCACAAAGGGCGATTCATCTGCGCCGGCACTCTGTACACTCAGGGCGAAGAGGCAGGAGACTAACAATAACCAGCCGTTCAATATTCTCATCCTGGTTATAATTGTGTGTTGTTTTTTCATGTTTCTCATCCTGTATTTAGGGATTTGATACTGCACAGTTACCACTGTGCTATAAACTCGATTATCACACCACATTTATACCATGCCTATTTTTTTCCACAGATGCACACAGATAAACACAGATCACAATAGATATATCTGTGTGAATCTGTGTGCATCTGTGGATAATTATTATTTTTCCATATGCAATCTTTGAAATTCACTTTTGCTTTGCATCGATCTCGAGCATGCGCTGCGCAATCCCCTGTGCGGTGATGACACCGCGATACTCTTCACCATCAAACACAAACAGGAAGCTCGAATGGAATTTCTCAAGAATCGCCATTGCCTTGATGATAGGAGTCTCTGATGTAATCGAGTGCAGCGGCTTGTCGACATAGCCATCGATGGAATGATCCATGAGTTCTTTCACCTTGGTTCGGGCGTCCTTGACGCAGCTGAGTTGATCCCCCAGCACCGTTGCCAGTTCGACCATGTAGTTTGGCAGGCAGCCGTGATGCATGATTCCGGAGAGGCTGACAAAGCCGCGCCGCTTCCCCTTGCTGTTGAGATAAGGCAATGCCGGAACCCCGGTTTCGACACAGATCGAGAAGACCTCCCGGACTTTCATCCCTTCGCGTGCAAAAGTCGTCGGGATCAGTATTTTTTTGAGTTTCATCAGTACACTCAGTCCATATTAAACCAGAAATCGGAAATAGATGTAGATCGTGGCGATGACGATACTCATCAGCATCATCGGAAATGCCAGCAGCATGAATGGCACGAAACGAATCGGGTGGCCGGCCTGTTCGGCATAGCCGGCAACAATCAGGTTTGCACTGGCGCCTATGAGCGAGCCATTGCCACCAAGGCAGGCGCCCAGCGCCAGCGACCACCACAGAGGCGCCAGATTTTCAGCGCCGCCAAAAACAGGCGCCATGCTCTTGATGACAGGAATCATGGTTGCAACGAATGGAATATTATCAATCAGTGCGGAAAAGATTGCAGAGACCCATAGAATCATCAACGCGGTGGTAGTTAGATCACCACCGGTAATATCAAGCACGGTATTTGCCAGTGTCTCCAGCAACCCGACGCGTTCTACGCCGTGAACCAGGATAAACAGGCCGATGAAAAAGAAGATGGTGATCCATTCCACTTCGGCAAATGAGGCGTGCACATCTTTCGACTGTGATTCGGATGATCTTTTGATATTGGTCAGCAGCAACAACAGCGCAGCGCCGAAGAGGGCGATAGTGGCTGGCTCCAGGTGCAGCTGATGAGCCATGATAAAGCCGGAAATGACAGCGGCCAGCACAAACAGCGACTGCTTCAAAAGCAGCATGTCTGTAATGCTGTTTTTCTCGTTGAAATCCATGATGTTATTGCGCGCTTCATCACTGGCATGCATCTTTCGACCCCAGATGACCCACACCACAGCAAGGGTCATGAGCAGGATCAGCGGAATGATGGGGGCGAGATTGAACAGGAAGTCGTTGAAAGAGAAGGGTACTGCCGAACCGATCATGATGTTCGGCGGGTCACCGATCAGCGTGGCGGCGCCGCCAATATTGGATGACAGAATCTCGGTAAAGAGAAAAGGGAATGGCGTGATTTCCAACTCCTGGGTAATCAGCAGTGTGACTGGAACGATCAGCAGTACCGTGGTGACATTATCGAGCAGCGCCGAGAACACCGCAGTGACGATAGAGAGCATCAGCATTATTCCCCACGGACGCGCGCCAACTTTTTTCGCTGACCAGATGGCAACGAACTGAAACACGCCGGAGCGCCGCGTAATGGCGACGATTACCATCATCCCGGTGAGCAGTCCGAGGGTGTTGAAATCCTCACCGCGCAGTGCTGCTTCCTGGTTTAGAACACCGCTGATGATCATCAGCATGCCGCCGAGCAGCGCCACGATTGCACGGTTGACACGTTCCGTCATGATGACGGCATAGGTCAGCACGAACAGCGTTCCGGCGACCCATACAGGATCCCAGCCGAAAATTATATTCATCACAGAGTCGGCGTGCTCGGTCACAGGAGTTATTCTCTATTGTTGAAATTCATTGCAATATGCGCTGATCGATCAATGATAATAGTACAATTCCACACAAAACTCACCCATCTGCAGTTATTATTATTGGGTCAATGGGGTAAACTGAATAATCAGCTACATTTATCACTATTTGTTATGACCACAACTCCACAACACCAGATCAGTGACGTCAATGCCTATATGCAGCAGATTGGAGCACAGGCGCGCACAGCCAGTCGCGTTCTTGCAGCTGCAACCACAGCGCAAAAGAACAATGCGTTGAACGCCATTGCCGATGATCTCGACCACAACCGCAATACCCTGATTGCCGAGAACCTCAAGGATCTCGATGCAGGTAGGCAGAAGGGCCTCTCCGATGCCCTGCTGGATCGCCTTGAACTCGACAACGAACGCATCGATTCCATGATCGAAGGGCTGCGCCAGATTGCGGCGCTTGCCGATCCCATCGGTGAGATTTTTGACATGAGCTATCGTCCTTCGGGCATTCAGGTAGGCCGCATGCGCGTACCGCTGGGTGTTGTCGGTATTATTTATGAATCGCGTCCGAATGTGACCGCCGATGCAGCCGCTCTGTGTCTCAAATCCGGCAATGCCACCCTGCTGCGTGGTGGCTCCGAAGCATTCTTCTCCAACCAGGCGATTGCACGCTGCATTCACAATGGACTGCAACAGGCCGGCCTGCCTGCAGAGGCGGTTCAGGTCGTTGCGACCACTGACCGGGAAGCGGTTGGCGCCATGATCACCATGCCCGAATATGTGGATGTCATTATACCACGCGGCGGCAAAGGCTTGATCGAACGTATCTCCAATGACGCCAGGGTGCCTGTGATCAAGCATCTGGACGGCATCTGCCATCTCTATATCGACGCTGATGCAGATCCGGAGAAGGCTTTTAATGTGGCGCTGAACGCCAAGACCCAGCGTTATGGAACTTGTAACACCCTGGAGACGCTGCTGGTGGCGGAATGCATAGCGCATGAGATCCTCCCCGCTCTGGCGGAAGCCTTTGTCAACAAGGGAGTCGAGTTGCGCGGCTGCGATTCCACCCGCAACATCATCAGTTGCAATGCGGCAACGGATGAGGACTGGGATACGGAGTACCTTGCCCCTATCCTCTCCATCCGTGTCGTTGCGGATGTGGATGCGGCCATGGATCACATCGCTGCACACAGCTCTCAGCATACGGAATCCATCATCACGGAAAACTACACTAGCGCGCGCCGCTTTCTTGCCGAAGTCGATTCGAGCTCGGTCATGGTGAATGCTTCGACGCGCTTTGCGGATGGTTTCGAATACGGTCTGGGAGCAGAGATCGGCATCTCCACCGACAAGTTCCACGCACGTGGTCCTGTCGGTCTGGAGGGGCTGACTTCGGTGAAATATATTGTGCTGGGCGACGGGCATATCCGTACTTGAGCGGGAGACGATGGTATTGCACTACTGCAAGGTAAACAAAAAAACCTCATCATTCCGGCATGCTTTTAGCCGGAATCCATTTATCCGGAGTTATTCATCACAGGCGTATGATCGGCATTCTCGGCGGCACCTTCGACCCCATCCACTACGGGCATCTGCGCACAGCGCTGGATGTGCAGGAGGCGCTGGGACTGGAGCGTATTCACTTTGTACCCTTGAAACATGCAGTTCACAGGGATCAGCCGGGTGTCCCTGCTGAACTGCGTGCATCCATGGTGCAGACTGCTATTGCGCGCTACCCCGGTTTTGTCATGGATGATCGCGAGCTGCACAGCGACAGGCCATCCTACTCGCTCTATACACTGCAGTCATTTCGCCGTCAGATGCCGCATACGTCGCTCTGTTTTCTGCTGGGGATGGACGCTTTCCGGGATTTTCTGAATTGGCATGAGCCCATGGAAATCCTCGAACTGGCGCATCTGGTGGTAATGCGGCGGCCCGCGGAAGAGCTGCAGAATGCACCGCTGCAGCGGCTTGTCGCTGAGCGCTCAATCGAAGACGTCACGCAGTTCGATCAGAGTCAGGGTGGATCGATCCTGTTTCAATCCGTTACCCAGCTGGCGATTTCGGCAACTGATATCCGCCAACGTGTGCAGCAGGGACGCAGCCTGCGCTATCTGCTGCCTGATGCGGTAATCACCATAATCGATCAGCTCAAACTGTACCAGTCATCATGAAACAATCTCTCCTCTCCCCGGGAGAAGGCTGGCATGAGGGACTCTCGTTTTCATGTAGGAGCGGTCATCTGGCCGCGAAAAACATCACTACAAGGCAGAAAATCTGATTCTCGGTTATCATAAGAACCGGGATAAATTTTGGAGTATCCATGCAAATAGAAGAGTTGAAAGAGATGGTCATCAACGCCCTCGATGATATGAAGGCGCAGAATATCGTCACCCTGGATGTGCGCGGTAAAACCAGCATTACAGACTATATGATTATTGCCAGTGGCACCTCGGACCGGCATGTCAAGTCCATTGCTCAAACAGTTGCCTTTCAGGCCAAGCAGCGAGGTGAACCGGCTCTGGGAAGCGAAGGTGTTTCTGATGGCGAATGGGCGTTGATCGACCTCAATGGTGTGATCGTGCATGTCATGCAACCCAAGGTGCGTGACTATTATCAGCTCGAGAAGCTGTGGACAATTGATCCGCAAGAGGCCGAAAAACTTCACAAACAGCAGCAACCCTAGTCAGCAGAATGGATCGTTTCGACCGCATCTACGATCTGCATAAAGTCCTCAGCGTCAGCCGCTATCCTGTCTCGCGTAAAAAGCTTGAAGTCGAGCTGGAATGCTCCCGCGCCACGGTCAAGCGCATCATTGATTCGATGCGCATCTATCTGAATGCGCCGATCGAATATGATCACAACCTCAATGGTTACTACTACGACCGCCAGGGCGGGGAGATGTATGAACTTCCCGGTATCTGGTTCAATGCATCAGAGCTCCACGCGCTGCTCTCTGTGCAGCAGCTACTGACGCAGGTGCAGCCCGGTCTGCTGGAGAAGCAGCTGTCACCGCTGAAACACAGCATCAGCCGATTGTTGAATCTGCACAAGCAGAATGGCGACGAGCTGGTGCAGCGCATCCGTATCCTTCAAGTGGCGTCACGCCAGACAGGCGAGGCCTTCCAGACGGTCGCAGGAGCAACCGCTAGTCGCAAGCGCCTGCAAATTCACTACTACAAACGCTCCAGTGATGAAAGTGATGAGCGCACGCTGTCACCTCAACGACTGGTTTATTACCGCGACAACTGGTATCTCGATGCCTGGTGCCATCTTAGAAAAGCTCTGCGCACATTCGCTCTGGATAATATCAAGCAGGCTAAACTGCTTGATAGAAGAGCTAAAGATGTCGGCAGCGACACTCTGAATGCACACTATAGCAGCGCCTACGGCATCTTCTCCGGCACAGCGACACGCACAGCCACTCTGCGATTCACTGCAGATAGAGCGCGCTGGGTCAGCAAGGAGCAGTGGCACTCGGATCAGCGGTCACAGTGGCTGGAGGATGGCAGCTATGAATTGTGCATCCCCTACCAGAATCCAATCGAACTGATCATGGACCTCCTGCGCCATGGCGGCGAAGTGGAGGTCGTTTCACCGCCGGAGCTGCGCCAGGCAGTACGCCAGCAACTCCAAAAGGCCCTCGAACATTACGCCTGACATCCATGCGGCGCAATGCGCTCCACTTATTGCGCCCTACACTCAATCAATGCACTGTAACCGTAGGGTGACAATAAACTTGCGCATTGCACCGCATGTGCTTTTCATTGTCATTTCTACTGCAAGGAGAAATCTTTCATCCCCTGACTCACCATTTGAGTCACCACTCCCCTGATAATAGAACAAACAGAGAAAAAACAGGAGAGCAAAATGCAACGTAGAACTTTTTTTCAAACCCTCTTCAGCGGTATGGGAGCAGCCATGCTGAGCCGCCATACACAAGCAGGCCAACGCACCATTCTGCTTCAGGAATCGCCGGTGGCGGGATTTCAATACCATCGCGGCAACGCCATCTGGCCCTTCCTGCGTGAAGGCGAAAAGCTGTCGCTGGTGCGCGAATCATTCAACGGCCACGACCAGGATGCCGTCGCCGTCTATTTTCGCAACGACAAGCTGGGTTTCATCCCGCACCGTGAGAACAGCACCATCGCCCAGATGCTCGACCGTGGTGAAAAGCTGAATGCAAAAATCATCAGGCTGCTGGATGAAAACAATCCCTGGCGACGGGTGCGCATCAGTATTTCCCTCGGATGAGAAAAGCATATCCATAGATGATATGCTTGCGTGTGAAAGTATTCTATGGGATTTCTGCACTACTCGAAATGAAAAAAACTACACATTGCAATTGTAAATCTGGTTGTCATAGCAGGCGCTGCCAGTGTTTGAAAAACAACGAACCCTGTGGGGATGAGTGTGGCTGTGAAAATTGTGAGAATCCGCTGAATGGCGTCGACATCGAAGGCCTTACAACTTGCGCCATCGATAACATAAAGCAGTACAAATCACTGACAACAGAGGATTTAGAGACGAGATATGAACTGCCCTGTGGTTGTGAAGAAGTTGCTTTGAAATATCTCCTGAGAGAATACACGTGCAAAGGGTGTAAAGATCTATTTTGGTACTCCTTTTGTTGTAATGAAGTGGTGCAAGACTCTTGTACCTGGCATTGCGAGGTCTGTGGCGCATGTAGAGACTGGAGAGAGTGGCATTGTGAAGTCTGTAATAAATGCACTTATGGAGTAACCCTGCCGTGTGAACATTGTGGAAATACTGAGGGAGTATTGGTTTGACATGCTATAGACTCATGCAAGTAATCATTTGATTGTAGCGTTTTCGTGTTTGTCATCCATGATCAACCTGTTTGTAATTATATATAATTTGTAAATACAATGAAGCTCGAGTCCATTTATCTACACAGCTTTGATATATCTTTTGATATGCAGTTTTTTCTTTGTGAGAATATGGCTTGTGAAATGGTTCATTTTATTCTTGAACAGAATGACTCCGATGAACCCATCAGTTATAAAATAGATATCAATGTGCTCAGTTGGGAGTATAAAGAAAGCGAGGAATATGATGCCCCTTCAGAGCTTGTTGACGATTTTTTTCCCTGTCGGGGTGGGTTCAGGCAGGAAATCCTTTACGACTCTCCAGCTAATTCCAATACTCTCTCCACGAGTTCTTCCGATAGCCGGTAGTCCGAATTTTGCAACTGCAAGAGCATTGATTTCAGTTCTCCAAGATACCCCTCACGCTTTGCCTGGAGCAAGACGCCCAGCACGCCAACGACCGGAATATTGCGTCTTATTGCAACCTGCCTGCCACGTTTTTCATCCATCAGCACACCGCACTGCAATTCCCTGGCTAGTACAATCGCCTGTGCTTCTCCCGTGTCCAGCGTAGCGAGTAAGCGTTTGTTGAGGTCGTTGTCAATGGTTTGCTCCACCGACGCGTGTTGCATGGCAAATGAAAGGATTGGTTCTGCCTCCGCATATTCCGTATTTACGCTTGCTTCAGACAAAACTACCCTGGGAATATGGATCTTCGAAAACAGGGCTGTCAGCAGTTCCAGTTGATTGAGTTTGGCAAGCGCAATCAACGGCCCTGTGTCGGCGACGATTATCCTGGCGCAAGGGCGTGGCTTCATCTCTCGAAGTAGCGTAGTTCGTCCGCCAGTTCATCGCCATCATAATCCACCACAGGGATATTCAGTTGGCTTAAATGGGCTGCAAACCCGGGAATTGACATACGCGCAAGTTTTGCAGCCTTCCCGAGGGAGATGACACCGTCTGTATAGAGGCCTTCCGCCAGTGCCGTATAGACGCCGTGCTGAACCAGATTATCGGAAAAAGGCACGCTGATAAACAGAGGGTGACCATGCCGTGTTACCAG
Organism: Chromatiales bacterium; assembly: GCA_030145485.1. Taxonomy (GTDB): domain Bacteria; phylum Pseudomonadota; class Gammaproteobacteria; order Chromatiales; family Chromatiaceae; genus Sva-25. Next base: position 19,262 of record JAQYVP010000246.1, read on the forward strand.
CGCCAGATGGCCCTGTTCAGCCTCGCGGCTCAACTCACCGGTTCTTTCCCGCAGATCACGGATTGTAAAAGATTGCATTGCTGACGCTCGTCAAAAAGTGTTCCACAATATGATAGCACAATTCTGGAGCTATATTTACCCGACCCCTTTTACCAAAAAACGCATCGGAACTGCTCTTTAAACTGGATGGTATCTCCTGGTCAAAATGCAGCGGGTAGCAAATAATCAGCATTCACAGCTGTTCTGTTTTTCTCTTCCACCAATTGACTTGCATAAAGTAACATAAATGCTACCATTGACGCATGGTGGAAGTAAGGGAATACTTGGCCATAGATGGTCATAGCCCATTTGCCAAGTGGTTTGATCGGCTGAATGCAGTCGCTGCTGTAAAGGTTGTCACCGCGATACACCGGATGGAGCAGGGTAATCTTTCCAACGTAAAGGGTGTTGGCTCCGGGGTAATGGAATACCGAATTAATTTTGGCCCCGGATATCGGGTTTACTTCGGCAAGGATGGCGACAGATTGGTGATACTGCTAGCTGGCGGAACCAAAAAACGCCAGAGTGCTGATATCAGGACTGCACAGGCGTATTGGCAAGACTACAGGCGGCGAAAACTGCGAGAGGCGTAATCATGGCATTGACTAAGGATTTTAAGGAGGCAATTCAGGCGCGCGCGCGACGCGATTCTGAATTTCGCAAAGCCCTGTTGCAGGAAGGTACGGAATGTTTACTCGCCGGCGACGTTGCCACTGGCAAAATGATTTTACGCGACTATATCAACGCGACGATTGGGTTTGAAGAGTTATCCGGGGTTGTTGGCAAGTCAAGCAAAAGCCTCATGCGCATGTTTGGCCCTAAGGGGAATCCCCAGGCCAGCAATCTGTTCGGAGTCATTGGTTACCTGCAGGAAAAAGAGGGAATACACCTGGAAGTCAAGGCGAGGAAGGTTGCATAACGGGGTGAAAATGGATTTGGGGATAGTATAGATTCGGGGGACAGTATACCTATTCGGATTCGGGGGACAGTATACCTATTCCACAAAGGTGCTGACGGGGCATGAATGATCGGTGGTAGGGGAGAGATACCATCAAAATGCACTGGAACCTCTCTTTAAACTTGGATGGGGATCTCCTGATAAATAATGGGCCAGCAACCTGTGTTTGACATACATCGCCTCACTGTCTGAAACAGATGAGAAACTCCGCAGGATATCCTTTTACGACTCACCCGCTAGCTCCAGTACCCTCCCCACAAGCTCTTCGGACAGCCGGCATTCCAACTACCGGAATACCACGTCGCCACGCAGCATGCCGCCATGTCTAAAACTGCCCCGATCAACATGCGCGTTGAACCGAGTCAGCACGCCTTATTAACCAAAGCCGCAGCTCTTTTACATAAAGATAGAAGCGCTTTTATTCTGGATGTTGTCTGCAGGGAGGCTGAAAATGTGCTGCTTGATCAGCGCCTTTTCTATTTGAATGAGGAGGATTTCGAGGCTTTTGAAACACTACTCGTTGCTCCAATAGCTGAGAGTGAAAAACTCAAAGCATTACTGACAGAACCATCGTCTTGGGAGTAATAACTTCTCCAACACTACTCAAGGATGCCATGCTGCGCAACTCCTTAGTTCAGTTCATCATCCGGCCAGTAACGCGATCCGGTCAGTTTTGCGCCGATTTTCCATCCCTTTTTCGTCAGGATGAAAACGGCTTTGCCTTCGTTGAAGCGGTGTGAAAGCTGTTCTTTGTCATCACCAACCATGGCGCCGGCTTCTGCAGTTGCATCGAGGCCATTTTTGGCGAATTCTTCGAGATCTGCATTGCTCTGGAAGAGAATGACGAGTTGGGATTCCCAGCCGCCAATGCCGAAACTCAGGCCGGCTCCGGTGGTGGCCATCTTCATGTAGACGCGGGTGTCAGTCCCTCGATTGACTGCTACACCGCGTCCGTAGCCGGCGACAACATAGAAGCTCGCTTCGCGCTTATCGAACACCGCATAACCGCTGCTTTGATCGAACAGTTTGCGGCCTTCCGGCTGCTCATTGAACAACCGCGCTAAAGTCTTCTCCGCCATGGCGTCGAGCTTGTCGCGTGTGGCTTCCGGTGTCGCCTCGTCGCGCAGGCTCTTCTTGGTGGAGTCTATGCTGTCGCTGACTGCATCGGTGGCCTTTCCCGCCGCATTACCAACAGTATCGACAGTACTCTTGGTGGTGTTGCCGACCGCTTTCGCGGCATTTGCGGCGCCTTCCGTGATTTTATCGAACGAGAACCCGGCGTTTACGACGGTTGGCGTCAAAGTAATGAGCAGTATGAAAAAAAGTTTGTTTGATATCATTTCAAGTTTCCTGATCGGTCTATATAGAATTATAAAATATGATTTCCAGTCGCGTTTGTCACTGCGTCACGGGAGTGCTGATCATTATAGCCGAAACTCGTATCGTTCATAGCTCAAGAGTATGAATCACCTTTGATAAATGAAGTGTGTGTTGCATAGGGTTATTGAGCAGGTGTATTGCGCCTAATCCAACCTGCAACGATTTTTCATGTCATGATGCATAGATTGTTGTAAAGTTCGGCCATCAGAATATTACTTCCATACTCCTTTTCATCTATCCAGTAATTCTCTATGAACGACTCTAGCAACGAACGCGATCCTTTTCTCTTCGATATTGAGCAGCTTCGAACCCTCGCTCCGGAGCATATTGTGGGTGAAGGACTGGCGCATTTTCAGGCGGACAGCGTCACTGATCTTGACTGGGGTGGTGAATCGTTGCGCGCCCAGGTGGAGGATCTCAAAACCGAAGATACCCTGTTGACAGGTATCACGATCGATGAAGAGGGTAACATCGATGCGGTTTGCGACTGTAATGAAGAATCTCCTGTGTGCCGTCATGCCATTGCGGTGTTATACGCCTATGCCGAGGCATCCGCAGAGGATGAGGGTCTGCGCGGTGCACTGGATGCTGCCATCGAGGAGCGCGTCAAGAGCGGCCGCAACGAGGTGGAGGTCAAGCCAGTGGGTGGTGATGCGGGATACGGCCCATGGAGTGCTCGCTCTATCGGCGCCAACAGCCGTTTTCCACGCAGCTACAGGGTGCATATCCGCTCGTTGACGCGGCGTTCCAACTACTGTACCTGCCCCGACTTTGCCGGCAATCAGCTCGGCACCTGCAAGCATATCGAAGCGGTGCTCAACAAGCTGGGCAAGCGCCGGGATTACGCCCGCCTGAAACGCCGGGGTGCGCTGCTGCCCTATGTCTATCTTGACTGGAATGTAGAAAATGCGCCGCATATCGCGTTGCACCGCGCAGCCGAGATGCCGGGAGACGGAGATCTGGCAGCGATACTGCAGGAGTATTTTGACGACCGGGGGGTGTTCCAGGGGCGCTTGCCTGACGAATTTTTTCGTTTCGCCGAGCAGGTGGAAGATCGTGAGGATATCGATCTGGGTGAAGACGCCATCGCTCACGCCAAACAGTTGGCGGATGAGGCGTCGCACCAACTGCGTTCCGCCGAAATTCGTCAATCTATCGTGGCATCTGGTGGCCGTCTTCCCGGAATCCGGGCGAAGCTCTATCCATACCAGGTGGAAGGGGTTGCTTTTCTCGCTGCCAACGGCAGGGCATTGCTGGCCGATGACATGGGTCTGGGCAAGACTCTGCAGGCGATCGCAGCAGCCGGGTGGCTGAATCAAAATGCCAATGCCGAACGGGTGTTGATCATCTGTCCAGCCTCTCTGAAACACCAGTGGGCCAGGGAGATCGAAAAATTTACCGAGATCGATGCGCAGATCATCCAGGGAAATGCCGAGGCCAGAGGGGTGCAGTACCGGCGTCGCAACGCCTTCACCATCATCAACTACGAGCTGGTGCTGCGCGACCTGTCGGTCATCAACGCGCTCTACACTCCCGATCTGCTGATCCTCGATGAGGCGCAGCGGATCAAGAACTGGCGCACCCAGATAGCGACTGCCATCAAGTTGATTCCTTCACGCTATGCCTTCGTGCTAACCGGTACACCGCTCGAAAATCGTCTCGAAGATCTCTACAGCCTGATGCAGGTGGTCGATCCGCGGGTACTCGGCCCCCTGTGGCGCTACATGATCGATTTTCACATTACCGATGAGCGCGGCAAGGTGCTGGGCTATCGCAATCTCTCCATACTGCGCCGCCGCCTGGAGCCGGTGATGCTGCGCCGCGACCGCAGGCTGGTCTCTGACCAGCTGCCTGAACGCATACAGACGCGTGTCGATTTGCCCATGACCGAGCCTCAACAGGAGTTGCATGACAGCGCCATGAGCGCTGCCGGTACGCTTGCGACGATTGCCAAAAGGCGGCCGCTGACGCCTGGTGAGAAGAATCGCCTCATGGCGGCTTTGCAGCAGGCGCGTATGGCCTGCGATGCTGCCGGGCTTGTCGACAAGGAGAGCGAGGGCTCACCCAAGATCGATGAGCTGGAGAAGGTGCTGGATGATCTCTGTCTGCAGGGTGGCCGCAAGGCAGTGGTGTTCTCCCAGTGGACCATGATGACGAAGATGGTGGAGAAGCGCCTGCGTGAGATGGGGCTTGGGAGTGTGCGCCTGCATGGCGGAGTTCCCACGGTAAAACGCGGCGCCTTGATGGATCGTTTTCGTGACGATGACGCCATCCAGGTTTTCATCTCTACCGATGCCGGCGGCGTCGGCCTGAATCTGCAGAACGCCAGTGTGTTGATCAACCTGGATGTGCCGTGGAATCCGGCGGTGCTGGAGCAGCGTATCGCCCGCATCCATCGCCTCGGGCAGAGTGAAAAGGTGCAGGTGATCCTGATGGTCACCTCCGAGGGCTACGAGGGACGGGTGATGGAGCTGGTGCAGAACAAGCAGCATCTGTTCGACAATGTCATCTCGGAGGATGCCGAGGAGGATGTGGTCGGGGTCTCCGCCAAACTGCTGGAAAGCGTGCTTGAAGATCTTGCAACAGAGAGTCCAGACAAGCGTGATCCGGTGGGCGGCGGTCAGCCTGAGCTTGTCGATGAGTTGCCCGATCAAGCTGTGGCTGAACCTCAGCAGCCCCGCTCTGCTGATGGCGCAGAGAGCGGAAATAGTGCGCGGGATCTGGCGATAACCCGCTGTATCGAGTCACTGCAGCGGCGGCTGGGGGCGCGTATCGAACGCATCATGGGTGCTGGGGGCGGCCTGATGGTAGTCGTTGACCGGGTAGATGAAGATGCCTGGCGTTATTCGCTGGAGCTCTCCGAAACAGCGGAAATTCAGGTTGCGCTGGTTGATCCGGTCAGCCTCAGCAGCATGCGGCGGCTGGGTCTTGTCTCCGAGGATCAAAAGGAGGGTCTCTATTTCGATGCGGCGCAGAGCGAGGATGTCAACACTACCTCGCCGCTGATGCGCTTCGCCACGGAGCGTATCGATGCAGCCGAAGTGTTGCTGGAGCAGGATGCCTGTGGACCGGCGCTGGAACTGCTGGCTTCCGCCATGGTGGCGGCTGTCGCCGGGCGTGGGGAGTTGACGCTGGCGCCTGCTATGGATCAGGCCGGGATCTGGATCTACTCTGAAGCCCTGCCAAAGGGGTGGATCGATGAGACGCAGGCTGCTCTTGTCATGCGCACTCTGGCGCTCCTCAATGCTGTATCAGTGCCTGTGGAGCAACTGCAGGAGTTGCTGGCTGCGGCGCGCGTGCTGGTCATCGAGTAGGTGAGTCACTACAAGGCAGATCTGTAGGGTGCATTAAGCGATAGTGCATTGCACCTTCCCATGTGGCGCAATGCGCTGTCGCTTATTGCGCCCTACGCATTGACGGACGGAGTAAGGCTGTCCACTTGCTGCTCAATCAGTGCGATTAATTCATCGACGCTTTTTATGTGTGAGATTTCGTCGGCATTTAGAAACAGCTCGATATCGTCTGCCTGTTTTAAGATGACAGGATAGTCGAAAGTTTTTGCATGGAGTTTTTCAAACTCATCCTTGTGCAGGAACTCCATCTTCAGACCGTTTCTTTTCCTGAACTCCTGCCAGGTTTTTTTCTCCGACAAGGCTTCATGGGTCAATGAGCACAGGTCGCACTGGTAGGTTTCCGGGCTGATCAGCTTGTGCGCGATATCAAACAGCGTATTCAGTTTGCCGCTATTGGCGTTGTAGATGAAGATGAGTTTCATGGGTTTGCTCGTTCGTTCAAAAATTTTTTTCTACCACGAAAGGCATGAAAAAACACGAAAAAATCTAAGCTGGCTTTTTCTGCTTTTCGTGTTGTTTGTGGGTATTGTGTAAGAAATCCGGGAGATTTGGGACATGCTCGAGATCTTCCGGCCGGTCCAGATCATGATGCCAGGTCGTGGTTGCCGTGTTCCAGCCGAGTTGTTCCATGCGATTTCGTGTGATCTCCCATACGTTCTCTGTTCCCCATGGCATCTCCTGAAACAGAGAGGCCGACGTCCGGCATAGTCCAAGCAGGTAGTAGCCGCCGTCAAATGCGGGGCCGGCGACTGCATCGATGCCGTTGCGCATGGCATCGATGGATTGCTGGAGGTCGCTGACTTCCAGAGCAGGGCAATCCGTGCCGAGTATGATTGCCCATGGCGCTGATCGGAGCGTGGTTTCGAAGGCATGCTGCATGCGAGCTCCCAGATCATGGCCTTGCTGAGTTTGCAGAGCTATATTATATCTCTTTGCGCATGACAGAAAAAAGGGATCCTCCGTTGAGGGTGTACACCAAAGTGTGATATTCACCTCGTCGATACTTTGAATCCGGGATAGAGTCCGCGCTATCAGCGAGGCATGCAAACGTGCTGAACCCTTTTTCCCCAAGGCTGGAATAAGCCGTGTCTTGGTCTTTCCCGGGATTGGCGCACGCGCAAAAACCATGATACTGCCTTTGAGAGGCGTTGCATTCATCGGTATTGACGCGCCAGATCTGTCGGACTGGCGCCCAGCCAATATGCCAGGCGCAGCCTCCACATCAAAACGATGGTAGGCAATACGCCATGTTTCTCCCAGCGCCGGCTCGATGTGGTGAGTTTGTGTGAGAGGCACAATGGCATCCCGGAAGCCCTCTTCAGGCGCCTGCTGATGTCGATGTCCTCCATCAGTGGCATGTCGGAAAAACCGCCGATGCGCTCGAATGTATCACGGTAGATGAAGATGCCCTGATCGCCGGTGGCGATGCCGCTGAGGCGTGAGCGCCAGTTCATCATGCGCTCGATGATGCGCAAGGAGAGCTCATTTCCGGAAAGCCGGATGTCGAAGCGCCCCCACTCTTTTGTGCAGTCGCGCAGCAGAGGCTCCAGCAACAGCTCCGTATCTACGGGGATATGCGTATCTGCATGGAGGAACCACAACAGATCGCCATGAGCCACTCCCGCGCCGGCATTCATCTGGGTTGCACGTCCGGCTGACGAACACAGCGCCAGGTCGACCAGCGGTTTGGCAATGGAGAAGGTGCTGTCCTGGCTGCCGCCATCGACCAGGATCACCTGGTGGCCGCGCTTGCGCATGGGTTGCAGGGCCGCCAGGGTGTCAGAGATCGTAGCAGCTTCATTCAGTGTGGGTATGATGGTGGAGATCATGACTTAATTCAATGCTCCACCGCAGCTGCTACCCTGGCCGGCGGTGCAGCCGTAGCAGTGATCTGCAATGGCGACCGGGTTGCCGCTCAAATCAAGCTGCATCAGATCCCGCAGATGCGGCCTGCTCCTGCCTGCTATTGGCAGGGGCAATTCGAGCATCTGGTTGAAATCACAGTCGTAAACATAGCCCTGCCAGTCGATGCTGATCAGAGAACGGCACATGACCTCCGCCAGGTTGGATTCAAGGTGAGCGTTCTTCAGCAGCAGCATGTAGTCAGCAAACTCTCCTTTCGAAATCAGGGTGCTGCCAAAACGTTTGATGGGCATGTTGGCGAGCGTGAGGAGCTGGTTGAAAAGGATGCCAAGCTTGCCCAGCTCTCTTTTGTAATCATCTTCCAGCAAGGATTGAGGCGGTGGCAAGACAGCGCCTGCCGGGTTGAAGACAAAACTCAGTCTGAGGCCGCTGTCATCATGCCCATACCCTGCTGCATTGAGTTTTTTGATTGCGGCAATACTGTTTTCGTATACGCCTTTACCGCGTTGTGTGTCGACGTTATCCGGCAGGTAGCAGGGCAGGGAGGCGATCACCTCTACGCGATGCGCTGCAAGGAATCTGTGCAGGTCCTGCTGGCCCGGTTCATTGAGAATGGTCAGGTTGCAGCGGTCGATCACATGCATGCCGAAGCCGCGGGCTGTAGTGACCAGGTGGCGGAATCCGGGATTGAGTTCCGGTGCTCCACCGGTGAGATCCAGAGTCTGGACATCGTTGGCGCGGCAATAGTCGAGGATGAGTTCGATGGTTTCCGCCGACATCTCTTCAGTGCGGTTGGGTCCGGCATTGACATGGCAATGCAGGCAGCTCTGGTTGCACCTGTATCCCAGGTTGACTTGCAGAGTCGAGAGTGATTTCCGCTCAATCGCTGGAAAATCCGTCTGTTTCAGTAGTGGCAGTGTGGGGAGCATGGTGGTTCATTGAGTTGACTAATGACCATAGTATAGAATTTTCATGTCCAGCATTTCTTTCATTACATACTATTTTGTGGGTATCTGCCAAATTCAAACTATCTGTAGGCCGGATGAGCGGTAGCGAAATCCGGCAACACAATTAAAACACCAGTACCTTGTCAGCCGCGATGGTGCGCTCGGCCAGCTCAGGCATGGTGCTGCGCCGCGCGCCTTGCACAATGTCATCGTCCGTCAGACCGCGGGCGTCCATGCAGGTGCCGCAAGCCAGAACCTCGCCACTGCGCGCAACGGATTTGAGCATCAGCTCAATGTTGTAGAATCCCTGCGGCACCTTCTGGCCGCTTTTTGCGCAAGTGACCGCATCGGCCATCAAGAACAGGGTGACTGCTGTATCTGCTTTCGCCAGTGCCTTGGCCAGGCGCAAGCCGTTATAACTGCGTTCTGTGCCGTAGGGCGGATCGTTCAATATGATGAGCGTCTTCATGGCTTCTCTCCTGCTGTTTTACGGTTCGTCGATTTGTGTTGCTGTATTTCCACATGCGCATGCCGCCACATCTTGATCATCCGAGGCAGGAACGCGACTATCGCCAGCAGCGCCAGTGCCAGCAAGCCTTTTTGTATCAGCCCTTCGCCACCGGCAATGGCTTCGCGTCCGGCGTACCCCAGATAGGTGTAGGCGAAAGCGCCCGGCAGCATGAAGAGGAAACTGGCGATGATGTAATGCGAGAGCCGCAAGCGAGTCAGCCCCAAGGCGTAGTTGAGCAGGTTGTATGGGAACAGCGGCACCAGGCGGACAAAGGCGACAAAACGCCAGCCCTCCTGCTCTACGCCCTCTTTTAGGCGTTTGAGACGACCGCCGGCTTTTCTTTCAACCCAGTCAGATGCCAGATAGCGCGCAATCAGAAATGCCAGGGTGGAGCCGATAGTGGCGCCGATGAGATTATAGAGGGTGCCGAGAACGGGGCCGAACAGGGCGCCTCCCGCCAGGGTCAATACTGAGCCGGGAAGAAACACTACCGTACCGGCGGCGTAGATGAGGATGAATAGCAGCGGCCCTGCTGCGCCTGCATCCTCTATCCACAGGGCGAGCAGCTGTGCATCAAAATGATCCCGATAGAGGATGGCCATGGCAATGCCGGCCATAATGAAAGCCAGCAGCAGCAGACGAACCGATTTACTTTTCATCGTTGCTCCATTGCCGGCGATTAATCGTATACCCGGTGATCTTTCCCCTGAACGGGAACAGCAGCATACCTGGCAGCCAGCTTATCTGCCTGGGGTCATGGTAGTTGTGTATGCCGATGATCATGCCCTCGTGGCCGCCTCTGGGTTGATCACGATAGGTGCCGAAAATCCGGTCCCACCAGGGAAGGTTGAAACCGAAGTTGCTGTTGGCTTCATCATCTTCTACAGAATGGTGAACCCGGTGCATGTCTGGCGTGACCACCAGCAGGCGGAGTATCCGATCTACTGCCAAAGGCAGCTTAGCATTTGCGTGGTTAAACATGGCGGTGGCGTTCAACAACACTTCAAAGATCACCACGGCGATCACAGGTGGTCCCAGCAGCAGGATGGTGGCGAACTTGATCAGCATCGAGAGGATGATTTCCAGAGGGTGAAAACGTGCACCTGTGGTCACATCATAGTCCGGGTCTGCATGATGCACCCGGTGCAGCCGCCATAGCAGGGGGACGGCGTGCACCATGACATGCTGCAGGTAGATGACCGCATCCATGACAATCACGCAAATGATCACGGCAAGTACAAATGGCAAGTGGTAGTAGTTGAATAATCCCCAGCCCTGTTCGCGGGCAAACAGCGCCACTCCCACGGCAGCTGCTGGAAATAGCAGTCTCAGTACAATGCTGTTGAGAAAAACCAGTCCCAGGTTGTTGCTCCAGCGCAGACTTTTTGAGGTGCTCAAAACCCTGCGCGGGGAGAGCATCTCCCACAGGGCCATGATGGCAAAGATACCGAAAAAGAAACTCAGGCGGATGGTGACTTCATTGCCGAGAATCCAGTCGTTCCAGTTCATAGCTGATTTCCTCTGCTATAATCAATGCAGATATTATATTGAATTCAATAGATCTCTTGAATAATTGAATTATAGTTGAGCCCATCGATATGTCAACACAGCATTTCAAGCATGACCTCTTCAACCAGTTTGCCCGGGTCGCCAGGGCGATGAGCAGCGGTTACCGGCTGGAGCTTCTGGAGTTTCTGGATCAGGGTGAGCGCAGCGTCGATGCCCTGGCGCAGATTTCGGGTCTTACGGTAGCCAATACTTCGCAGCATCTGCAACAGCTCAGGCAGGCAGGCCTGGTAACTAACCGCAAGCAGGGTCACAAGGTGTTTTACCGTTTAAACGGCGCGGATGTCTCAGCCCTGCTCGGCTCTCTCCGGGAGGTGGCTGAGCGACGCCTGGCCGACGTGGACCGTCTAGTCGATGACTACCTCAAGGTGAAAGACAACCTCGAGCCTGTGCCTGCTGCACAACTGCTGCAAAGGGTGCGCGATGGCCTGGTGACCGTGCTGGATGTGCGCCCGCCGGAGGAGTATGCGGCGGGGCATCTGCCCGGCGCCATCAATATCCCCCTGGCGGAACTGGAGAGGCGCCTGCATGAATTCGATCCATCCCGGGAGATTGTCGCCTACTGTCGTGGTCCGCACTGCGTACTGGCTTTTGATGCCGTCTCGAGGTTGCGCAGCAAGGGGATGACGGCCAGCCGCCTGGACGGAGGGCTTCCCGAGTGGCGGCTGGAAGGATTGCCGGTTGAGACTTCCTGAACAGTAATGTATCGATTATTGTGAATCCCGGCAGGTTTCCGCGCTTTGCTCCAGCTCAATGGTGGTATGTGCAAAACCATACTCGTTAAGTGCAGCCTTGACTGCCATTTTGACGGTATTCTGGGTGTCACTGTTGATCGGCTTGTCGAGCAGCAGGTGGGCGCTCAATACGTGTCGCTCGCCATCCAGCGACCAGACGTGCAGATGGTGAATTTCGGCGACATGCTCCAGGGCTTGAAGCTTTTCCCTGGTCTCCTCGGCGATGCGGTTGTCGGGAGCGGCCTGCAGAAATAGCCGGATTGTCTGGCTCAATCTTTTCAGGACATTGATGAGGATGAAGAGGGTGAAGGCGATCGAGAGAATCGGGTCGAGGATGGGCCACTCCACGAACAACAGCACGATGCTGATGATCAGCACTGCCACCCATCCCAGCACATCCTCCAGCAGGTGCCAGTTGAGCACCTTTTCGTTGAGGGTCTTGCCGCCACTGAGTTTGTAAGCCGCAAAGCCATTCACCGACACACCCAGGATGGCCAGCCAGATCATGCCAGCGGCATCGGGCATCTGCGGGTTGATCAGTCTGGGTAGTGCTTCCGTCATTATCCACAGGCTGCCGATGATCAGAATGGCGCCGTTGATCAATGCTCCCAGCAGCGATAAGCGGTGGTAGCCATAGGTAAATCCATCATCCGCTTCCTTCCTGCCGACTCGATCCAGCGTCCAAGCGAGGCCGATGGCCAGGGTATCACCAAGGTCATGAACCGCATCCGCCATGATGGCCACGCTGTTGGTCAGCGCGCCGCCGATGAACTCGATGATGGTGAAAGCCAGATTGAGGAAGAAAGCGAGTCCAAGACGGCCGCTGCTGCCGTGATGATCGTGATGTTGACCCATTGTGAGAGATCAGCCGTGTCATCCCTTATGGTTTGATGGGCAGGCTGGCATCTTTCCAGCCAAAAAATCCGGCTGAATAATTCTTCACATTGGTGTATCCCATCTGTTGCAGGGTTCTCGCGGCCAGCGGGCTTCTCAGGCCGCCGCCGCAATAGACGACGATAGGCGTGTCCTTGCTGAGGGCAACACGCTGGGCGCGAAACTCGAGCCAGCCTCTCGGAATATTGACATCCTGGGATGCATCGATTCTACCATCCATACCCTGGATTTCAGTCGGCGTGCGGATGTCGATCAAAACCATATCCAGCTCTTCATCCAGCATTTTTTTCAATTCATCCGTGGTGATCAAGGTGGTCTCTTTTTCAGCCTGCTGCTGCAACTCGGAAGCGGGAGAAACGCCGGCGACATCCGCCAGGGCGACAGGGGAGAGCAATGCTAGCGAGAGGCTTAGCAGAGAGATGCGTAAAAAGAATTTATTCATGATTTGATACCTTGCTGGTTTATGGAATAGGCGTTGTGACTTTGGGTGGAAGATCATTGATGGGCGGAACACTTAGTCGTTGTCCAAAAATAACTTACCGATCCTGCTTGCCCTGTTGTCCCTCTTCTGCGTAGCAGCAAGAGTTACATAACGCTGCTATGCGCCCCTTGCTGCGCCTTGAAGATGAACAACATTGCTGCGCGATATCGGGAAGTTATTTATGGACAACTCCTTATTACATCCTACACTAATACTCGGGTATACAAAAAGCCCGTGTATTGCACGGGTCCGTATAGGGTGCGTGTCCATAAGCTGTGTAGGACATTGCAATCTAATCGCACATGATGCAAGGTAGTCTTCATGATGCATCTCTTTGACTCTTCATTCAAACCTTATGACTGACAAAATCATAGCAGCTTCTCTTTTGTGCGTACTCGCGACGATTTCTTCTCATCATGCTCTCTTTGCAGGGGAAACACCACAAGGCCAATCCCAAATGCGAGTGGACAAGCATATGCGCAACGTCACCCAACTCACGGTCGAAGGAGACAATGGCGAAGCCTATTTCAGTGCGGATGGAAAACACTTGATCTATCAGTCGAATCGCGGCGGATATGCCTGTGACAAGGTCTGGACGATGCGTATCGACGGGTCGCAAAAGCGCATGCTCAGTCCTGATCACGGCGCGCATACCTGCGCATTTTTCTATCCTGACAACAGCGCCGTGGTGTTTGCTTCCACCAGTCATCTCGAAGGTGATTGTCCACAGAAGCAGGTGTTCCCCGAGGGGATACGTTATGCATGGCCTCTCTACCCCTATGATATCTACAAGGCAAATGCCGATGGCAGCGGACTCAAAAAACTGACGCAGAATCCCGGCTATGATGCCGAACCGATCATCTCTATGGATGGCCAAAAGATCGTCTTCGGCTCCCAGCGTGATAATGATTTCGATATCTACATGATGGATGCAGACGGTGACAATGTCGTACGTCTGACCCACACAGAGGGTTATGACGGCGGACCCTGGTTCTCTCCGGGCGGAAAGCAGATCGTGTGGCGCGCCTGGCATCCGCAAACACAGGCGGAGAGGAAGCAGTGGCGCACCAACATGCGGGATAACTACATACAGTCTACGCCGCTGGATCTGTGGGTGATGGATGTCGACGGTTCCAATAAAAAGCGCCTGACTGATAATGGCGCGACCAACTGGGCGCCCTCGTGGCATCCGGACGGCAAGCGCATCATCTTCTCCAGCAACATGGACGACTGGCGCGAGGATATCAAGCGCTATGGCCACAACTTTGAACTCTACCTGATTAACAGCGACGGCAGTGGACTGGAGCGAATTACCTTCAATGATGGCTTCGATAGCTTTCCGATGTTCTCCGCAGATGGAAAAAAACTGGTTTTCGGCGCCAACAGGAATCCGCAAAAGCCCCGGGCAACGGATATCTTTATCGCGGATTGGGATGAGCAATGAGGCGTGCTCTTACCCAACTGCTGTTTCTCGCTGTGTTGCTGTTCCCCGTCGTTGCGGCGGCGTCGCAGAAAACTATCCACCATGCGTTGACAATCGAGCTCTTTCCAGATCGTCAGCGTCTTCATGTGCGAGACGAAATTACGCTTGGCGCCGGATCTCCCCGGCAACTGACCTTTGCACTGCACCCAGGTCTCAAACCCCGCTCGCTGACGCAAGGTGCTGTCATTGAGCCTATCGGTACAGCCAATAATGTGCTTCAACAGCAGTTCAGGCTGCAGCTCGCTGAAGGAGTGGATGCTTTTATGATGGAGTACGAGGGAGTCATCCATTATCCATTGGAAGCCTATGGCAGGGAGCAGGCGCGTAGTTTCAGGAGCAGTCCCGGGCTGATCGATTCCGAGGGCGTCTTTCTGGCGGGCGGCACATTCTGGTATGCGCAATTTGATATTGACGATCGCATGACTTTCAAACTGGAGGTCACCCTGCCCGCAGAATGGAGCAGCGTCAGCCAGGGTCAGCGGGTTCGCCATGACCGGGGAGAACAGAGCGCAACTGACACATGGGCCTCGAACACCCCGCAGGAGGAAATCTACCTGGTCGCGGCGCCATTTGTCGAGTACAGCCGCGACAGTGGTGAAGTTATTGCCCAGGTATTCCTGCGCCAGCAGGATGAGAAACTTGCCAACGACTACCTGGATGCAACCGAGCGTTACCTCGGCATGTATGAGCAACTGCTGGGCCCTTATCCCTACAGCAAGTTCGCCCTGGTAGAGAACTTCTGGGAAACCGGTTTCGGCATGCCCTCCTTCACACTGCTTGGATCGAAGGTGATCCGTCTGCCATTCATTCTGAACTCCTCCTATCCCCACGAAATTCTGCACAATTGGTGGGGCAACGGCGTCTATGTGGATTTCTCAGGCGGCAACTGGAGCGAGGGGCTGACTGCCTATCTGGCGGATCACCTGATCAAGCAGCAGCAGGGAAGAGGGGTGAGCTATCGCCAGCAGAGCTTGCAGAAATATACCGACTATGCTGCAGAGGAGCGTGATTTCCCGCTCAACGAGTTTCTCGGCCGCCACAGCTCTGCTTCCGAGGCGGTCGGCTACGGCAAGACATTGATGCTGTTTCACATGCTGCGGCGGCAGCTTGGCGATCAGGCCTTCATCGAAGGGCTGCAGCAGTTTTACCGCAAGTGGCAGTTTCAGAAAGCCTCCTTTGACGATCTGCAAGCCAGTGTCGAGAAGGTTTCTGGTCAGTCGCTAGGCGCTTTTTTTGAGCAGTGGGTGGATCGAAGCGGTGCACCGGCACTGAAACTGACAAACAGTGAGGTTAGCAAAAGAGGTGATCTGTACCATCTTACATTCCAGCTGTCTCAGACCCAGCCCGGCAAGGCTTACCAGTTGCAGGTTCCGCTGGCCATTACTCTGGAAGGAGAAAAGCAGGCTCACCAGAGCATCGTTGAGATGACACAGAAGCAGCAGCAGTTTGAGATCACGCTTTCCGCGCGGCCTCTGCGTATCGATATCGATCCTGAATTTGATCTTTTCCGCAAGCTGGCGCTGGAGGAGACGCCGCCGGCTTTTACGCAACTGTTTGGCAGCAACAGTATGCTGGTGGTGTTGCCGGGCGCAGCCGCGCCTGTCATGAAAAAGGCATGGCGACGCTTTGCCGAGGATCTTGCCAGGATGGGACCGGAGAGCGTGACGCTCGCCTGGGACGATGAACTGGAGACTCTGCCGGAGGAGCGGGCGATCGTTGTGCTGGGTTGGGAAAACCGCCATACTGAGATGGTTGCCACCGCGCTGTCTGTCAATGGTGTGCAGTTCAAAGCGGACAGCCTCACCATCGGGAAGACGAGTATCCCCCGCAGCGGGCATGCGCTGGCTTTGGTGACGCGGCATCAGCAGGGCGGACAGCACTCGCGTGCTTTTATTGCCGCCGACCTGCCCGAATCACTGCCCGGTCTCGGCCGCAAGCTGCCTCATTACCACAAATACAGCTACCTGGCATTTTCCGGTGGAGAGCCGGAAATTCAGCTCAAAGGCCGCTGGCAGGTGGAGCGTTCTCCCCTGACGGCGGTGTTTGTAGAGAACACCGAACCTGGTCAGTTGGCAAGGCGAGAGGCGCTCATTGATCCCCCGCATGAATTCGATAGCAAACGTATGCTGGAGACTGTCCACTTTCTTAGCGGTGGTGCTTTGCAGGGGCGAGGCTTTGGTGAGCCGGGCCTGGATCAGGCTGCAGAATATATCTCCAGGGCATTTCGCGAGGCGGGGCTGCAGCCGGCGGGAGATCTTCCCGGCAGTTACTTTCAGAGTTGGGATGAGAAGGGCGGCCAACCGGAGCGTAGAAGCCAGCTGAAAAATGTCGTCGCGGTCATCCCCTCCGCCGAGCCGGAACGCCGTCATGAAAGCATTGTGATCGGCGCACACTATGACCATCTCGGCCGCGGCTGGCCCGATGTTCGGGACGGCAACCGGGGCGAGATTCATCCTGGCGCTGACGACAACGCCAGCGGCGTCGCGGTGCTGCTGGAGTTGGCGCGAGTTCTTGGCAAGGATTTCAAGCCAGACCGCAACATCGTACTTGCGGCTTTCAGCGGCGAAGAGGCGGGCCGCAGGGGCTCGAAACACTACATCGAACGACTCAAGGAAAATCCGGCGGACAACATCTTCGCCATGATCAATCTGGATACGGTGGGTCGCCTGGGCGGCAACAAGCTGCTGGTGCTGGGCGCGAATTCAGCGAGTGAGTGGCCGCATATCTTCAGGGGCATCGGTTATGTCACCGGCATTCCTATCGCCATGGTTGCCGAACAACTCGACTCCAGCGACCAGGTCAGCTTTCACGAGGCCGGGATTCCTGCGGTGCAGCTCTTTTCCGGGGTGAATCCGGACTACCACCGTGCCACTGATACAGTGGAAAAAATCGATGCCGAAGGTATGGTGAAAGTCGCCACGGTGACCAAAGAGGCGGTGGAGTATCTGGCAGGCAGTGAAGAGCCGATGACAGCCACACTGCCTGACATCTCAATCAGCAATCAGCAATCCGGCAAACAGCGCAAAGTGACTCTGGGCACTGTTCCCGATTTCAGCTACCAGGGCGAAGGCTATCGACTGCATGGCGTCACATCCGGTTCACCCGCGATGGCTGCGGGATTGATACAGGGAGATGTCATTATTCAATTGAATGACACAGCTGTGTATGGCCTCAGAAATCTCTCCAATATCCTGAAAACGCTGCAGCCGGGTGAGATCGTCACGATTCACTACCGGCGTCAGGGGGAGATCGTGACAACGCAGGTCACTCTCAGAGCAAAAAACGCGCAGTCAACCCGGAAACAGGAGAGCGCTGGGGAAAACCGGAAGTCGGGGCTACCATCTCCCTGAAAGAGCTGCAAACCGGGCCAGCCCTGGATGACAAACGCATCAACGCACTTGTCGCTTTTCTATAGATGCTCACCGACAAGCGTTATGAGCACATAATTCCTTAGGAGTTGTCTAGAAATAACTTACCGATATCGCGCAGCAATGTTGTTCATCTTCAAGGCGCAGCAAGGGGCGCATAGCAGCGTTATGTAACTCTTGCTGGAACGCCGAAGACGGACAACAGGGCAAGCAGGATCGGGAAGTTATTTTTAGACAACGACTTAGTTGTCCGGGAACAGGCGCCGAGATTACGCTCTTTGTTTGGGGTTCTCATTTTTTTGTGGGCTGTGAAGTACAGGGATATGCATTTTGCAGCGCATCGAGAGTAACCATCGCAGCAGATTTATCCAGGTCGACGCTCTTGCGACCGGCATATCGCATGAACGCTTCTGCAAATTGCCGCGATGATGTGTTATCAGGCGCACAAACCACGAAAGCCCGGGTAGATGAAGCCTTTCGCTGAAACAGGCGTATGGCTTCTTCGACGCCACTGACAAAGCCGTGACAATAGCGCTTGCGTTGCCGCCCGGTTCTTGTCAACGAGCTGGATGCACACGCCTGCAGAAGTTCCCTGGCTGTCATCTGTTGAGGGAAGTACCCTTCTGAAATGTCATCTTCGGCTTGCGTTGACAACGGCAGCAGCACTAACAAAACAGTCAAGATAAAGCTTCGGTTCATTCCGCATGCTCCCGGAATTGTCGATGAGTAAATGTGAAACTTTTTTACAAGGATTTGCGGAAATTAATGGCAACATCTCAATAACTCCGTGCTTGAGGGTAAAATGCTATCGCATTTAAATCGTGGTCAGAAGACCACTCCCACATCTAACGCCAATTAGAACTGTAGGAGCGGTCTTCTGACCGCGAAATGCTCGGGCTTATTGAGAAATTATCCGCAAGAGTGGCAACTTCAGCGCATAATCCGTTATTTTTTGCTTTTTATGTTTCCTGCAATTCCACCTGCTACGGCGCCTATTGCGGCGCCGGTCCAGCCGCTGCCGCCTGACAATGCGGCAATCCCCGCACCGGCAGCTGCGCCAATTCCAGCACCAGAGAGAGTTCCCTGCTGTTCTCTGGTCATATCGGTACAAGCCACAGAACCAAGCAGCGCCATGGCGAGTAAGGAAATCGTAAATGTTTTCATCTCGTATTACACCTTTAGTTTATTTAATTTAGGATCCGATGTTGGGGATAGCAAATTCTGTATAAAGAACTTCTATGACAGATCGATTTCTTTGACCGGGGTTTTTCTCATACCAATGGTCGAGCATCTCTCTTACTTTCGTGATCGATGTGCCTTTGAGTCCTTCAATCAGGACTGGAACGATACTGTTTTTACGGATGTGCCTGGATGGATTCTTGCCCTGCATGGCCTGCTCGACTTCCAGCATATTGCCTATGCCAAACAGATAGGCTACCTTTTCATCGCGGGATGCTGTCGTCCAGTGTGCTCCTGTGACGATGACCAGGTCAGAGTCCTCTTTTCCACCGCCCCATGCCAGCGAGCTAAAGATAAGAAGGGATAGGCAAAT
Organism: Chromatiales bacterium; assembly: GCA_030145485.1. Classification (GTDB taxonomy): domain Bacteria; phylum Pseudomonadota; class Gammaproteobacteria; order Chromatiales; family Chromatiaceae; genus Sva-25. The sequence continues at coordinate 38,391 of JAQYVP010000246.1, forward strand.
TGCCGCAAATGAGATTCGTTTCATGTTTTTCTCTTCATGTTTTATTCACAAGTTGACTTTTCACTATAACACTAATATTTCAGCATCGATCTGCGCTGTTCGTTTGTCAAACCAGCGCCATAAAGAAATGTTATGAGATGCTGGTCCCATACCTGCACGCTATCAAGCATTACACTCTCTTTGTTTCAGCTCTTTTCGAGAAGCTACCGCTCATGTCGGTGAATGTCATTGTGTTCGAGCCCGGGTGTTCGAATAAATCCCTTTTGAAAAAAATCCATACAGGCTGGGTAAAACGTACAGGGTCAACAGGGTGCTGGAAGCCAGTCCGCCGATGACGACTGTCGCCAGAGGGCGTTGCACCTCTGAGCCGATGCCGGAAGAAAGCAGCATTGGAATCAATCCCAGAGCGGCGATGGCTGCGGTCATCAGTACCGGGCGCAGACGCGACAGTGCGCCGCGGAAGACGGCATCAGAAATTGATTCTCCCGCCTCGACATTGTGGTTGATTGCATTGACCATCACTACGCCATTGAGAACGGCAACACCGAACAGGGCGATGAAGCCTATCGAACCCGGCACCGACAGATATTGACCTGTCAGATAGAGTGCTCCGATACCGCCTATCAGGGCGAGAGGTACATTCAGCATGATCAACAGCGCCTGTCCCATGGAGTGGAACGCAAAGTAGAGCAGTAGAAAGATCAGGCCGAGCGACAGCGGCACCACGATCATCAGGCGTTGCTGCGCCCGCTGCTGGTTTTCGAACTGGCCGCCGAAAACGACAGAGTAGCCGGCAGGCAGATCGATCTCCTTTGCAATGCGCTGACGCAGTTCGCTGACCAGGCCGCCCATGTCACGTCCATCGACATTGGATTGAATGACCACCCGGCGCTGGACGTCATCACGGCGGATCTGCGGCGGTCCGGATTCGATGCGCACGTCGGCGATCTCACCCAGACGCACCCAGGCTCCGCCGGGGGCCTGCAGCACCAGTTGCTTGATGCTCTCTACATCTTTTCGCCATGCCTTTGCCAGGCGTACATAGATATCATAGCGTTCATTACTGCTGATTACCTGGCCGGCCTCGACGCCACCGATACCGTCGGAGATCAGCTCCATCACTTGTGAAACCGGAATGCCATAGCGGGCAAGTAAATCCCGTTTCGGTCGAATGGTCAACTGCGCTTCACCGACAATCTGTTCCATCTCCACGCCGCGCGTTCCTTCCACCGTGCGTGTAAGCGCTTCGATCTGCTTGCCTTTTTGGGCCAATATATCCAGATTAGCTCCAAACAGCTTGATGGCCAATGCTGCCTTGACGCCGGAGAGTAGCTCATCCACGCGTGTAGCGATGGGTTGGGAGAAGGTAAACAGCAGTCCCGGATGCACCGACAGCGCCTCCTCGAATTTTTTCTGCAGGACAAAGCGATTATTGGCGCTGTTCCATTCATCGACCGGTTTGAGTCCCACGTAGATCTCGATGTTGGAAACAGGCTCCGGATCGCCACCGACTTCGGCGCGACCGATACGGCTCGAAGCGTAGGTGACCTCCGGAAACTCCAGTAGGCGCTGTTCGAGTTGTGCAGCCACCGCCAGCGATGTATCGAGGTTCGCCGACGGCGCCAGGGTGACACGGATATTGATGGTACCCTCTTCGAGTTCAGGTACAAACTCTGTACCCAGCAATGGAACCAGCGCCACTGCCCCGGCGAATAACACAGCGGCCACCAGCACCACCATCCACCTGAGCTTCAGGGCGATTCGCAAGGAGCGTTGATAGAGCCACTCGAGGGGGATGAATACCGGGCTGTTGCGGTGTTTGACCGCTCTCCTGAAGGCGTAGGTCGCCAGGGCAGGAATGACGATCAACGCCACGATCAGCGAGGTGATCATTGCCAGTACGATGGAGGTTGCCATCGGCTGGAACAGTTTCCCCTCGACCCCCTGCAGGGTGAACAGCGGTGCAAAAACCACGATGATAATGATGACTGCGTAGAAGACCGGCCTTCCTACCTCGCGTGAGGCCTCCTGGATGCGTAGCGCGATGCCATGGTGATCATGTGCTGCGTCGAAGCGGTCGGCATCTGCGGGGGAGATTCCTTTGATGACAGAATTTGGATGTTCTGTATCAGGCCTGGAGAGATGCTTGAAGATGTTCTCCATCATCACCACCGAGCCGTCCACCATCATGCCGATGGCGATAGTCAGTCCCCCCAGAGACATCAGGTTGGCTGACAGACCCAGGTAACTCATTGCTGACAATGCCATGCCCACGGAGAGCGGTATGGAGACCAGCACCAGCAGGGTGGCGCGGAGGTTGAGCAGGAACAGCAGCAGCACCACTACGATCAGGATAAAGGCTTCAGTGAGCGCCCTGGTGACAGTGTCGACAGCATGTTCCACCAGCTCTCCCTGGTCGTAGAATGGTTCGATAGTGACACCGTCCGGCATCGCCTGCTGTATGGCCGGCAGCCGCTCCTTGACGGCGTCAATGGTTGCCTTGGTGTTGGCGCCGAGGCGTTTGAGGACGATGCCAGCAACTACTTCACCGAGAACCTCGGGATTTCCGTCGGCATCACGGCGTGTCATGGTTACCGCGCCCTGACGGATCTCTCCACCGAATGTCACCTCGGCCAGGTCATAGAGATGCACCACCACGCCGTCTTCATCTTTCAGCGGGATGTTGCGTATGTCACGCAGGCCATCCTCGCCGGCGCGCACCCAGCCGACACCGCGAATCACCAGCTGCTCGGCGCCGCGATTCAGAAACCAGCCTCCGGCGTTGTGGTTGTTGTCACGGATGGATTGGGCGATTTCATCGATGCTGAGATTATAGGAGAGTTGCTTGTAAGGATCGATATGCACCTGGTACTGGCGCACCTCTCCACCATAGGAGAGGATGTCGGTGATGCCGTCGACCGGCAGAAGCAGTAGTTTTACCACCCAGTCATTGAGACTGCGCAGGGCGATAGCGTCAAATTTTTGCGTATCCTCAGCACGTAAGATGTATTGGTAGACCTGTCCCAGTCCCGATGTATTCGGCCCCATCTCCGGCGTACCGACGCCTTCGGGAATCTGTTCGCGGGCATCCTGCAGCCGTTCGAACACCAGTTGGCGGGCGAAATAGATATCCGTGCCCTCCTTGAACACTACCGTGATCGAGGAGAGTCCGGTCTTGGAGATGGAGCGCACCTCCTCGACATCAGGCAGCGCATACATGACTGACTCGACAGGAAAGGTGATGAGTTGTTCGACCTCTTCGGATGCCAGTCCCTCCGCCTCGGTATTGATCTGTACCTGCACATTGGTGACATCGGGGAAGGCATCGAGATTCAGCCGTGGTATCAGCAATGCAGCTGCAGCGACGGCAGCTGCCAGTCCAAGCATTACCAGCAAACGGTTGGCTACAGACCAGTCAATGAGATTGTTGAGCATGCAGGTCTCCTGGTAATCCTTGAGTGGCCAATATCTTTACAAATGAGTCAAATTTCAATAATTACTCTCGCCAAGCTCGCCAAGAAAAACCTTTGCGTTCTTGGCGTCTTTGCGAGAGAAAATAATCTCTTTTATGCATAATCAGTCTGAGACTTGGTCTCGCTAGTGATTGTGGACTTCGAAACCGGATTTCGCCAGTTCAGACTGTATAAAGAAGGCCCCCTTTGTGACCACGCGTGTACCGGGAGCGAGGCCGTCGATGACGATCAGCTCAGGCAGCTTCCTGATAATTTTGACCTCTATGGGTTCGAACTCTCCGGGTTCTCTCTCCACGAAGACCTGCCAGTCGCCGTCGGGGCTGCGTAGAACAGCCTCGACAGGAAGTGTCAAAGCAGATTTCCGGGCGTCGCCAACCTGGAATCTTGCGGTGACGAACTGCCCCGGATGAAGATCGTGATTCGGATTCTGGATCTCCAGTCGAATGCCAAGGGTGCGGGTATTCTCATCCAGATCATGGTACGCCTGTATCACTTTCCCATCGATCCACTGCTTGCCGGAATGAATGCGCCCGGGGGCTCCGATGACAAGTCTGGAGACAAGTTCCGGGTTGACATGCGCTTCGACCCAGAGAGTGGATTCATCGGTAATCTTGAACAGCAGGTCGCCGGCTTCTATCATTGTTCCTATCAAGAAGTCATCATGGATGACGGTGCCGTCCTGAGGTGAAAGCAGTGTGAAGCTGCCGTCTGCTGCAGATGCGCCAGACACCTGGAGTTGCTCCTCAATCTGCTGTTGCGTCATTCCGTAAGCGAGGAGCTTGGCGCGGGACTGTTGAAAAGTGATTCTGGATTCAATCATCGCCTGTTCTGATACCACCTGTGTTCCCAGTTTTTTGATGCGCTGCCACTCCTTGGATGCGACAATTGCCTCTGCCTGGGCCTCGGCCATGGGTGCGCTGGAAAGAGTCACCATGGGTTGGCCTTTTTTGACATGGTCGCCGAGTTTGACCAGGCGGGCGGTAATCTGGCCTTCGATGCGAGGTGTCAGCTGGCTCGATGCGTAGCCATTGAGTTTGATTTCACCGGGCGCCTCGACCTCGGTAGGGATCGCCCTTGTGGTGAGTGTCTCGACAACAATGCCGGCGACACGGAGTTGTTCTTCACTCAGGTGAACAAGGCTCTGCTCTTCATCTCCATGCTCATTACCATGATCCTGCTTGTTTTCATCGGCTTGATGGTCGTGTGCTTGTTCGCTTTCAGCCGAAGTTTCTGTGTGTTCATGTTTGTCGGAGGAGTGCAAAGGATTGCCATACAGCAAACTGGATATAAGGATGCATAAACTCCACTTTTGAATAGTCATATTCAATTCCTGTCTGGCGAGTGTGTAGTATTGCACTGATCTGTTAAGAAGAGCGGCTTACTCTGATAAAATTTGTCTTGACGCCATATTGCTTGCAGGGGAATAATATAGGTAGAGCATTGTGATGCTTTCTATGTGGAGAGTTGCGTGAACACTGCAAATCTTGTCGGGCGTTTGTTACTGATAACTCTGCTACTGTTCAGCGGGCATGCAACAGTAGCAGTCGCAGATAAATTTTGCACCCCGTTTCTTAACGGCAAGGTCAAGCAATCTGCGCTTGACAGCATGCTTCATGCGGCAAAAAAAGGCTACTTATATCGTGTTCAACCTGCAACTTCTGAGGTGAAATTTTGTATTGACAGCAAGCTCAGCTATGTAGAGGGGAGGTTCAAGAATTTCGAGGGTGGCATTGCCATGCAACCCGGCATTGAAAACCGCGGCCAGGCGCTGCTCTCTATCGATGTCGATAGTGTCTCAGTCCCAAATCCACTGGTTGAAAAAATGATCAAAAGTGGAATCTTTATTGATGTCGGGCGCTATCCGGAAATTCTATTTGTCAGTACCGGATTCGAGTGGGTGGCTGGAACTGCGGGTATCGTGAAAGGGAATCTTACTCTTCATGGCGTCACCAGGCCGGTTACCTTCAATGTGAAGTTGAGTGATATCAGGGGTAACAAGGCTGGCGATAGCGATACCATTCTGATCAAGATGACTGCACCCATCAGCCGCGCAGATTTTGGCATGACAAAAAGGAGGTTGCTGGTCAGCGATTCAGTCAAGCTGTGTATGAGCGTCGAGGCGAAAAGAACGCATCTTACATGCATGCAATGTCATAATGAATAATATAGTGTTGCACTTGCGAATCAAGTCGACTTTTATGGCGAATAAAGTGCGCTATTTCAGGTTGATTCGTAAAAAATGGCGAGTAGTTGTTCGTGGTTATGCGTTTGGTCTGTGGTATGTCAAGAATCTTGCTCTATTGAGCAGCATCAATCGTAGTTGATCTGCGTGATGATGTAACTCCTGGCTCCGTCTGGTGCGCGGACATTCACTTCGTCATCCAGGTGGCGTTTCAGCAACGCTTTCGCCATGGGCGAGTCCATGCTGATGTAGTCCCTGTGCTGATCAAACTCATCCGGCCCGACGATGCGGTAGCGATGCTCAACGCCTCTCTCATCCTCCAGAGTCACCCGGGCGCCAAAAAACACCTGCAGTATATTATCCGGTATTGCGCCGGCAACGATGAGTGTCGGCAGGCGCTGTTGCAGATAGCGGATGCGCCGATCGATACCCCGCAGCTCTTTTTTGCGGTAGATATATTCGGCATTTTCGGAGCGGTCTCCTTCGGCAGCGGCAGCGGAGAGGATCCTGACGACGTGGCGGCGGCGCTTCCAGATGGTTTTTTCTTCGGCCTGAAGGCGTTCAAATCCCTCCGCGGTGATATAGGGGGATTTTGCTGCGGCAGGTGGACGGTATCTTGCCATGATTAGTGAGGCCAAGTCTCAGACTGACTAAGTCGTTGTCCAAAAATAACTTCCCGATCCTGCTTGCCCTGTTGTCCGTCTTCTGCGTTCCAGCAAGAGTTTCATAACGCTGCTATGCGCCCCTTGCTGCGTCTTGAATACGAACAACATTGCTGCGCGATATCGGTAAGT
>JAQYVP010000105.1 GCA_030145485.1 Chromatiales bacterium
CAGTCGAGGAGAATGCCGTGCAGGGTGGTGCCGGCTCTGCTGTCAATGAAGTCTTGCAGGAGCAAGGTGCAGGCGTCCGGGTACTTAACCTCGGTATTCCCGATCAGTTTATCGGGCACGGAAGCTATGAAGAACAACTGACCGAGTGTGGCATTGATACGGCAGGTATCCTGGCTGCAATTGCGGAGATAACCCGTGAACCGGGATTCGCACATACCACAGATATTCAGGAAAAGAGACAGCATCTGAATTAGCCAGTTGAGCAATGGAGATAATTCGGCAAACTTTTTTTCGCCCGGAAGAAGTCGCCCGTGAACAGGTAAATATTCGCGCGGACCTGTTTAATCGATGCCGGCTCGCGCTAAACCACAGCAATACCGATTGCGCCTTCATACCGATTCGCAGCATGCAGTTCCAGGCTGTTATCAGCCGTGACGAAATCATCTATGTCGATAACCAGGGCTACCGGGTACAGGATGACCAGGGCGGCCGCCTCATTGTTTTGGCCTGGGATCTGACCACAGCAGACCAGCGCGAATCAATAACAGACCCGGTGCCCATCGAGATTATCTATTTTCACGAGAACTTGCGGGATATCCAGCGCCGGTTAATAGGTGAATTTCCCGCAGCCCTGAGCCGGCACGAAGAAAAAGAACACAGCCATGAAGACCGCTCACAGGCCGCGGATGTAATCCCGCTCAGGAGATAATATGGAGTACTAGGGAACCCCTGATTAATTAACGAAACTCCGTCATTGCGAGCGTAGCGTGGCAATCTCATACAATGGAATCAGTAGCCTGGAGATTGCCGCGTCACTTCGTTCCTCGCAATGACAAATAAATCAGAGGTTTCCTAGGCTGTCAAACTGGCAAACAGTGTCGGCAATTTTTCCGGCAGCCTGTCGACGTTGTCAATGATCGTGTAGTTATTCGCACCAAAGATACGTTTCACGTAATCGTCGGCATTGGGATCCAGCGTCAGGCAATAACTGAGCACTCCATTGCTGTAGAGTTCTTCCACTGCTTTTTTAGTGTCATGACGAAGGTGCTGTGGATCACGTTCATCAACATCGGCCGGTTCACCATCGGTTACCAGCAGGATCAGCTTGCGTTTCTCCTGCTGTTTTAACAAGTGATGGCCAGCGTGACGAAGTGCCGCACCCATGCGTGTTGAAAGACCACCTTTCATACCGGCCAGTCGGGACTTCGCCTCATCATCAAAGTGCTGGGAAAAATCCTTGAAACGGTAGTACTGAACATCGTGACGCCCATCCGATGCAAAACCGTGAATGGCAAAGGGATCGCCAATGCCTTCGATTGCGGTGGATACCAGCGTGGCCGCTTCCCGCGTCAACTGAAGAATGGTTTTGTCCGAACCCACCACCGTTTCATTGGTGGACTCGGACAGATCCAGCAACAGCACAACTGCAAGATCCCGGCTCTTGAGTACATTGCGCATGGTAATACGCGGGTTCGGTTGCTCCCCCATGCGAATCGCTATCATGGCATCAATAGCTGCATTGATATCGATTTCATCACCGTCTTCCATGTTGCGTACGCGCTGAACACCCTCGGGTGTCAGCAGATCAATGATCTGCTTGATGCGATGTGCAACCGGCCTGTATTCCATGATGATGTCATGAATATCTTCCGGGTCACCCATGGGCTGGCGACGTTCATAGACGGTGGCCCAGTCCGGTCGCGCAAGCTGGATATGATAGTCCCACTCCGAATAGTGAAACGGATCCGAGACCGGCGCCTTGCCCCACATATCATTAAAACTGACTTGCTCATCGGTCAGATCATCCTCGTAGGGACGCATATTAGTCGAGCAGGTCCAGATTTCCTGTGCATCATCGCCGGCCAGTTCACAATCGACCTCGTTCGCCATCTCGATGACGCTAACCTGTTTACGCACCTGCCGCTGACTGGCAGGTACATACTCATGCTCAACGTCCCATGTCAGTTCTGCAAATTCCCAAACAAAACGATTGTCATCCCGGTATGGGATACGAATGCGTTCCAGGATACGCAAGCTGGGAACTTCCTTACGCGCAGAAAAAAGGTTGAACAATTCAAGACCCATATGCCAGGAGAACTGGCCATCATCCTGGTGTGCTTCGATCTCTCTATGAAACTGTTTTGCAAAATCATTCAATTCAGCGTCATCACACTGAACATCACTATCCAGCAGCATCAGGGCAAGCTGTTCCAGCACAAGCATAGCCGGATGCTCAACTGCCTCGTCATACTCCAGGGTCAATAACGAACGCCATAACTTCTTGAGTCCCGGAAACTCCAGAATCGCCTTGTACTCAATGCGGGCATCTTCAAGGATGCCAATGAAGCTCATTTGAGCCGGCGACAACTCTTCTGCCGATATCGGCTCACTGGTGTAACTCATGTGCGCCGCCATATGGGCCGCGGTGGCACGATACACCTCAAGGCCGGGAATATCGCCGATGTCATCGACGGCATCAGGCATGTGCAAGACTTGTGTTTCGATATACGGACGAAAATCTGCAAAGTCGGCACCGGTTGGACGCAAAAAGAAGTCCCGCCCCCAGAGTGCACGTAAATAAAAGTTAAGCTTACGTTGTGTCTTTACAAAAAGAATGCCGCGGCGTTCTTTTTGCAGCATGGCCTGACTGTCTTTGGATTCAAGATTGAAGTAAGCCGTTAAATTGTCGTAGTCACGGCGATAGGCCTGTGCGCCAAAGTTACACCAGCGGCGCAGACCACTCAGGGTTAATTTAGACAGCAGGTCATCAACGTGATTCAGCATCGGCCGCACACCGCGTGAAGCGGTAGAGGCAAGCTGATGGATGAGGGTCAGGTAGCCACGAAACAGCTCGGCATCCCCCAGGCGGCGAGCGGCCGATGGCATGCTGTTGAAGAACAGGACAATGACCTCACCGGAGGTCATCGAAGAGAGCTTCATCGCACCGGTCAGGCAATCCGAGATGATGTCTTCACCGCACTCTTTTGCAACCAGCGGGATCTCTTGCAGATAGGTCGTGACGACATCGCTGCCACGACCCAGGTTAGACAGTGCCTTGGCGCCGTCCAGGTACTCCTCAAGGCCGGCAGGCGACATTACCCTTGATGCTTCCTGAAACGTTGCTTCCAGGACATCACGGATCTCGGGTGCCGCGTCCCTCAGGGCTTCATCGTAGTCTTCGAGTTTTAATGACATGCCAGTAGCCTGACAACTACACGATTAGCGGATCAAGCGAAGAATGTCTGAACAGCAGCATTCAATGTGTCGCGCATATCCGGATCATCCGTCAGCGGCGTCACCATGGTCATGCTGCAAGCGGCTTCTGCATCGACACCCTTGGAAATCAGCTGGCCTGCATAGACCAGCAGACGCGTTGAAATTCCCTCATCGAGCCCATGCCCCTTCAGGTTGCGTGCACGGTGTGCGATCTGGACCAGTTTCTTCGCGGTCGCCTCGTCGACACCGGACTCCTTCGAAACGATCTGAACTTCCAGATCTTCTTCAGGATAGTCGAAATCGAGTCCGCCAAAGCGCTGCTTGGTGGACTGCTTGAGATCTTTCATCAGGCTTTGGTAGCCCGGATTGTAGGAAATCACCAACTGAAAATCCGGGTTGGCCTCAATCAGCTCGCCCTTCTTGTCCAGTGGCAGGGTACGCCGATGATCGGTCAGGGGATGGATAACAACCGTCGTATCCTGACGCGCCTCAACGACTTCGTCGAGATAACAGATGGCACCGATACGTGCCGCCGTAGTTAATGGGCCGTCCTGCCACTTGGTGCCATCCTTGTCGAGCAGAAAACGGCCAACCAGGTCAGATGCGGTCATGTCTTCGTTACAGGCAACCGTGATCAGGGGCTTGCCGAGCTTCCAGGCCATGTGTTCAATAAAGCGTGATTTTCCACAGCCTGTTGGACCTTTTATCATCATCGGCATACGCACTTCGTACGCAGACGCGTAGAGCCCAAGCTCATCGCCAATGGGCTCATAATACGGCTCGGTTTTGATTTTGTACTGTTCGATATCCACTAGTTCAGACATAAC
>JAQYVP010000234.1 GCA_030145485.1 Chromatiales bacterium
GTTGTTGGGGAATATTTTGCAGATGCGGAGGAATACGTCAATGAATTCGTAGAGAAAACGGATTATAAAAGTGAGTTACAGGAGATGAACCGGGTGTTGAAGGAAATCAATAAAAATACTAAACAGTAACCGGAGAAGAAGAGTAATGATCGGAAATGCTTTGAGACCTAAAACCTAAAACCTAAAACCTAAAACCTAAAACCAGCTTAGACTATCAATCTTGGAATGCCTTGCCACAGAGTTCCAGAAGAAACCCCAAATGTTGATTACCCAATTCTTCAGCGTGGAAATTAATGCCATTATCGTGCTCCTGAAAATATCGATCTTTTCTTGGTTAGTCTAAAGGTGACGTATTTCTCCTCTACATAGCCTCTAAAGCAGCTTCATGAACGCTATACATAAACGCACTTGAACTGAACGTGAGTGAGACATGTACGCTAGCACTATGTAAGATTGACCACAGATATTGCTGAGGATCCATATTTAAAACAGGTTTATTCCTGAATGCGCACCAGCAGTCTGTCCGAGGATGGGGCCTTAGCGGGCATGCTCATAAATGCTCTGGCAGGTGAGTGCGGATTTCACGGGGATCATATTGTCCCAGGTTCTTTACGATCTCAGTAACCGTCACATCCGCCAATGAGCCGAGCTGTTCTTTCAACAGGCCGATAAAATGAGGGCCTGCAACCAGTAAAAGCCGATTGCAGCGGCCGGCATGACAGGCTACCTGCAGATGGTCGCCGACCTGCTTGGCGAAACGAATAGCTTCTTGCTCCTTTGGCTCCACCGATGTTCCCATAGCGTGGCGTCCCTGACCGCTGCTGTCAAAACTGCGCCCCGGACGGTCCGAGCCCAGTGTTTGCGCCTGGTCGCGACCTGCCGGATGTTCCAGTTTTTCAAGCTCCTGCAATTCACCGCGCGGATCGTCAACGGTAAAGATGCGCGCCTTGCTTTGATCTGCTACTACTATCCAGTGCTTTGACATATTAGTTCCCCGGTAAAAAAATTGATCAGAGCTTCTCTAATCGACTATATGATGTTTGCCAATCAGGTGCACCGTACTCGCCTGAGGCCCTTCATCACCGGGCTCCTCATCAAATCGCACCTCACTACCGATCTCCAGGGAGTCGAAATCACCTCCGAGCACACTATTTCGGTGGAAATAGACTTCTCTCCCCTTGGACGTCAGAATTTTGCCATAGTCCTGATGCTGCACCATCTCAGGTATCTTCCCATGGTCCGGTGTGCCGTGTCTTTTCACATCGCCACGCTGCTTGCTTGCAAAATCCTGCAACTTTCTACGCATCGTTTTGAAGGCGTCACGGATGGCCACATAGGTATCCTCGTACGCATGATGCTCCCCGGGTGAACGGTTGACGACCAGCTCTCCAGTGGGCACGGTCATGTCGATCGTGACGTGAAACAATTTTCCCTGGTGGTGGTGTCCATGGGGCTGCTCAAGCACGATGTGGCAACCTATAATATGCTCGTAAAACTCATCCAGTTTGGCTGCCTTCTCTCGAATATGGGTCTCAAGCGCATCCGAGTGAGGCATGTCGCGAAAGGTAATTTGCAGAGGTTGTTTCATCGATGGAATCCTTTTTTAACGTCTATACCAAGACTATAGTACAGAGACTTTATGGCACCTCTATTTATTCACGGGAATACTATTGCTGACCTGCTTTATTGCATGTTTCCCCAGCGTTTGCTCAATCTGTTTCCTATCCAATGTTTCGTGTTTTTCCAACGATGCAATCAGGTTTTTCAGTTGATCGCCGTGGCTTTGCATGATACTTTCGGCGCGTTTTTCCGCCTCATGCAGCAGCTCTTTAACCGCCTTGTCTACAGCCTGGGCAGTGGCTTCGCTGAAGCGGCGCGGCTGGGCGATTTCACGGCCAAGAAAAGGGTGCTCTTCGTTTTCACGCACATCCATGGGGCCAATTTCCTCCGACATGCCCCAGCGGCCAACCATGGAGCGCGCAAGTGCGGTCGCCTGGCGGATGTCGTCATCGGCCCCGGAGCTGATGCTGTCCAGTAGCAATTTCTCGGCGACGCGTCCGCCCATCATCACAGCGAGACGGTCACCAAGGTATTTTTTTGTCAGTGTGTGCCGTTCCTGCTCTGGCAACTGGTGGGTGGCGCCGAGAGTATGCCCGCGGGGAATGATTGTCACTTTAAACAGCGGGTCAGCATAAAGCAGGTAATAGGCGGCGATGGCGTGACCGGCTTCGTGTACAGCCAAAGCGTGTCTCTCCTCAGGCTGTATGGCGAGAGTACGTACAGAGCCCATGAGTATCTTGTCACGCATTTCGTCGAAGTCTTCTTGAATGACCTGATTGCGATTTTCCCTTGCGGCGCGCATGGCTGCTTCATTCACCAGGTTCCTGATATCCGCGCCGGAGAAGCCGGGTATGCCTGCCGCTATCTCTTTCAGCTTGACGTTATCTGTCAGCGGCACCTTGCGGGTATGTACTTTCAGTATGGCGGCACGGGCATCGAGATCGGGCAGGTCGAGTGTGACATGACGGTCGAAACGCCCCGGCCGCAATAGCGCCGGATCGAGTACGTCTGGCCGATTGGTGGCGGCGATCACTATCACCGCTTCATGGCCGGAGAAGCCATCCATCTCCGCCAGTATCTGGTTCAGGGTCTGTTCACGCTCGTCGTGGCCACCACCAAGCCCGGCGCCACGGATTCGGCCCACACTGTCGAGTTCGTCGATAAAGATGATGCTGGGTGCGCGCTCCTTGGCCTGGGCGAACATCCGGCGCACCCTTGATGCGCCCACTCCGACAAAAACTTCAACAAATTCCGACGCCGAGATGGAGAAGAACGGGACCTTGGCCTCACCCGCCAGTGCACGGGCCATCAATGTTTTTCCCGTACCGGGCGCACCCATCAGCAACAGTCCGTGCGGTATGTAGGCCCCCAGCTTGTTATAGCTGTCGGGACTGCCCAGATAGTCCACCAGTTCAGTGACTTCACGCTTGGCGTTATCCTGCCCCGCCACATCATCAAAGCTGATGTCAGGTATTTTGCCCTCCTTGCCGGAAGAGCCGGGGTTAAGGAATTTATCCAGTGTTCCGCCGCGTCCCATGCCACCGGAGACATTCTGGGACATGCGTCGCAGGAAAAAGAGATAAATAAATAACAGAAGCAGTAACGGGACCCACGATAGGAGTCGGTTGCCCACGCCTGCTTCTGACTCCGGGGTCACTCGTAAAGTTACATTTTCCATTTCCAGCAGCGGCAGTAATTCATCGTCACCGAACGCCGGTACAACGGTGCGGAAGCGGGAAGCGGGGGCGGCGGAATCGCCAAGAGTCATAGCGGTCTTCAGCTCTCCTTCCATTACCTGTCCGGTTTGATGCAACTTGCCGATATCGCCTTCATTCAACAGCTTTTTGAATTCGGTGTAGGGGATTTCAGGCAGCGGCGGATCATCCTGAACTCTTTGCAGAGTGAAATAGAGCAGACCTATCGCCGCAATCACAACAACTGCCTGAATTAAGCTGGAATTTGGCTTCACTGGTGCTTCTTCAAGGTGATAATGAGATGCTTAGAGCCCTCCAGACAATCTTGTAACTCACCCCATTCATTCGTTGAGCCAGGCCAATGCATCATCTTCGCTCTCAAAGTATTTCACTTCACCGGAAATAAACCATGCCCCGATTTTTGCGCTAATCTCTTGCCAATTTTTATTTCCATAAATAGCAATTTTGTCAAACTCGTTTCCATGCTTTAAGCTCAACTTGAAATCATCCCACGCAGCCCTGAGTTCCCACCCCTCCAATTCAGTTCCATCTATCAGGACTTTCACCTTTGGCTCTTTCACAGTGCTCAATGCGGAATCAAGCATTGGTGTAATCGTTTCATAGTCTTCATGCGTGAGTTTCCCCGTCGCTTTTAATGAAACGAAAAAATGACTGGCAATCCTTTCGATGCCTATTGATAGACCATGCCTTACAGTTTTCATAATTTGTACCCCTGATAAGATATTGCAGTCAATTCTACTGAGACTATGCTAACAGAGATGGGTGGTTTCCGCTTATCTCTACCGTCAACCGGGGGGGGGCGATATGTATGCGTGAATATATGTTTTATTTCAAATCTGCATTGTTGGTGAGTGCTTTCTGTCTCCTCCCGGAGATTGTTTTCGCCACTGAGGATGAGGCCTTCACGGAGTCGGTGGTGATCTTTAACACCATTTGCGCAAAATGCCACGAGGCACAATGCAGTGGACGATTGAGTTTCGATGACAGTTTCGAGGCGTCAGTGAATCATATCGTTCGCTACTACGGCGAGGCATCTGAAAAAAAGTGGCTGCAAAGGGAGTTGTTCGTCATCCTCAATCACATGAAAGAACAATGTGCTTACTATCCAATGCCGACGCCTATTCCTCCGCAAAGGGTCTGGAGTGGTGAGATGTTGGAGAAGATGGCGATGCTTGTAGAGAGAAACTACTTCATTCCCATCGGTTCTTTTACTCCTGGACGTTACCAGCTTGAATTGAAGCTGGCGAAGGATGCAAAGGTGACAGTTCATCTTGTCTCGGAAACATTTGATATGGTTGTGGAGGATTGCTACTTCTCCAGTGACCGGCGGATAGTCGTCCCGTTTTCTATTGAAGAGGGGGGGAATCATTATGTTCGCATCTATCCACGCAAACCGGTGCAAATCACCCGGCTTGCAATCACACCCCTTGCGCAGAGCAGTGTTATTCTGGAAGAGGACGATTCCTACGTTATTGTTGAAGTGAAAGGAGAGCATAAGCTAGAGGATCCAATAGTGAAAGCCAAGCAGGAGTTCGCTGAGCAAATCGCTGTGGCCAGTGGAATGCAGTACAAGATCATTGGCGGTCAAGAGGCATGAAAAACCCCGCTCGAATGGCGGGGCTGCTTAGCGAGTTTACGCGGGTTCCAGTTCCTCTCTGATTTCTAGATAGATCTCTTCCCGATGCACAGGGATCTCCTTCGGCGCATCGATACCAATCCTGACCTGGTTACCTTGCACATCCAGGACTGTGATTTCGATGTCGTCACCGATCATCAAGGTTTCTCCGAGTATCCTAGTCAATATCAGCATGATCCTTTCCTTGCTGTGAATGTGAATCCAGAGCATAGCAATTTATTGTGTAGGACATTTCTGAAAATCCTGTAGCAATATTCTGATAAAGCTGTAGGAAAAAATCTGACAAGGTAACTCAGCATCTAATGAGCCTATAATTCAATGTTTCCTCCGATCATGCTATTATGTGCGTCATAACATGCTTTATGGCGCAGACTAAATGAACACCGAAAATTTCCTAGAAATAGCACAAAAACCGCTTTCTGGGAAAATTGCTGACGTTTCTGACCAGAACGGAAACCTGGTCAACCACGAAACGCTGTGGATTAAAAATTTTGTTTCGAAGCAAACCCAGCAAACCTACCTGACTGTGTTTCGTGAATTTTGCCGCTTTGGTCAACTCAGCACTCCCGAACAATTGCGCCAGGTTACTCCGGCGCACATCATTGCTTACCGGGATCATCTGATCGAAGAAAAACAGATGAGTCCGCGCAGTGTGCGCAATCGTCTGGCCGGGATCTCCTCGCTGTTCAAACACCTACAAAATGAACGGGTGATTGACCGAAACCCGGTCGAGAATATCCAGCGGCCTAAAGTCGATGAAGAGCAGGGAGTGACACCGGCGATGCTGACATGCCAGGTTGCACACATGCTCTCGATACCGGACATCGAGACAATTTCCGGTGCAAGAGACAGTGCTATTCTGCATCTGCTTTTTTTTACCGGATGCAGGATCTCTGAACCCGCAAGAATCAAAGTGAAGGATCTTTATGAAGACGAGGGCTATGCAATGCTACGATTCTTCGTGAAAGGCGGAAAACAAAAATCGATTGAAGTGCATCATGAGTTACGCCATGCAGTAGATCGCTACCTGGGGATGGCAGGGCATCGAGATAAACCGCATTCGCCGCTCTTCCTGGCAGTGAAGGGAGGAAAAAACCACGGTGCACCATTGCATCGATCCCAGTTCACTCGAATTTTTACAAAGTACCGGAAACAGGCGGGGCTTTCCGCTTCCTATTCTCCGCACAGCGCCAGGGCGACCTGCGCCACGACTGCGTTAAATAACGGAGCGCGTTTAGAGGATGTACAGAAGATGCTCGGCCATGCGGACATCCGTACCACGCAGATCTATGACCGGCGCAAGCACCAGCACAAGGACAGTGCCGTGTTTGCTGTGAAGTATTAATTCTAATGGAATAAAACGATTAAGATACAGCGATGATGTCTCTATTCAGCGTGAATTCAGTAAGATCTCATTATTCTCCCAATATATTGACATAATACCTGTTTCGCGAAGACTGGGAGTCTTCACACGGTTGGAAAAACCAAATGGAGGCTTGATTTGGCACACCGCTTAGGAATCTTCAAGGGCCGTCTTTACGATGAATGGCTTCCCAATTTCTGTAATGATGGAAAGCGCAGGCACTCACTTGCTGGCTTTAAGGCAGAATCGATCAAAAATACAGAATTTGATGCCAGTAATTTTATGCGTGCTTTAGATAGCGGTCTTGTTAAAGACTCAGGTGGCGGGAGGTATCTATCTGAAAGGAGTAGTGCATTTGAGCAAATATTCTGGAGTGGTTCAAAATCAATCGAACCACGCCCGCTCACACTATGGGTAGATCCTGTCATTACAATTGGCACCATTGCGAGGCTTGGTTTGGATTATGGGTGGCCTATATACTGAACCACTCCAGTCCATCCGTAACGATGGCATATCTTGGGATTACCAAGGATGAAGTATTGGCAATTTACGATGAATACGAATTATAGAAAAGCCCCCCAAACTCCTGGCTTTTTGGTTCGGAAATCTATGGCGTTTGTAAAGGAACTAGAATCATTTCTTTACTTTTCGTTTTAGAATCTGCATCAATCTGCTGCCGTAGATTTTTTTGACTTTCTACCGCTACTATTCATTGGCCGGTACGCATATCCTGGCCGTTGGCCTGCTGATCTATCTGGTCATAGGTGCGGAGAAAACGCTTCGGCAGCGCAGGGAAACAGGAGGCGGTTAAACGAGCAGTGACTTATGAGTGGTCAGGATTAAACGGCTACGAGAGACTAACAAATTGAATGAGGTATTTAGCTTATGAATATAACAACAGAGCTACAACAGACCATGAATGATATGGTTGATAGCACACGCGGCATCCTGGCAGTCGATGAAAGTTCACCAACCATCGCAAAACGTTTTGCCGCGATCAATGTAGAGTCCACGCAGGAAAACCGTCGTCATTATAGAAGTGTGTTATTGAGTACACCTGATCTCGGTAAATACATATCAGGCGTTATTCTGTTTGAAGAAACACTGGGTCAAAAATCCAGTGAGGGTACGCCACTCGCTGAATTAGCCTGGCGCCAGGGTATTGTTCCGGGCATCAAGGTTGATAAAGGCAAAGGGCCATTGCCCGGTGCGCCTGGTGATTCAATTACCTATGGCCTGGATGGTCTGGCAGAAAGACTTGCAGGTTATAAGGCGCAAGGAGCACGCTTTGCAAAATGGCGCGAGGTGTATGCAATCACGGATGCAAATCCTACCCGTTTGGGACTGCATGCCAATGCGGAAATGCTGGCGCGTTATGCCGCAATCTGTCAGGAAGCAGGCATAGTTCCTATTGTCGAACCGGAAGTGTTGATGGATGGCAATCATGATATAGATCGTTGTGCGGAAGTCACCGAAGATGTGTTGCATTCAGTTTTCCATGCACTGCATAAGCACCATGTCAGTCTGGAACTCATGGTGCTCAAGCCAAATATGATCGTGCCTGGTGGTGACTTGCGCACTGCGGATCCACAAGAAGTTGCCGATGAAACACTCAAGATTCTTCGCCGAACTGTACCTGCAGCTGTTCCCAGTATTAACTTTCTCTCTGGCGGGCAGGGTCCGGAAGAAGCGACTCGTAATCTCAACGCCATCAACCAAAATGGTGGCAATAATGCCCCATGGCAACTCAGTATCTCCTATGGACGTGCATTACAACAACCTGCCTTGTTTGCCTGGCAGGGAAAAACAGAAAATGATGCTGCAACTCAACAAGCACTGCTGACTCGCGCAAGATTAAATAGCCTGGCAAGGCAGGGGAAGTATGAGGGTGAATAGTGATTGAAAACCATCGGCCAAGCTCATGAAAACACTCTTGTCGGCCATTTTCCGGGGCAGTGTCTACTTGGCGCTGGTATTGGTGCCCCTGGTATAGCCAATTGCTCTATGAGTAACAGATTGTTCGTAAAATTTGATTATTCGAGCTTTAATATTCGACTTTTAGAAGATCTCTTTCTTTGTTATTTTAACAATGAAAAGTCAATGATGATCAATAGAGGTGAGCGACATGCAAAGATTCAAAAACATTCTTCTGGTATTGAGTCCTGAAGTAGAGGAGAGAGCGGCTGTGGATAAGGCTGTGTCGCTGGCCAGGCAAAATGGAGCGCGACTGACGCTTTTTTCGGTATTGAAGGAGCCCCCCGGGACAGGTTGCGGTGATTCTGTTGTGCAGCAGCTGCTTGCTTCGGCAATTGCTGAGCGCAGGGAGTGGTTACGAGGTTTAATCATAACCTCGCAGATTGATGGTATTGATGTAGTGATCAATGTGGTGGAGGGTGTCTCCTTCCTGGAAATCATCCGCCAGGTGCTGCGTGAACAACATGATCTGGTCATCACCACGGCAGAGGAGGTAAAAGGCATCCGCCCACGTCTGTTCGGAACCACCTCTATGCACCTGATGCGAAAATGTCCCTGCCCCGTGTGGGTGGTCAAACGGGCGCAGACGCGGCCTTATACACGCATCCTGGCGGCGGTCGATCCATCGACCGGTGGTCCGGAACGGGATTCGCTCAATCCGAAAATTTTACAGTTGGCCGGCAGCATGGCGCGCATGGAAGCGGCAGAGTTACAAATCGTCCATGTGTGGCATCTGTTTGGTGAGAGCTATGTGAACAACCGCATGAGCGAGCAGGATATCCAGGAAGCAAAGACGCATGATAAGGAGCAGCATAAGCGTCGCTTCGACAACCTGTTGGGCCGGGCTGATTTCACTGATCTGAAACCCCACCTGCACCTGGTCGAGGGCTATCCAGAAGATCGCATACCTGCACTGGTGGTGGCGCAGAATATCGACTTGCTGGTCATGGGTACAGTCTGCCGCACGGGAATCGCCGGTTTTCTGATCGGCAACACGGCGGAAGAGGTGCTCAACCAGGTGGAGTGCTCCGTGTTAACGCTCAAGCCGGAAGGTTTCGTCACACCGGTGACCCTCGAATAACAAGATGGCCGGCTTTACTTCGTCTGCGTGTGTCAATGGTTACAGGATTCCACTACTGCCGTTATTTTTGGTCAATGCTCTACCATTAACCTTTGGCTTCAGATGATATACACCACTGGAATGCGCATGATTCGAATCTGGCTATTATTGCTCGCGGTCAGTAGCAGCGCCTGCGCAGTGTCGGTCAGGGAGACGCCTGCTCCGGTTGAAAGCGAGCCGCGTAAAACGATCTATCTGGTGAGCCACGGCTGGCACGCCGGAATCGTCCTGCGGCGCGCAGACATCCCTGACAGCATCTGGCCGGCTCTTGGGGATTTTGCCAACGCACAATATCTGGAGGTGGGCTGGGGAGATATGGATTACTATCGGACACCGGATCCCCACATGGGACTCATCATTAAGGCGGTCCTGTTGCCTACCGCCAGCGTGCTGCACATTGTTGGTTTCAATACTCCCGCGCCGGTCTATTTCCCCTACAGCGAGATCATCAGAATAGATTTGTCATCTGCCAGTTATGGACATCTTGTCAGCACTCTTGCGGCAAGTTTTTCCCTGGATGAGAGCGGTAATGCAAGATCATTGGGGCCAGGCATCTACGGCAACAGCCGCTTCTATCTCTCCGGGGAGCGCTATCATCTGTCCAACACCTGCAATGTCTGGACAGCCCGGGCGCTGCGCTCCGCCGGTCTCGCTATCACCCCGGCGCTCGCCATCAGGGTTGAAAGCCTCATGTCGCAGGCGCGAAAATTTGGCGTGGTGGTGCAATCCGGGACGGAATCTACACAGTGAAACGACAGGGTGTTCATAATCCACCGCACATCAACATGAAAAACCGAATCATAAAAAATATCCTGCTCCTGCTGCTTGGGATGGCCTTGTTGAACAGCTGTATGTATCTGCGACAGTCATCGATGGTCTTTTTCCCGTACACAGCGCTTGGTCAGACACCTGCGGAGTGGGGACTTGCCTATGAGGATGTCTTTCTGCATAGTGAGGATGGCGTGCGCTTGCATGGCTGGTACATCCCGCATCATGGATCGCAGAAGACCCTGCTCTTTTTCCACGGTAATGCGGGCAATATCTCCCATCGCGGCGCCTCCGTGGAGATTTTTCACCAGCTTGGCCTGAATCTCTTTATATTCGACTATCGGGGTTACGGCAAGAGCCAGGGCAAACCTGATGAGGAGGGGCTATATCGTGACGCCAGGGCAGCCTGGCGGTATCTGACCAATGAGCGAGGGTTCGAACAGGAAGAGATCATCCTCTTCGGCCGCTCGCTCGGCGGTGCCGTTGCGGCGGAACTGGCCGCAGAGGTTCAGCCGGGCGGGTTGATTCTCGAGTCAACATTCAGCTCCGCCAAAGATGTCGCCAACGCGCTGTTACCGGTGCTTTCCCGATTGATTATTCTGCGTTACGATTTCAATACTGCGGCCCATGTCAGGCGCGTAGCATCTCCGCTGCTGGTGCTGCACAGCCCTGACGATGAGATCATTCCATTTCATCTTGGAGAGAAGGTCTTTCAGGCGGCTAATGAGCCAAAAACCTTTTTCAGGATGCGGGGCGATCACAATAGCGGGTTTCTTATGAGTCAGCCGGACTACGAGCGGGCGCTTAGCGCGTTTATCTCATCGTTGATACTCAGGTAGCGTTTTAAACAAACTCATCGCTATCCAGTTCCAGCGGGGGCCCCTGTTTAGACAGCGTTTGTTGACGGTCAATCTTGCGCACTACGGTACGCCCGGCGCGATCAGTCGCACGGTCGATGGCAACGTACAGATCGGCCTCGGTATCTTCAATCACTACATCGGGCAGACCCTTCAGCACGACCTGCAGGTGGCAGCGCTTGTCTGCACCACCGCGCGGGCCGTTGATATCGGAGAGACGCATCACAATGTGTTGAATGTG
Source organism: Chromatiales bacterium (assembly GCA_030145485.1). GTDB lineage: Bacteria > Pseudomonadota > Gammaproteobacteria > Chromatiales > Chromatiaceae > Sva-25. Next base: position 11,235 of record JAQYVP010000234.1, read on the forward strand.
ATCGTCACAACTGCTCAAGGCGAAACGCAGCCGCCGTTCGGCATGGCTGCGCAGGGCGCCGGTCAGGGAAAAATCGCGTGCCTGTATGTCAATCTGCATAGGGTTCTCCGTTACAATGCGGTCACTATCTGGTATGTGGTCATACTAGGCGGGTTTGATTATCCTGAAAAGTCGATTATTATTTCCATACAATTCGTAATTTTCGAAGTCATGGTGATCCAATGGTTAACTACAAGCATCTACGCTACTTCTGGGCGGTGGCCAGGGAGGGTGGTGTCGCACGCGCCAGTGAACGTCTGCACCTGACGCCGCAGACCATCAGTGGTCAGCTGAGCCTGCTGGAGGAGCATCTTGGGGTGAAGCTGTTCAGCCGGGTCGGGCGCAACCTGGAACTTACCGAGACCGGGCGGTTGGCATTGAGCTACGCCGAGGAAATCTTCTCGCTCGGTGGTGAACTGGAGGAGGTAATCCATCAGCAGCCAAAAGACCGTCCACAGCTGTTCCGGGTGGGCGTGGTCGATGCGCTGCCCAAGTCCATCGCTCATCGTATTCTCAAACCTGCACTGCAAATGCCCGAGACGGTGCGCATGATCTGACGCGAGGCAAGTCTCGACTCTTTGTTGGCGGAACTGACCGTGCACCGTCTCGATCTGGTGCTGGCTGACCGTCCAATTCCACCCACGGTCAGTACACGGGCTTTTAGTCACAAGCTCGGCGAGTGCGCGGTCAGTTTTTTTGCTATGGAAGAGCTGGAAAAACAGTTGCAAGGTGAGTTCCCCCGTTGTTTGGATGGCGCACCGTTACTGTTGCCCAGTAGCGGCACCCAACTGCGTTCCGGGATTGACCAGTGGCTGGACAAACATCGCATCCATCCGCGCATGGTTGCCGAGTTTGATGACAGCGCACTGATGAAGGCCTTCGGGCAAGAGGGCGCGGGGATTTTTATCGCTCCCGCAGCGATCGAGGAAGAGGTGGAGCGGCAGTATCAGGCAACCGCGATTGGCCGAATTAGTGAGGTGAAAGAGCGTTTTTATGCCATATCAGTCGAGCGACGGGTCACACATCCGGTTGTCTCTACATTGCTGGATACAGCCCGCGAGACGTTGTTTGCCGACGAATAGTTGTTAGATGAATGGAGTACATCATCTGTAGTTGATGGCTGCGAGAGGTTGCCCTGGTGTTGCTATGTTTCTGATCGAAAATACCGAATGGTTTATCTATAAGATTCGACTTTTTATGTTTTCACCAGTGAGATAGAGTTAATTTGTCGAAAAGTAAATTCTGTAACGATTGATTAAGGAGGTTTTTATATTGACTGCATATCAACGCTGCGTTTCTCGCCCGGTTACACAGAGCCGGAGAATGACGCAAGGGTGAATCAAAAAAGTGTGTGTAACTGAATCATGACCCCTATCTTTGGCGACGTCTTTACCGAAATAGCAGTGCTGCTGTTGATGGCGGCCGTCATCGGCGCTATCGGTGTGCGGCTGCGCCAGCCGTTGATCGTCGCCTTCATCGCGGTAGGCATCCTGGTGGGACCATCGGTACTCGGCTGGGTCTCCGCAGATGACCAGGTCGATCTGCTGGCCAAACTGGGCATTGCGCTGCTGTTGTTCGTGGTGGGACTCAAACTGGATCTGCACATCATCCGCACCAATGGGGCCGGTGGCGCTGGCCACCGGCTTGGGGCAGGTTATCTTCACTTCAGTGGTTGGCTACTTTATCGCCATCGCCCTGGGCATGACCCCGATCACTGCTCTCTATGTGGCGGTGGCGCTGACCTTCTCCAGCACCATCGTCATCGTCAAACTGCTCTCTGACAAACGCGAGGTGGACGCACTGCACGGGCGCATCGCTATCGGTTTCCTCATCGTTCAGGATATCGTGGTGGTGCTGGTGATGATCGGCCTGACCGCGATGGGCGAGAACGGTGATGTTGTTGGCCTGGGACGGGAGGCGATCGAGGTATTGGTCAAGGGTGGTCTGTTCATCGCCGCCATCGGCTTGTTGATGCGCTATGTGTTGACGCCGTTGCTGCACCAGTTGGCGCGTTCGCCGGAACTGCTGGTGCTGTTTGCTATTGCCTGGGCTGTAGCCCTGAGTGCGGCGGGTGCGCAGTTGGGTTTCAGCAAAGAGGTCGGCGCCTTTCTTGCCGGAGTGTCGCTGGCCTCTACGCCCTACCGCGAGGCTATCGGTGCACGCCTGGTGAGTCTGCGGGATTTTCTGCTGTTGTTCTTTTTTATCGATTTAGGCGCCGGACTGGATCTGGCGACGCTTGGCGCTCAGGTGACGCCCGCCATCATGCTTTCGTTGTTCGTGCTCATCGGCAACCCGTTGATTGTGATGACCATCCTGGGATTTATGGGTTACCGCAAGCGCACCGGGTTTCTGGCCGGGTTGACAGTGGCGCAAATCAGTGAATTCTCACTGATTCTGGGGGCGTTGGGCCTGAGCCTGGGTCATATCGATGCCGACACCATGGGGCTCATCACGCTAGTGGGGTTGATCACCATCAGCGCATCGACCTATATGATCCTCTACTATCACTCCCTCTACGAATGGATTTCCCCCTGGCTGGGTGTGTTCGAGCGTAAACGGGCGCACCGGGAGGAGGCAGGGGATCTGGCTACAGAAGAGAACGGCGCCGATGTCATCCTGTTTGGTCAGGGACGATTCGGCTCCGGGATAGCACGTGAACTGCGTCAACGTGGTTACCGGGTGCTCGGTGTAGATTTCGACCCCGACCTGGTGCGCCGGCAGGGTGAGAACGGCTATGCGGTGCGCTACGGTGATGCCGAAGACCCGGAGTTTCTTGCCACTCTACCGCTCGGGCAGGTGCGTTGGGTGTTAAGCAGCGTTCGCGAGATGCCGGTCAATCTCGCGCTGCTGCATGGCCTGCGCGATTATGGTTACAAAGGGCGCGTGGCGGTAACTGCTCATACCCTCCCCAATGTCGGGAAACTGAAG
>JAQYVP010000001.1 GCA_030145485.1 Chromatiales bacterium
ATCTTTGACCGTCACCTCGCCAGGTTCACCGTAGACGATCTCGTCACCGTAGAGCCAGTCGTAGAAATCCTTGCGATCGTTTTGCGCCCAGATGAGGTTGGCTACACGCGATTTTCCCTGGAAGGCGATATAGTATTGCACACCCATCGCCTCCTCAGTGCCATCCCCGTCGATATCGATGACGTCATAGCACTGCGAGAGATTCAGAAACACCCTGATGCCATTCATGTCTTCTGACGTCGAGGGCAACATTTCACGGAACTCAGTCAGGTGGCCGGGGCTCATGCGCGTACAGCCGTGTGAAACCGGCCCCCTGCTGGTGATCGAAGAGCGCAGGTATGGCTTGCCGCTTCTGCTGTTCTCGGTTGACTCTTTCCACTCCTTGGGGATCAGCGGATGGCCACCCATCCAGTTGCTGATGCCGGGGTTGTGAAAGGCGTTGTAGGCGCTGCCGCCGGCATATTGATAGGGCAGCATCGGCATCATGCCGTAATAGCCCGCCTTGGAGATGTAGTCGACCATGCCGGTATCGCCGGTTCCATGCTTGCGTGGTATCAGTGTCCAAACGCCCGTGGTGGAGAAACGCGGGATGGCGCGTCCCTTGTATGTCGTAGTTGAGTCGTAGGTGCCTGCGGGGAATACGCTGGTGAATTCATAGAAATCGAGCTTGCCGTCATTAACTGCATAGAGATTTGCTGTGACATCCTTGAAAAATGCTTCGGCTTTTGCGGCAAATCCAGCTGTGTCATCAGCCTTGGCCAGTGACTGCAGTTCGGTGAAAGCCGCATCCTGCTCTTTCGTCAGACCGGTGATATAGATGCGATGCGGGAAGAAGTCATTGACCAGAACCAGCTTGTCCTTGAGACCCTTAGGCTCCTCAGCTGCCTTGAGTGCGGCGGCAAAGTCCGTGACCATGGTATTGAAATCACGTTGAATATGATGCAAGCGTCCCGGGTTGAGCTTATTGATGGCATCCAGGTTGAGCTGGCGCCACTCTTCAGGACTCAACTCCGACTTTTTGGCGACAAGATCAGCAAGCTTCTCCTCCTCGAGCCTGGCATCGTAGAGCTCCCAGGAGTTATTCGTGGTCAGGGTGATGATTCCCTTGTCGATCACCTCCTTATAGAGCGCGTGGCGCGCCATCTGGTCTTCAAGATAGTGATCGATGCTCTCATCGGGAAGCACCATGCGTACGCGTACCTGGTTGCCGCGTCCGAGGTGGATGGTGATGTGCTCTTTGCTCTGCACCCTGGGGGCAAAGCCGGTGTAGAAATTTGGGTCATACTGGTTGAACAGCACGCCATAGGGCTCGGCATTCTTGAAACGCTCCCTGAATGGGGCGGCATTGAGCTGAGTCGCGCCCAACAGGACAAGCAGCAGGGCGAGGCTGCTGATCAGGATTTTTCGTTTGTGCATACTCATATTCTCCAGTTCGGGGGTATATTTTTAGAAGTCATTGCAAAATAGACTGGGTGGATTATAGAGGATTCCACCCAGGATGCGAAAGATAGATTAAAAATGAAAGCGGGATACTCTGCGTCGAAAACCCCCGGGCATTTCGCCTCACTTTTTGCAGTGGAAATATCCAGTCAAAATGTTTTATTTTACATTAGAAATGGTAGATAATCACATCGTGAAGTATTAGGAAAATTCGAAATGATTCCAAAACTTACCAGAACCCTGACATCAGTATTGCCGGTTGACAAAAGCCGCACCGGCAGTTGCAACCAATGCGGGGAGTGTTGCAAACTGCCCTTCAAGTGCGGCTTTCTGAAGATAGCTGAAGATGGCAGCAGTTCCTGCTCAGCCTACAACTTCAGGCCGTTGAACTGCAGAAAGTTCCCCAGAACACAGTCCCAGTTGGAGCCAGTCATCGATGTCTGCGGCTTCTCGTTCAATGATTCGCCAGGCGCTGTAAAATAATACTGCGATGAATCCTCTGCTCTCGTGTGGTAATCACCTGCAAATATGCTAACATCACGCCAGTTTCATTCACTCAGATGTATGAAGCACCACTATCCAGGCATCTCATCGGAGAGTCATAATGACACTATTTCTGATTCTGCCTGAATCATTACCCACTTGAGAAACCACAAATGATATCTATGCAAACAATCAACAAGAGCCTCATCGGCGCCGTCGTCGCACTTGGCATGACAGTAACCGCCCAAGTTCAGGCATTCGATGCGAAGACCCAGGATGCCGAAGCAAAAGCCACACTGAAAAAATTCAATGAAGATCAGCCTGGCGCAAAGGCGATCATCAACAGCGCGAAAGGCGTCCTGGTGTGCCCATCGATCACCAAGGGTGGTTTCATCATTGGCGCCTCGGGCGGCAAGTGCTCACTGAACATCAACGGTAAAACTGTTGATTACTACGGCTACAAAGCCGTCAAGTACGGCTTCCTCGCCGGCATCTCCTCCTACTCCCTGATCATGGTCTTCAACGACGAGGCTGCGCTGGGAAAATTCCGTTCCAACAAGCGCAAGTGGGAAGCTGGCGCTGATGCAAACGTTGCTGTTGCCAAGACTGGCGCCGGTGGCGTTCTCGACACCAACAACATCAAGAGCCCGGTTGTCGCCTTTGTCTTCGGTGAAAAAGGGCTGATGGGTGACGCATCTCTGAAAGGTGGCAACTTCAAGCGACTGGAGAAGTAAGCTGTCTTGAACCCCGGTTGCCGGGGAAAGCATAAAGGCCGGAGTGATTCATGATCACTCCGGCCTTTTTTTGTTCCTGAGATATTGTTGCATAATCACAATCACATATTTCAAACAGATATGTTATTATTCCCGCTGTTCGGATCACATAAGTGTATGGAACAACAAACTCATCGTGGTTATTAGTCGTCTAATGTAGACATAACACAGACACTGATCACATGAATTATTTAATATTTGGAGAAACATTTAATGTCAACACTTTCAATCAACAAAAGTATCGCCACTGCTGTACTGGCTTTTGGCGTAGCATTTTCGGGACAGGCTCTGGCAGAAAACGTCGACATGACTGACCCTATGGAAGCAGCCAGTGAAGAAACCCAACAGGAAAAATTCCTGAAAACAGATATCAACACAGAAGTGGCGATGACTGTTGGGAAATTCCAGGACGAGCAGCCGGGCGCCACAGAGATTCTCGAGGCGGCCAAGGGCGTGCTGGTATGCCCCTCGATCACCAAGGGCGGTTTGGTCTTTGGCATTGCAGGCGGAGCCTGTGCTCTGCAGATCGGCGGTGCTACTGTCGATTATTACACCTATGGCGCGGTCAAGTGGGGCTTTTTGGCCGGTGTGAAGAGCTACTCCATGATCATGGTGTTCAACACAGAAGCTGCCCTGGGAAAATTCCGTTCCAGCAAGCGTGAGTGGAAAATCGGTGGAGAAGTCTCTGTCGCAGTCGGTACTGTAGGCAAGACCGGCAAGCTGGACACCACCAACGTCAGATCTGCAATCGTTGCCTTTATCTTCGGCGAAACCGGCGTCATGGGTGATGTATCCGTCGACGGCGGACGCTTCAAGCGCATAGACCCCAAGTAAGCATCAGCTTATTGCAGGAGTTCGGGTCTTTGATCTGACTCCCTGTTGCTGAAACTTCGAATCCTCCACTGCCGTCAGGCAGTGGAGGTTTTTTTTCGCGGTCAGAAGAGATGGCAACTCAGCCTACGCCCGTCGCTCATCTCTTGACTATCCGGATAACTCCGGCGGCACACGTCCATTGCCTGCGGGCAACGTGGATGGAAGTAGCAGCCTGACGGCGGATTTGCCGGCGACGGCATATCTCCCTGCAGACGGATGACTTCGCGTATTGCATGCGGATCCGGCACCGGCACTGCTGACAGCAATGCCTGGGTATAGGGATGCTTTGGATCAGCAAGAATCTGCTCCACACTCCCCAACTCCACGATGCGCCCCAGGTACATCACGGCCACTTCATCCGCCAGGTAGGAGACCACAGCCAGGTTGTGGGTGATGAAGAGATAGGAGATTTGGCGCTGCTGCTGCAGCTCCTTGAGCAGGTTCAGGATCTGCGCCTGCACCGAGACATCCAGCGCGCTGGTCGGCTCGTCACAGATAATCAGCTGCGGCTCCAGGATCAGCGCACGCGCAATGGCGATGCGTTGACGCTGTCCTCCAGAGAATTCATGCGGATAACGCCCGAGCGCATCACCCGGCAAACCAACCTGCTCGAGGATCTCTGCGATGCGCTGCTGACGCTGTTCCCTGCCGATGCCCTGCACGACCAGTCCTTCGGCGATGATCTCCTCGACAGTCATGCGTGGATTCATGCTCGATGCCGGATCCTGGAAGATCAGCTGGATATCGGCGCGGCGTCTGCGCAGCGCCCTGCCCTTGAGTTGCGTCAGCTCCTCGCCATTGAACACCACACTGCCGGCGGTTGGACGAATCAACTGCAGTATGCCTTTGCCGGCAGTGGTCTTGCCGCAGCCGGATTCGCCGACCAGCGCCAGGGTTTTGCCAGTTGATAAACTGAGATCAACACCATCGACAGCACGCACATGGCCAACGGTGCGATGGAAAACACCTTTTTTGATGGGGAACCATACCTTGAGATCTGTCACATCGAGCAGCGATTGCGCTGTTTCTGTGTGAGTGGAATCCATTACCGTTTCAGGCTCCACTGCAGCGGCATCGCTGGCTATGCCTGCATCCACAAAATGGCAGCGATAACCGCTGTTCTGACTTCCACGCCACTGCGGGATCTGTTCACGGCAAAGCGCTTGCGCAAAGGGACAGCGCTCGACAAAGCGGCAGCCGCTGAACTCCGCATTCAGCCGAGGCACCTGTCCCTCGATGGCTTGCAGCGGCCTGTTGCGTTTTTGAGGCGTCGGCAGGGCCTCGAACAGACGTTGACTGTAAGGATGTCGGGGCTGCTTGAAAAAATCTGCAACATCTGCAGTCTCAACGATCTCGCCGGCATACATGATGCCGATCCGATCAGCCACCTCCGCCACCACGCCGAGATCGTGTGTAATCAGCAGGATCGCCATGCCCGTCTGCTGCTGCAGCTGTTTCATGAGCTGCAACACCTGCGCCTGAATGGTGACATCCAGCGCTGTGGTCGGTTCATCGGCAACCAGCAGGCGTGGCCTCCCGGCAAGCGCCATGGCAATCATGACGCGCTGCTTCATGCCACCGGAGAGTTGATGCGGATACTCATGCATGCGCTGTCCGGGGTCAGGAATGCCGACATCACTCAACAGCTCTTCGACTCGCGCCATGACGCGCTTGCTGTTGTCGGCATCATGCAGTTTGACGGCTTCAGCAATCTGCCTGCCGATGCTCATCACCGGATTCAGCGAGGTCATCGGCTCCTGGAAAATCATGCCGACGCGCCCTCCCCGCTCGGCGCGCATGGCGCGCTCGGAGAGATCCAGCAGATGACTCTGCTCCAACAGGATGTCGCCACCGGTGATCACGGCGGATGGCGGCAGCAGCCGCATGATCGACAGGGCGGTCATCGACTTGCCGCAGCCGGACTCGCCCAGCAGCGCCATAGTTTCGCCTTGCCTGATCTGAAAAGAGACATCGCTGACCGGAACGACCCTG
>JAQYVP010000066.1 GCA_030145485.1 Chromatiales bacterium
ACCTAAGGTCTCAGCCACGACTCTGTTTTCGGCCTGAGTGCGGCTGGCAATGCGGATGTAACGGTCAGATTCAGGCATGGTCTTGCCCTGACAGTGCTTAATGTAAATATTGTGCCCTATAAATAGTCGGCGTGCTACTTCCGGCCCAGATGGAGCATGGTCGGGCAGACGGCAGAAGATATAGTTGGCATCAGGTCGATAGACCGTCAGCCCATTGATACCAAGTAGATCCTGATAGAATTGATCTCGATCTGCCCGAACCCGATCGCAACTGGCAAGGAACTCCTGTTGGTATTCCGGGGCATGAACCAAAAAAGTTTCAGCAAAGCCGTTGAGGTTCCAAATATGCAGCCCTTGACGAACCTGATAGGCAAAGAGTGCGTTGGCAGACAGCATATAGCCGATGCGCAGACCACAGATACCGTAAGCCTTGCTCATACTCTTGAAGATCGCAAGATTCTTATACTTGGCGATATCCCCCTCCAGAGTTGCCCGGTCACGATCCTCGGCAAAATCGATAAAAGATTCATCGACGATGAGCATGCAGTCGTGCGCGGCCAGTTTGTCCAGAAGGCGAACCAGATCGGCTTTAGGCACCAGCAGTGAAGTCGGATTGTTCGGTGACACCACCACCGCAACGTCAGCCTTGCAGCGGATAGCCTCTGCCGCAAACTTATCCACGTCCAGTTGAAAGGACGGAGCATCGAGGGCAAACTCAATGACGTTTTCTGTAGGTGCTGCATTGGCGTATTCGTTGAACGACGGAACCGGAATAATCAGCTTTTTTGCGAGATGGCCGGAGACGATCTTGATCAGCTCTGCCGCCCCATTGCCCACCACAATCCGTTCCGGCGGTTGATCGATCAGAGTGCCCACTAACCCGGCCAAGACATTCTGAGCCACGGGGTAGTTCAACACTAATTCATGAATTTGGCTGGTCAACTGTTCAAAAAAACGCTCTGGCGGAAAATAGAGATTATAAAGGTAGGCGTGATCGATAAAATCATGACGCCAATAGCCGCCATGCTGGCATTCAATTGCTTCAAATTGCTGCTCTTTGGCAGCATAATCCTGATCTGTCATGTTTTGTTCTTACCTCATCCACTGTTATCGAAAATTGTTAGCAGCCATACGACCTCTTTACACGAACAGTCAAGTTCAATGATTTAATAGAGTATCCATATCCGGACACAAAACCGGCAACCAAGCCCAATTCCAGTTCCGGAGAGGGCTGATCAATCGGAGGCAACCAGGGGCGAGGAGAGTCGCATAGGTTCACCCCGATTACTTTGTTTTTTCATATTGACCGCATTCCGGGATCGGATACTGAGAGACGCCCGAAGAGGAGACAGACTCTCATCCATATCAACCTGAATCTGGGAAGGCTCAGGAAACATTTTCTCCGCCGCGCTCAGGTCCTCAAGGGTGTCAATCTCATACCAGCGATCGGCGTCAAAGAAGACCGGCGCAAAGGTGAGTTTCTCCTCAGCGACCAGTTCGGCGAAAACAGACTCGTAATATCCCTTCACCTTCTTGGCGGACATGTGTCGATCTAGTCGTTCCCAGATCGATTGCCAAGTGCTGCGGGAGAAGCTGTAGATGTTTACGGTCTTGAAATGAGCGGCGACATTGCGGTTCACAGCGCCAAGCCAAAGGGCATCAAGTTGTTGCCGCTCATTGAGCGTCACCGTCGTACCGTTCATCCACGGCAGCCGTTTTGAGACAGCGATTCGGTCAGGTTGAAGCATCGGCTTAAGCATCTCCGAGTGAAACACCAGATCGCTCTCAATCAGGAGAAAAGGTTCGTCAATCACCTTTCCGGCAAGCCATAACGAGTAAATGTTGTTGGTTGTTTTATATCGCGGACTGGCGACATAGGTGATTTCAATATCAGCATACCGGCTACCGAGATGGTCCTGAATAACTTCTGACAGGTGTCCTACGACCACAACCAAACGTTTGAACCCGTGACTGCGCAGGGAGCGAATCAACCTTTCAAGGATGGGGATTCCATTAACTTCGACAAGACATTTGGGTGTTGAGTCTGTTAATGGAGAGAGTCGACTCCCCGTTCCAGCGGCCAACAGCAAGGCAGTTCTCACCGCGGTTCCAGCATCTAAATGGTCACAATAATGCATTTAAAACCCCAAACATTGCCTGAAGTAAACAGGGAAAAGGGGGAGACATGTCCCGGTGTAGATACCGTCACTTTTGTGTAGAGAAGAAACAACCGTCATGAGCTTGCACACAGACCGATAAGCTACGCTAATACGAGCGCGAGAAAAAGCCTGTGCATGAATCTGAACGGTTAAAAAGGTGTGCTTTTAGTGGTGGGGGTTGTCGATGTCGGGAGGGGGAGCTCACTCCACATCATCCAAGACCAACAGATAAAATTATAATATCTTTTCCGCAACAGTCAAGCTTAATGAACTACCCGCTGCAAGCAGCGGGGTATCAACAGCCTGCAACCTTTGCTAAATCACGCAGCAAGCAGCGGGGAATTGAACCCGAGAACCCGATTAAAGAAAAATGTGATCCAGATTCATGTGATTTTGCCCACCCTTTTGGCTACTTCCCATGACAGGAGAGACATAAAACCGACCCCCTGTTTTCAACCCTGAGCAAGCCAGGCGTATCGGCATGCGGGTCATGGCAGGTTGAGCATAACATCATGCAATTAGATCCTGACGATTCACAATAGAGCTTCGGCCCAACAGGGTTTTCATGTAGGTCAGAGCCTGGCTTCCAAGGTTCATAGGCGACTTGAGAGGAATGATTGCCACCGTGGGTCACCAGAAGTGCCCCTCCTTCAGTCTGAGTCGATTCCTGCTCATGACAAAAGGAGCACATGCCTATATCGCCAGTTGAATACATCTCAGCTTCGTCAGGAGGCGATGTGTGGCACGAGAGACAAACATCATTACTACAGATAGTGTCACCATCGCGTAAACACTGGCTGACCTCGGAGTGCAGGTTAGCAGAGATTTCTGCTTGACAAGTTACGACCGGAAAGGCTACCAAAAATAGCAAAATCAACAGGTTCTTCATAATCTCCCACCCTCACAGGCCAGTAATACGTCGGCTACTAGACCTATGTCCCCTAATATATCTTGTGTCACTGTCTTAACTCCTTTTCTCCGTAATTTCCTAAGCATTAAACAAACTAGGCTCACATCACTTTTCTTAAATTAAGGACGCCTCGATACACCGTGCAAACTGATCCATACGCGCCTTAGTGGAGTGAATTGGAACTCCTGTCAAGTCGGATAATATCTCACGCTCTTCATGATTAAGCAGGCTAGACAATGCGACCGTTGGGATCTGATC
>JAQYVP010000191.1 GCA_030145485.1 Chromatiales bacterium
CATTCTGTGCGCCTGTTCAGCAGCTGCTCTTACCGGCTCCTGCATCTCCTCACAGAGTTCTGGCGCAGATTGCATAATCTCGAGATAGCCCGAAATCACAGTCAGCGGCGTACGCAGTTCATGCGAGGCATTGGCGATAAACGCCTTGCGTGTTTTTTGTGCCTCGATGCGTTCACTGATATCACGCGCCAGCAACAGATATTGATCACTCCCCTTGCCATAACGAACCAGCCGCACACTGATGGTGTCCGCTAAATTGACCGGTGAAGGCATCTCCAGACTTTTCTTGTTTTTCTTGCGTTTTTTATTCAGCAGGCGATTGAAATCCGGATTGCGGATGAGGTTGTCGATCCTCTGACCTATATCACGCCTCCTGTCGATTCCCAGCACTTCACGCGCCGCCTTATTGGCCCACTCGATCTCAAAAGATGAGTTCAGAATCACTGTTGCATCCGGTAAAGCTGAAATCGTGGTATTGAAACGTGTGAGCATGCTTGCGAGGCGCTTTTTACTCTTTGCAGCAGCAAGCTGGCGGCGGTAGATATGCTGCACGATCTCACCCCAGGCGCCACTGCTGTCCGGCGCCTTTTTCTTCACAGCACCCTTGCTCAGCCAGCGTTCGAGTACATAGAGTTGATATAAACTCCAGATGATATAGAGAGCGGATGGCAGCAGGATCGCTACTATCCAGTTGCCTGTCAGCAGTCCGATGGTAATGATCGAGACAAGCATCAGCAGCAGGCGCCAACGCTCATAGGAGATTGCGTTATTCATGATCCCACGGACTGTGAAAATCGATAACCAGCTCCGCGCACGGTTTGCACCATGCTGTCGATTCCGTAGGGCTTCAGCAACTTACGCAGTCGCAGGATATGCACATCAACAGTGCGCTCTTCGACATAGACCGTCTCACCCCACACAAGGTCGAGCAGCTGTCCGCGAGAATAGACCCGCTCCGGATGCTGCAGAAAAAATTTCAGCAGACGATACTCCGTCTGTCTGAAATGGACACTCTTGCCATCAATTGCCACCTGATGCGTAGCAATATTGAGCCTGATAGTCCCGGCCTGCAGCGTCTCATTCTTGGAAAACCCCCGGCTGCGGCGCAGCAAGGCGCGAATACGCGCAAGCAGTTCTTTGATCGCCACAGGCTTGGACATGTAATCATCAGCCCCTGCTTCGAGTCCGGTCACACGGCCTCCCTCCTCTCCCCGGGCCGTCAGCATGATCACTGGAATATCGCGATTGATTTCACTGCGGCGCAGCGAGCGAACCAGATTGACACCGCTGACCTCAGGCAGCATCCAGTCGACCAGCATCAGATCCGGCCGCTGTCGGGAAATAAGGGATGTTGCTGCAGCGGCATCGCCGGCCTCATCGACCGCATACCCTGCACGCTCCAGGGCGAAACGAAGCATCTCCCTGATGGGCTTTTCATCTTCAATGATGAGGACACGCGTTGTCATGAATGATGGCGGAAACAGTTCATCAGGCTATTTTACATCCTGAAGCATGACAGTTGTATGACAACAGACCAACAATCCAAACCACGGAACACACTGAATACACGGAAATAGATAATTCGTCCTCGTTCCCACGCTCATGCAAGGGAATGCGACCTGATTCAAAATAACACTCTATAAGCATTTCCCACCGAGGGCGGTAGAAACGCAGTGGATTTTGTTTTTTCCGTGTCGTCCGTGTGTTCCGTGGTAAAAAAAAGAGCTGTTGGTGAATCCTGAAATGATTTATTCCTGGAACTGTTTCATATACTCGCTGTAACCTTCTTTCTCGAGCTCTTCTTTGGGGACGAAACGCAGCGAGGCCGAGTTGATGCAGTAACGCAGCCCGGTCGGGTTGGGACCGTCGTCGAACAGATGTCCGAGGTGTGAATCTCCATATTTTGACCTCACCTCCGTGCGCAGGATGCCGAATTTCCGGTCCGGCTTCTCCATGACATTGTTGTTGACCAGCGGACGGCTGAAACTGGGCCAGCCAGTGCCGGATTTGAACTTGTCACGGGAGCTGAACAGCGGCTCGCCGCTGGCGATATCGACATAAATGCCCTCCTGTTTGTTGTCCCAGTAACTATTCTGGAAAGGAGGCTCTGTACCCTCCTCCTGTGTCACCTTGTACTGCTCAGGAGTAAGACTCTTTTTCAGCTCAGACTCGTCAGGCTTGCTCCATTGCCCACTCTTTTCTGCGGCGGATTGATCAGACAATTTGCCCCTGCTCGATACACTCTGGTCTGCCATTACGTATAGTCCCCACGCTGCAATAACGCCTGCGCCAGCAAGCAAGATACTCTTAATCACGGTTTTGTTGTTTGCCATAATACTACTCCAATATTTCCTATTCAGGGGACAGTATACCTATTCCGCTATTCAGGGGACAGTATACCTATTCCCTGATAACTGGCTTGCGGCCAGCCCTTTTGGGAGTTAGCTCTTTGCCTGTGATGACTTCCAGTCTGCGTACAAAAGCGGCGCTTCCCAATGGTCTCCCAGTTCTGGTGTGTAGGTCGATCAAGTCTTTATCATCACTCTCGGCTGCATCTGAGAGATAGTCGCACCACCTGCCGATGCGATCCAACATCGGTTTCACGCGAACCAATTTATCGTCTTCTCCCTTGAGATGTGCGCGGGCGCTAGACCATTTCCACTCTTCCGGATGAACGCATAACCTCGCAACAACTGGATTTCTTTCCACGTAACGAACAGTGGATATCAGATACTCCTCATCCATGGTGAACGAATGAAATCGCTCCTGCCACAAATGTCCACGCCATCCCTCACGAAAATTGATATGCCGAGTGTAGCGCCGGTGTGCTTCCCCCAACGCCGCTCTCAAGCTATCTTCTTCACCTGGCACCATCACCAGATGGACATGGTTAGGCATCAGACAATAAGCCCAAACTTCGGTCCCCGATTGTGTTGAGAACTCAGACATGAGGTCAATGTAGTAGCGATAGTCATCTTCACAGAAGAACGTCTTCTGCCGTCGATTACCTCGCTGGGTGACATGATGCGGATAATATGGAACCACTACGCGCGCCATCCTGGCCATTGTTTACCTCCTTGTAAAATAGCTTGATGGTAGTATATCTGCGAATAGGTATATTGTCTCCGGAATTGTAATAGGTATACTGTCCCCGAATTGAATCAGGCAGGTAATTTAGAAATGAATGGACTCCAGCGAATCATCTTGATTGACAGTTTCATCGCTGGAAAACATTTTTACGTTGACCTCGATGGCCACGCCACTATTACCGGGGGTAATGCGTCCGGGAAAACAACCTTTCTCTTACTCCTTCCAATGTTTTATGGCGCCGAACCAAGGCAAGTGGAAATTAGAGCAGCGGGTAGAGATTCATTCATCGACCATTATCTGCCGAGATTATCGAGCCTCATTATCTTTGAATATGAACGGGTAGATGGCGCTTGTTGCGCGATACTCTATAGACACCCTACATCCGAACACCCGAAGTTGGCCTACCGTTTCCTTAAAGGAGGATTCTCTACAGAGAATTTTTCGTTGAGCGGAGAACATGGTGAACCCAAGTTTTACCAGGGTGGCGAATTGCGCTCCCACTGGCAATCCAAAGATCTGAAATTTTCCCGGCAGCTGGACATAGTGACTGATTATCGGGCAGTCATACAAAACGACTCCGGGTTACTTCGCCGATCACTCTCTGCCGCCGAAAATCGCCGACTGGCAAGAGATTTCTGCCTGGGTGATGGAAAAGGCACTATGCAGCATATTGAGAAGATCTGCATAGCCATCCAGAATCAGCATGGCAATCTGGAGAAAATGAAGGCGATGCTCTCCGATATTATGACCAGAGATGGTGTCACGATTCCAAGTCCACCACATCACCCGGACAATATCGCACTGGCTGAGCGGATTCAATGGCTGAATGATTTTGAAAGAGAGCTGCCGGCAATAAGCCAGGTACTCACTGAATACGGGGACTACCTTGAGACACAATCTCGATTAGGAGCACTGTACCGTGGATTAAAGCTTGCAGAAGAGGCGATCCACAAAGAACTTGATGACTATGAATCGGAGCTGGTGCAGCTGAATCAAGCGTATGAAAGCTGTCGCAATGCCTGGGAATCCAAAGAGCGAAAACTCCGGACTGAAATTAGTGGGCAGCAGGCTTCTGTTTCTACATTAGGCGCGAGCATAGACCAGCTTTACAAAAGTCATGACGAATACGAAGGAGAGGAGATCCAGACTAAAATTTCGCACTACCAGGATCTTGACCGGCTGAAGGGTTTGCTGGACCAGGCAACAGATCGGGTCAACCAACTCAACGAAGCCGTTGCCACTCACCGTCAGCCGTTCGACCAGCAAGAGAAAGACGAGTATGGGCGTCATACAAAGGCGAAGGAAAAACTCGACCGTCGCAAGGAGAAGATAACCGAATCAGCCAGCGCCGTTAAAGAGAAGGCTCGCGAGCAGGAAAACTTCCTTCATGAGGAAAAAAGCAAGGCGCTTGAGGAATCTGGCGCAAAGGCTGAGCCTGAAAGGAACACACTTGTAGAAGAGCGTTCCCAGGCGCGGGTAGAGGCGAATTCATCTGCACGAACAGAAGAGGAAGAGGCGCGCTTAACGGCATTGTCTGATGCCATTGAACGAATCAACCGGGAACGTGAACAAACTGCTCATCAATTGCTGCAGAATGAGCAATCGGCTCGTAATGCAAAACAAGCGCTCGATGATGCAATTTCGGAAAAGAACCGGGCTAATCGGGAATTGCAGGAGCGCAGCGATATTCGTGAGCGGATTCGCAAAATGCTCTACGCTGACGGAACCTGGTTATCTGAATTGCGCCAACAAGATCCAAAATGGTGGCAGGGTATTGGTAAGACCATCAATCCTGAGCTTTTGCTGCGGAAAGACCTGGCGCCGAATTTCAAGGGGGATCAGAAAACCTGTTTTGGATGGGACATAGACCTATCTGTTCTTGAGCCGGCTGAAGCCGCCGCGTCGGAAGAGGAGTTAACTAGCCAGTTGACGCAAGCTGAACTTCGCAAAGAAGCAAGCCAGAGCAACCGTGAACAATGTGAAAAGCAAGCGCAGAAGATAGCGAAAAAGCATAAAGATGCCTTGAAGTTGGTTGACCATGCAAGATTGGCGCAGCAAAGAGTCGAGCGACACCTTACCGACCAGATTCAGGCGCAAGCTACCGAAAAGCAACAAATCTCTGAAGCCGCTGCCCGGAGAAAGCGCCTGTCAAAGAAAAAGTGGGCTGAGCTTGAAGATGTTCTTATTGCATTTGATAAGCAGCACAAGGCTGAAGTTGAAGGGATTCGTGCGACCTATCGGGATGCTATTGGTGATGTCAAAGCAAGTGAAGCGGACGAAATTTCCAAAATAGATCAGCAAATGTCCGACGTAATTGAGCAAATCGGGCTGGAAGTCGCTCATCACAAGCAACGCATTGTGCAAATCTGGTCTGACTTCGACGCTCTATGCTCGGAAAGAGGCATAGATAACTCCGCATTGAAAACGGCTGAAAGTGAGCGAAGTGAGCTGAAGTCCCGGGTAGAGGAGATTTCCGGGTACGCGATTATCATCACTGAGTACCGTGAATGGATTGAGTCCCAATGGTCGCGCATGGATGGATTGAAAAACGACTTGGGAAAATCGGCTGAAGCACATCGTGTTGCAGAGACGAGGCTCAATATGGAACGCACTCAGTTTAAAAACAATATCCGAAACACCAGGACAAAGCGAAGCCTGATCCAGAGTGAATTAACACGTTGCAGGTCACTCACCAGCGAGATAGAAAACACCGTTAAGACAATCGGAACCTATCCAGATGCCCCTGTTGACGTTGCGGAAGGTACACCTCGCCATCTGCTGGATAGCGCCAACCAAACACAGAGCTATTTCAAAGAACAGGAAATCAAAGTTTCGCGCGGGATCAAGTTGGCTGAAAATGTCATCGAGCGGGGTGTAGACGAAAAAATCAAACGCAGCTGGGTGCAGCTGGTCAACGAGAAATCTGCTCAGTTGGGTAAGGATTTTGCCACGGATCCGGATTATTGGCGCCACCTGCCGCCGCTATTGGATACATTCATCCATGATATCGTGCCAACCATGCGGGAGGCCCTTATTCAGACCATTCGCAGTGTTGGCGGGCAACTCACAGAGTTTTTTTACGGGCTGAGCGCAACAGATCGGAGAATAGGAAACTACTCCCGCACCATCAGTGAAGCCATTAAGAGCGCGGTCTCTATCGAGGCTATTTCGGACATCAACATCCAACTGTCATCAAAAATCAGTGACCTGGAATACTGGACAGAACTGGAGCACTTCTCGAAAGAGTGGTCAGAGTGGACGATTGATCGTGCCGATACATTGCCCGACAGAGAACTGGTAGTGGCCATGGGCGTCGCTCTGATCGCGGTTCAGAAGGTCCGTTCCAGCAACGACTTGCAGACACTGTTTGACCTGACTATGGAAATTACCGAAAACGGTCGAACAGTCTTCATAAAGAATGATAATGATTTGCTGAATGTCTCCAGCCGAGGCCTCAGCTACCTTGCACTTTTTGGTATTTTTATCGGCCTGACCCACTATCTTTGTGACAACCGGGTAACGCCGATACACTGGCCGGTTGATGAACTGGGGATGATTGACCGGGAAAATACGATGCGACTCTTTGAAATGCTCGAGCGGGCCAATATCCGCATGCTGGCTGCTTTCCCATCCGGGGAGACTGCGCTACTTGGGATGTTCCACCGTCTGCATGAGATAGATCGTAGCAAGGGGATTATGGTCATGCAGCCCGAGAGCGCCGATCTTGTTGAGGGCCTGATGAATAAACGTCATGCAGTCGGGGAGGTAAGCAGCCATGCTTGATGACAGGTCGCAGTTTGCCCCCACTGTTGAAAAGCTGTTGCTCGGTGAAGTGATATGCGGAGCGCGAACTCCGGAACTCTTCCAATTTCTGGCGAATGCCGCTAACGAGGATGAGGTCAACGCCTATCTGAATCGTATTGACCGGGTATTGCGTCGAACCAGCGACCGGCTCGCCTGGTTTGCTGCTTACAAGGATATTGAAGCTCAGAGCGCCAGGAGTTCGATCAGCCGCCAATTCTCCGAAGTCATCAACGATCTTGAGCCACTGGTTCGGTGGCTGAGCATGACCACAATCCTCAATGGATCCGGTGCTTCCCTACAGGCGGGTGATGAAATCAGAACCAGTGATCTGATCCGAAGTATCGAATCGGCACCTGCTTTATGTGAAGAACTCGAACGACTCTCCCGGTACGGCCTGTTCAAAAATGCACAAAGCCAGCCCAAAGGGCAGCTCGATGCCGTATTACATCGTTTGGTTGAGCGAGGTTATTTAGTCGCGACCGGGCGTAGTCGGGCGAAATATATCGCTACAGGTCTTTGGTCGAGACTCTACGACCTGATGTCGTTCATTCAAGCGCATGAGCAGATTGCTTTAGAAGAAGGGGAAGATGCCGCTCAACAGGACGAGTTGCAGATATGAGTGCAAGCGCCGACCTCGACAAGCTGTTCAGTGCCTTGCATCGTCATAAAAATCTGCTTATCGGCGCCTACCTGAATGGCGACGGATTTGTTGACAACACGACTGAAAATGGAAAAGCTGTCGATGAATTGACCAAACTGGGCATCCTCTGGTTTACAGACGATGATGGCCGGACTCGTATGTCGCAGGCATTCCTTGATATATTCAATGTCGCCAGAAGGGATGAATTACGCAGAAATGTTAATGTTGATATCGCCGATCGTCTTCGATCAACGGAGGAACTGGTGTCATCGTACAGAGTGGCCAGGCAGGCCGGCACAGAGGATGAACAGAAGGCGATCTTCCGTGCAATAGAGGAGCAGGTGTATTCACTGCGCGAAACCCTGGCAAGTACTTCCCGTCAGCTCTGGCAAGAGATCAATAGTGAATTTGGTCATGTCACTACCCTCGAACTCAAGATGCAGGAAAACCAGCGCGTTATCGATCGGGTAAAGCGACTCAATGATAATCTGGCGTTGATCGATTACCCGACGCTCGCAAGCCCGCGATTTGCCGGTGAGAACCCGGATCTGCGACGCTTGTTTCTGCTCAATCTGGTGGCTGCAGTCAGTGAGATTCGCGAAGAGTTGGTTGACGCAATGCACCGCCTCGAGGGTATGCTGTTCTCTTTCCGAAAGCAGCAACGCCAAGCCCGTTTGGTGCATGCCTTCTACCAACGGTTCCTGCGTGATCCGGGATTCAGACCGGCAAACTACGCGGAACAGACGCAAATACCGAATATCGTTAACCAGGTGGTAGGAATCGATGTATCCGGCCATGCAGACCTTGACAATGACCGACATGAAATCACATTTACCGAACTGATTGCCTCGCTGCGTAAGCGTAAAGTACAAACCGTTACATCCGAGCCCGTCGAGCGCATCAGTGTGATTGATTCGGATTCCATGAGCAGTGAGCCATTGCAACAGGACCTGCTCCATGAATCGATACAGGCATTTTATCTCTCCGCTGAACCGGGAAAAACAATTAGCGCTATGGGATTGCACAGCATGGCGCCAGAAGCGTGCTCTGATGAAATCTGGTTGTATGCCATTATCGGACGATTCAGCCTGATGACGGCTAAAGAACGGGGCTTTTTCCGAATAGAGTATGTCGAAGAGGTAGACCCTCTATTCAATGGAAGATTCTCTATAAAAGATCTCAGAGTCACTGTGAGGAAGGGTGCATGAGCACCGCAGTTCATAGCAAGCAGGCCTTTAAAAGCATTCAGGCTGCATTACGACGCGGAGTCGCAGAAGTCACATTCAACAAAATCTGGAAATCGCTTCACAATGAACTTGCCATAGGCAAAGTTATTGGTAATAAACTGCACTTATCCAGCAGTGACAGAGATGCATTGCGCCAACATATCCAGACAAGTGTCGGCCTGGATCCGCTACTCGATGAAGTATCCGGTGATCGACTGGAAGTCGCCGCCCATATTTCAGACGAGAAATGGGCGACACAGAGTGTGTTCGCCCGCCAGGTTCTTGTTAAAAGTTTGTGCTGCAATATCTCCTTGAAAACAGGTGATGCTGTTACTCCACCAAACTCGGCTTTATATGTCGATCCTGAACTCATTCAGCTTCCACAGAAAGCAGTCATTACTATTGTAGAGAACGGCTCCGCGTTCAATCAATGGCATGAAATTATCACTGATTCTGAATGGGTAAAGAGTAGTTTAGTGGTCTACCGTGGCCACGGTCAGGATGCGGCCAGGGTAAGTCAGTGGTTCAGGCTACTACCGGAAAATATCGAAACAATTGCTGCCGTTGACCTGGATCCATCTGGCTTGTTAATTGCAGCGTCACTTGGCGTAGATGCTGTACTCCTGCCGCAGGCTTTCGATTTAATCCCGCTTGATAAGCGTACCAGAAAACCTGAAACTTTCGACAAGCAATATATGCCAAAACAACGTGCACTGATTCCGGGTGGTTGGCTCCATATTTGGGATTGGATGGCAAAAAACCGGGTAGCTGTCACGCAAGAAACGATGCTGGTGAACAAGTGGAGCATGGCGCCAATCTATAGCAATTCAGGGGACAGTATACCT
>JAQYVP010000251.1 GCA_030145485.1 Chromatiales bacterium
GGATCTATGGCCCTTGAGCGTCACCAGCCCTTCTGCTTCGGCATCTTCGAGAAACAGCGGATCCAGATCAGGATTGGCCAGTGTAAAAGGCACATTCATCCATGAGCGGCATCCCGGATCAACAGGATTGGCATAGAAACCGGAGTTATCGATGGCGTCATACAACAACTTCGCCTTGCGCTCATTGATCTGTGCCATGGCGTCCAGACCACCAAGATCCTTGAGCCACTGGAACACCAGCCCGGCAAGATACCAGCCATAGGTCGGCGGCGTATTGTACATGGAGCCATTCTCTGCATGAGTCGCATATTGAAACATCGCTGGCGTACCAGCCAGCGAATCACCAATCAGGTCGTCACGCACAATCACCAGCGTCAGCCCGGCCGGTCCAACGTTTTTCTGCGCACCAGCGTAAATCAAACCAAACTGCGTGACATCGATGGAACGGGAGAGAATCGTCGATGACATGTCAGCGATGAGCGGCTTGTCACCGGTTTGCGGAATATAGGAGAATTCAACACCGCCGATGGTTTCATTGAGTGTGTAGTGCACATAAGCGGCATCATCCATCAACTGCAGCTGATCCTGCGAGGGAACGCTGGTAAAGTTGTTCATCTCTGTACTGGCCGCGACATTGACATCACAGTAGCGTCCCGCCTCTGCGATCGCCTTTTTGGACCATGCGCCGGTATTGATATAGTCGGCAACTCCACTTCCCTGCAACAGGTTCATTGGAATCATGGAGAACTGTGATGAGGCTCCGCCCTGCAGGAACAGTACCTTGTAGTTGTCAGGAATCCCCATCAATTCACGCAGATCTGCTTCCGCCTGCGCGGCTATGGACATAAAGGCTTTGCCGCGATGACTCATTTCCATCACCGACATTCCTGTATCGCGCCACTCAAGCATTTCCTGTTGTGCAATTTGCAGAACTGCTTCCGGCAACGCCGCCGGACCTGCGCTGAAATTATAAACCCTTGTCATCTTTCTACGACTCCGTTGAATCATTTGTGTTTTCTTCAGTGTTCTCTTCTGAACTCTGCGTGGATTCATCATCCCCGCCGTTCTCTTCCACTTCGTCATCCCCCTCTTCGTCGAGAGAGACGATGCGTTCTATACCGATGAGGTGTTCTTTCTTGCTCAGATTGATGAGTTTCACACCCTGGGTGCTGCGGCTCGTGACCGAGATACCCGCAACCAGGGTGCGCACCAACGTGCCACCATCGGTAATCAGCATGATTTCATCATCATCATCGACCAGTACTGCGCCTATCTGAGCACCATTGCGCTCGGAGGTCTTGATGGAGATGACACCCATGCCGCCGCGTCCCCTGATCGGATAGTTTTCGATGGTTGTGCATTTTCCATAACCATTCTCTACGGCGGTCAGCACCTTGGCGTTGTCACGTGCAATGATCAGCGAAATCACCTCGTGATCACCGCTAAGCCTGACTCCACGCACACCGGTCGCCGTACGCCCCATAGAACGCACATTGGACTCGTTAAAACGAATTGCCTTGCCCTCGGATGTAAACAGCATCACATCCTGGGAGCCGTCGGTTATATCAACGCCAATCAGGCGGTCATCGTCACGCAGCCCAAGTGCGATGATGCCGCTCTTCAAGGGACGGGAAAACGCTGTCAACGGCGTCTTTTTGACAGTGCCGGAACTGGTTGCCATGAAGATGAATTTATCTTCTGCATAGTCGCGCGTCGGCAGCACCGCAGTGATGCGTTCGCCCTCTTCGAGCGGCAGCAGGTTGTTCATTGGCCTGCCACGTGCGGCTCTGCCTGCCTGCGGCAGCTGATAGACCTTGAGCCAGTAAACCTTGCCGCGACTGGAGAAACACAGGATGGTGTCATGTGTGTTGGCGACAAACAGTTTATCAATGAAATCATCGTCCTTTGTTTTGGTCGCTGTCTTGCCTTTGCCGCCGCGCCGCTGTGCATGATAAACATCCAGTGGCTGAGACTTGGCGTAACCCAGATGCGAGAAGGTCACCACCATATCCTCTTGCGGGATCAGGTCTTCAGTGGTGAGATCGAGCTGGTCGGCAATGATCTGTGTACGCCTCTCATCACCAAACTGCTCGTTGATCAGTTGCAACTCTTCTCGAATAACATCCATCAGGTGATCGGCGCTGGAGAGAATATCCAGCAGATCACCAATCAATCCCAGAATTTCTTCGAACTCGTTGCGAATTTTCTCCTGTTCGAGTCCGGTGAGCTTTTGCAGGCGCAGATCCAGAATCGCCTGGGCCTGCTTCTCGGTCAGGCGGTAGCCCTGCTCGCTCAAGCCAAAACCTTCGGCAAGATCCTCCGGTTTGGTTGCATCGGCGCCACTGCGCTGCAGCATCGCTTCAAGCGGCCCGGACTGCCAGTAGCGCGCCATCAGGCCACTTCTTGCCTCCGCTGGATTTGCTGCGCTCTTGATGAGTGCGATGATTTCGTCAATATTTGCCAGTGCAACCGCAAGTCCTTCGAGGATATGCGCACGATCTCTGGCCTTGCGCAGTTCAAACAGTGTGCGCCTGGTAACCACCTCGCGCCGGTGGCGCAAAAACTGCTCGAGTATTTGTTTGAGATTCAGCAGACGCGGCTGGCCATTGACCAGGGCAACCATGTTGATGCCGAAAACATTCTGCATCTGGGTCTGCTTGAAGAGATTGTTCAGCACCACCTCGTAGACTTCACCGCGTCTGAGTTCGATCACCATGCGCATGCCATCCTTGTCGGATTCGTCACGCAATCCGGTGATGCCTTCGAGTTTTTTCTCCTTGACCAGTTCGGCGATCTTTTCCAGAAGGCGCGCCTTGTTGACCTGATACGGCAGCTCCGTGACGATGATACGCAAGCGTCCATGGTCGAACTCTTCACTCTCTGCACGGGCGCGCAGATAGATACGACCCCTCCCGGTACGATAGGCTTCATCGATTCCGCGAGAGCCGTTGATGATTCCCTGGGTCGGAAAATCGGGCCCCGGAAGATGCTCCATGAGATCGCGGTAGCCAATATCAGGGTTTTCGATCAGCGCGAGGCAGGCACTGATGGTTTCACTGAAATTGTGCGGCGGGACATTGGTGGCCATGCCAACAGCAATACCCGAAGAGCCGTTCACCAGCAGGTTTGGAACTCTTGTGGGCAAGACGGAGGGCTCATGCTCCGAACCGTCATAGTTTGCCACAAAATCCACCGTCTCCTTCTCTAGATCCTGAAGCAGGGAGTGGGCGATTTTCGACATGCGAATTTCGGTATAACGCATGGCCGCCGGAGAATCCCCATCGACAGAACCGAAGTTACCCTGCCCGTCCACCAGCATGTAGCGCAGTGAGAAAGGCTGCGCCATGCGCACGATGGTATCGTAGACCGCGGTATCGCCATGCGGGTGATACTTACCGATGACATCACCGACGATACGAGCTGATTTTTTGTAGGGCTTATTCCAGTCATTGCGCAGTTCATGCATCGCAAACAGAACGCGACGGTGAACAGGTTTCAAGCCATCCCTGACGTCAGGCAGCGCCCGCCCGACAATGACGCTCATTGCATAGTCCAGATAGGATTGCTTCATCTCGTCTTCGAGATTGATCGGGATAACTTCCTTGGCGAATTCAGTCATGGCGGGGTGGTTTCAAAGGTGGTTTGACGCCCCCGTGTTCGAAGGCAAAGTGATTGCAAATCAAGCAGATAATTCTACCATAAAATCAACCTTTACAGCGTGGTTTGAGACATAAAAAAACCCCGCTCAAAGAGCGGGGCTTCAAAGAGGTTTCAGCCTCATAAAAAATTTGCCTGTATCAATCAGCCGTAGCGGTTCCTTTTACCCCAGGTGCGCACTTTACCGACATCCATATGTACAAAACTGGAGCCATAATAACCAACACCACCGCCTCTCTGTGCTGTCGCGGCATGGAAGAGATTGGCATTGCCAACACCCGGTAATTTGATATCAATCGCCTTGCCCATCATGTGCAGACTGTTTTTAGCAACACGGGAACCTCTTCTGCGGTTGCGCAGCATACGATTGGTTTTGGGAGAGCGATATCCGGAGAGGATTTCAAAACACTTTGCCGAGTTGCAAATTGTTTTTTGATTGACGTTGTACATCAGGTCGATGAGCCGGGTATCAATCGAACAGACTTCGTTGTCGCGGTGATCGCGCAGATTCATATCGATCTCTGCAAGCGCTTCAGGCTGATAACGGCCATCTATCCAGTAATCAACCCGGGTTGTTTCACCCGTGTGGAGATTTGTCAGGGAAAGTGCGCGTACGCCCTGCTTTTTTCTACGTGTTCTGGCGAAAACAGTGGGAACTACTGCCAGGGTAGTTACTGCTGCCGCTCCGATCAGGAATTCTCTGCGATACAGGAGGGGTGATGGGGCTTTCTGCTTGTCACTCATAGACTTACTACATATTTGTCAAGAATTGTATTATACCATAGCAGGTAGAATGATGAAAATCAAGGGTATTTCCATAATAATTTCCAATGACACAGGCTCTACACTATTGAAAAAACAATCAGGAGATGGGGCAAACGAGCACTTTTCCAGGCCATGAAAGCAGAAATCCACGCATCCTTTCATGCAGGACAATCATCACTGCAGCGAATGCCTGAAAATCAGATCGACAACCCTGAGAGTCATCCACGCTTGGAAGATTTAGCCTGCACCAGGCGCTTGTCACGACGATAAATATCGTCGTAGAAATAAACCTGGTTGCCATCTGACCACGCCGTCATGTAGAGAAGATAAACCGGCAGGCTCTGCTCCAGGTTGATATGCCTGTTTTTGCCTGAATCTGCAACCAGGGCGCTGAACTCCCCAGGACTCCTGCCACCGAGAAGAACGGCTCCCAGTTCCGCTGGCTTCTCGATTCTGACACAGCCATGGCTGTGAGCCCGGAAATCCTTCTTGAACAATCTTCTGCTCTGGGTATCATGCAGATAGACGCCATGCTTATTCGGAAAAATAAACTTTACCGTCCCCAGAGCACCCGCAGCGCCGCTGGATTCCACTACCCGATAGGGTGCTCGATTGCTCCTGCTGTACTGTCCCCAGTTGACGCTGTATGGATCGATGACATTGCCGGCGCGATCTATCACCTTGTAGCCATTTTTCTTGAAATAGCCGGGATTACGGCTTGCTTTGGGGGCCATCTCTGCAGACACAATGGAGCTCGGAACATTCCAGTTTGGGTTGAGCACCATATACTTCATGTCTGTTGAAAAACTTGGTGTTTGATGATTCGCCCTGGTCTTGCCAACAACGGTGCGCATGGTCAGTTTGTCTTCACCATTCTCCCTGTACCAGAGACGAAAAGCGGGAATGTTAACCACAATGTAGCGTTCACCAAAACTCTCCGGCAGCCAGCGCCAGCGCTCCATGGATGCAATGATCTGGCGCATTCTGTCTTTAACCGGAACAGCCAGCGCCTGACGCGTACGTTTGCCAATGACGCCGTCACCATTCAATCCATGGCGTCGTTGAAAGCCCTCGACAGCAAGTTTCAGGTCATCGTCATAAAATGCAGGCTGCGCGACAGAAAGATCTGCGCCGTCTGTTGCCGCCAGACGCGCGCGCAGAGCAATAATCCCCTCTCCGCTCATACCAGGTTTCAAGCCAGCTCCTTCGGCAGGAAAAGTGGGCCAGCCACCGGCGTTGGCAATGGCAGTGTAATCGCCAAGTTCCCTGCGCAGGTTATTGTAGAAGGCGTTCCCGGGAGCAGCCTGCTGCATGAAGCGCGGAACAGCCTGCCCGGCGACGGCCTGTACCATGCTCAATACCAGATCCGCCCTGACGCCGCTGCCAATCAGCCAGCGCGAATCGACATCACGGGGGCGATACTGGCCATCCCGCACATGAGAGACATAGTGCATGACGTTATCAGTCAATAGCAGATCGAACAGCGTCAGATCGCCATTCTGCTGTGCCTGAAAGATCTCTTCGATATGATATTCATGAGGATTCAGGCCTTGCGAATCCGCCTCGGAAAGGATTTGAATCGCCGCGCTGGCATCTCTGCTGATACGCCCTCTACGATGCCACAGCGGTTCGTCCGCGTTGGCTTCATACACCTGCTGAAGCCATTCCACTTTCGATGCCGCTCGATAATGACCAACAGCCGTGGTGACCGGCTGTTCATACATCGGGGCATTGCCCAATGGAGGAACGGGTGGAAAAAGAGGCGTAGCAGCATCCGGAAATTGATAAGACCCGGGTGAACGTTCTGATACTTTCGGTGCAGAGCGCCCTGGCGCCTGCTGCTTAACGACTGGAGCAGCAACCGGCTTAGGCGCAACCCTCTTTGGCTTTGGCTTTGAACGGGTAACAAAGATATCGCTATACTCACTATCGCCCCAACTTGCCAGCAGCGGCGGAGTTATAAATAGCGAGCAACAGAGTGCGGCCACCACAGCAGCAGTCATATAGCGGCCACGACCATTCACAAAATCATTATTTAGATGACGCATCATTAACTCCGGGCTGCATCAGCCTCTCTTCACCCACGCTTGGGGGTTTTTGCCTGAACCATGCGCTTGTCACGGCGGTAGAGATCTTCATAGAAATAGACCTCGTTTGCATCGGCCCACGCCGTCATGTAGAAGGTGTATACAGAGATTCCCTCCTGCACCTGGATACGCCGATCATCAGCGGACTCTTCCACCAGCGAGTTGAAAAAAGTCGGAGTCCTCTTGCCCAGTAGCGCCGCTCCCAGCTCCCGAGGTTTTTCAACCCTGACGCAGCCATGACTGTAGGCTCTGAACTCCTCCTTGAACAGCTGTTTACTGCGGGTGTCATGCAGTGCAACGCCATACTGGTTAGGAAAAATGAACTTCACCACACCCAACGAACCATCACCACCTCTTGCCTGCACTACCTTATAGGGAGCAGGATTGCTCTTGCTGTATTGCGCCCAATTCACGTTTGAAGGATTGATCTCGTTGCCATCTTCATCCATCACCTTGTAGCCATTATCCTGGAAAAATTTCGGCCACCGGTGTGCCTTGGGAGCCATCTCTTCGGAAACGATGCTGTTAGGCACATTCCAGTTTGGATTGAGCACCATGTAATCCAGATCCGTTGTAAATGTCGGCGTCTGCCAACCCGCTTTGGCCTTGCCGACGATTGTCCGCATGGTCAGTTTGCTGGCTCCATTCTCCCAGAAATAGAGGCGAAACGCCGGTATATTGACGAACACAGCCTGCCTGCCAAATTTTTCCGGCAGCCAGCGCCAGCGCTCCATGGATGTTGCAATTTGGAGGATTCTTTTTTTGACTGGAACAGCAAGCGCCTGGCGAGTACGTCCACCGATGGCTCCGTCATCATTCAATCCATGACGTCGCTGGAATCTTGAGACTGCGAGTTTCAGATTATTATCGTACACAGATGGCCGCGGCGCATAGGCATCAGCGCCATCAGTGACCGCCAGACGTGCGCGCAGCGCCTTGACCGCACTTCCGCTGGAGCCCGGTTTCAAGCCGCCTCCTCTGAGAGGAAATGAGGGCCAGCCTCCGGATTGCGCAATATTCAGGTAGTCATAGAGGTGGCGGGAGAGGTTTCGGTAGACGGTATGCCGTGGCTCTACCCGCTTCATGAGACGCGAGACATGCTTCGACTTGAGCGCCTTTATCATGCTCTCCACCAGGTCGGGTCTTGCGCCGAGCTTGATCAACCACATCGGGTCAACATCCTGGGGATTAAACTGACCATCCCGCAAATGAGAGACGTAGCGCAAGGTGTTATCTGTCATCAGCAGGTTAAAAAGCGTCATATCTCCCTGCTGCTTAGCTCGCTGTATCTCTTCGACATGATACTCGGACGGATTCAACCCCTGCCTGCCGGCATTGGAGAGAATTTGAATTGCTGCATTCGCATCTTTGGTAGCGCTGCCCTTGCGCGACCATACCTTCTTATAGCGAATTCCCTTGTAGATCCGCTTGAGTTTCTCCTTGTTTGAAGCAGAGCGGTAACGCTCAAGAGCTCTCTTGATCGACTCATTTTGCATCGAGCTGTTGCCCAGTGGAGAGACTCGCGGAAAGGGAGAACGGTATACAGCAGTTCCCCGATACCGATTTGACCCGGACTGCTTTGCCGCTCTGGACTGACTGCCTGGAATGGGGGTATCTACAGCGCGTGCCGAGTGCTGACGAACCACAGGAACAACTACAGATTCAGTCACATAATTGGATGGGGTCGGGGGTGCTGGCTGTGCATTTTCCTGCGACCGGGAAGCAAAAATATCGCCATACTCAGCATCCCCCCAAGCCGCTTGCAACGGTAAAGAGATGAATAGCGTACAACAGAGTGCAGCAGTGAATGATATGGTTAAATGCCGAAAACAGCCATGCATATCATCGCGATGATTACGATGCATAAAAAAATCCTGAGTTTCCCAACTCTATACAACTAAAATTATGGCAGGAGTATAACAAATTCAATGATGTTTGAATAATCAAAGTCTTAGAATCGAGAAAATCAAGTTCTCAATAAGTCCGTGCATTGTTCGAGTCTGTGCAGGGTCGGGATCAGCCTTTCAGGGACGCGTGAATACATCCCTGTATGCTCTGATAAAACATCCCTGTTTTCGACCGCCATGGATGGTGGAAGTGCCGAAAACGCAGGAGCATTTATTCGGCGGAAGCCCTGAAAAGCAGACCCCTAACCCTGCTTCCTGCACGGGATTATTGAGAAGTTACAAACACAGGAGTGAGTAGCCAGTCCTCAGTCCTCAGCCTCGCCCCCTTTGTCCGACGGCAAGAATTCCCATTGCCAATACAGCAGATGCAGCAAAGATCAAAAATGTGGTTGTAGCGCCACTTGATTCCCACAGGTATCCACTGCTAAGACTGCCGAGAGTCCCCCCGACGCCAAAACTGACGCTGCTGTAGAGCGCCTGTCCCCTGCCCTGCAGATGCTGCGGAAAATTGTGATGCACAAAATCAATTGCGGCTGAATGAAAAGCACCGAAGGTGGCGGCATGCAGCAGTTGAGAAAAAATCAATACCAGCAGATAATCACTGAACAGCGCAACCAGGATCCAGCGCAGTGCGGCCAGAAAAAGACACCAGAGCAACAGTGTCTTTGAGCTGAAAGCCAGCAACAGTTTATGCATGAAAAAGATATAGACAGCAACCTCTGCAGCAACTCCAATCGCCCATAACTGGCCGATCACCCCTTTGGAGTATCCCTCCCCTTCGAGGTAGATCGAGAAAAATGTATAGTAGGCGCCATGACTGAACTGCATCAACAGACAGATTGCAAAAAAAGATAGAACAGCCGGTTGCAGCAGGATTGCAGACAACGATGTTGTAGAGTCATGCTCCCCCTGACCAGACTGCTCCGGGATCATCAGTGTGGAGAGCCAAATTCCAGCATAGATCAGAGCAAGCACAGGCAAAATGATGGAGACACCCCATTGATCCACCATAAATCCCAGCACCACCACCATCAGCATAAAACCAACCGATCCCCACACGCGTATGCGACTGTACAGCGGCGTGTTGCTGCCGAGAAAACGCAGGGTGGTCACTTCGATCTGTGGCAGCACCGCATTCCAGAAAAAACTGAACAGCGCCATGGCAAGCGCGAGCCCGGTGTAGCCGGTCAACCAGAAAACCAGCAGAAAGGTGCAAAAAGAGAGAAATGCGCCGCCGCGCACCAATCGCATGCGCTGTCCCAGGGAGTCGCCAAGCCAACCCCACAGGTAGGGAGCAACGATCTTGGTCGCCATCGGAATTGCCATCAGCTCACCGATCTGCAGTGCGGAAAAGCCGAGCGACTTGAGATACAGCGCCCAGAACGGAACCAGCACCCCAAGCGCTGCAAAGTAGAAAAAATAGAATGACGAGAGACGCCAGTATGGCATCCTGGAGAATACCATCTAGTCTAGCGAGACCGGGTCTCAGACTGACGAGGTATGAAAAGGATTATTTTCTCTCGCAAAGACGCAAAGTCCGCCAGGAAAAACCTTTGCGGTCTTGGTGCCTTCGCCTGCATGGACGCCAGGTGAGAGGCGTGAGCAGGACGCGGAAGCTTTGCGAGAGTAATTTTTAAAATCTCCCCCATTTGTAAAAGATGTTGGCTACTCAAGGATTCTAGTCTCCTGCCGGAATAACAGGCACGGGCGGGACGACCTCTGCATTCTGTGCGCGGTGACGCAGCAGATGGTCGATCAGCGTGATCGCCAGCATCGCCTCCACAATAGGCGTGGCGCGAATACCGACACAAGGATCATGCCTTCCCTTGGTCACCACATCGACTGCCTCGGCTTTGGTATTCACCGTTCTGCCGCCGAGACGAATGCTCGAAGTCGGCTTGAAGGCAACTTTTGCAACAATGCTCTGACCGGTCGAGATACCACCAAGAATGCCACCGGCATTGTTGGAGAGAAAACCCTGCGGCGTCATCTCGTCGCGGTGCTCAGTGCCCTTCTGCTCGACGGATTCAAAACCGGCGCCGATCTCCACACCCTTAGCCGCATTGATGCTCATCAGGGAGTGGGCAATTTCCGCATCGAGACGATCAAAAATCGGCTCTCCAAGCCCCGGCGGGATACCTTCAGCCACGACCGTGATCTCGGCGCCAACCGAATTCCCCTCTTTTCTGAGCTTGTCCATAAAAGCTTCCAGCTCGGGAACCTTTGCCTGATCAGGAAAGAAGAATGGATTTTGTGAAACCTGATGCCACTCGAAGTGATCCGGTCCCAACGGACCAAGGCGCGACAGATAGCCGCGCACCTCGACACCCAATGATTCTTTCAGATATTTTTTTGCAACAGCGCCTGCAGCAACGCGCATGGCGGTTTCCCGCGCCGAGGAGCGGCCGCCACCGCGATGATCACGAATGCCGTATTTCTGCAGATAGGTGTAATCGGCATGCCCCGGGCGAAATCGGTCGACGATTTCCGAGTAGTCCTTGGAACGCTGATCCTGATTATGAATGATCAGGCCAATGGGTGTGCCGGTGGTCTTGCCTTCGAAAACGCCGGAAAGAATCTGCACCTCATCCGGTTCACGCCGCTGGGTCGTGTGGCGGCTGGTTCCGGGGCGGCGGCGATCGAGATCCGGTTGAATATCCGCCTCGGATAACTCCATGCCGGGCGGGCAGCCATCGATGATACAGCCGATCGCAACCCCGTGACTCTCGCCAAAGGAGGTCACACAAAAAAGTTTTCCGATGCTATTTCCAGACATAGTTTTGTGATTTTCTGTATGAACTTGCTTTGCATAATGGCAAGTTAGTTAGTGTCTAGCCAGACCGAGTCTCAGACTATCGAGGCATGAAAGAGATCATTTTCTCTCGCCAAGACGCCAAGATCGCAAAGGTTTTTCTTGGCGAGCTTGGCCTACATGGATGTAGGTCAGGGGCGTAAGCAGGACGCGGAAGCTTTGCGCCTTTGCGAGAGTCATTATAGAAATTTGACTCATTTGTAAAGATATTGGTCACTCAAGGATTACTTGATACGCACCTATCCTGAAATCTCGTCATCCCGGCGAAGGCCGGGATCCAGAGGATCTATGCGAGCTACTGGATTCCGGCCTTCGCCGGAATGACGGTCGATATGGTTCTTGAACCGACACAAGTGAATATTTTAATGTTAATATACCGCGCCGACGCCCTCGTAGCTCAGCTGGATAGAGCGATCGCCTCCTAAGCGATAGGTCACAGGTTCGAATCCTGTCGAGGGCACCATCTTTTCTCCTTTATCACTCCCACTCGATGGTTGCCGGCGGCTTGCTGGAGATATCATAGGCGACGCGCGAGATCCCTGTCACCTCGTTAATGATACGGCGCGACACTTTTTCCAGAAAATCATAGGGCAGATGCGCAAAGTGCGCGGTCATGAAATCGACCGTGGTCACGGCCCGCAGCGTCACCACATATTCATAACGGCGCGCATCACCGACCACACCTACTGACTTTACCGGCAGGAACACGGCAAATGCCTGGCTGACATCATCGTAGAGATCATGCCGGTAGAGCTCTTCGATGTAGATATGATCCGCCTGGCGCAGCAGGTCGGCATACTCCTTTTTGACCTCGCCAAGGATGCGCACCCCGAGCCCCGGTCCTGGGAAGGGGTGGCGATAGACCATCTCGGAGGGCAGTCCCAGTTCGACGCCGATGCGGCGCACCTCATCCTTGAAGAGTTCACGCAGCGGTTCCACCAGTTGCAGTTTCATGTAGTCGGGCAATCCGCCCACATTGTGATGCGACTTGATAACATGCGCCTTGCCGGATTTGGCGCCCGCAGACTCGATGACATCCGGATAGATGGTGCCCTGCGCGAGGTATTTGACATCGGTGAGTTTAGCCGCTTCCTCCTCGAAGATATCGATGAAGAGATTACCAATGATCTTGCGCTTTTTTTCCGGATCGGTTTCTCCGGCAACCCCGCTCAGGAAACGCTGCTCGGCATTGACACGGAGCACCTTGACGCCCATGTGTTCGGCAAAAGTCGCCATCACCTGGTCGCCCTCATGCAGCCGCAGCAAACCGTTATCGACGAACACACACACCAGTTGATCGCCGATCGCACGATGCAGCATGGCGGCAACGACAGATGAATCCACCCCGCCGGAAAGACCCAACAGCACCTTGTCAGTGCCGACGAGGCTTCTGACAGAGGTGATGGCGTCCTCGATGATGCTATCTGCATTCCACAACGGTTCACAAGCGCAAATTTCAAACAGGAAGCGCTCGATGATGCGCTGCCCCTGCCTGGTATGCGTCACTTCGGGATGAAACTGCAGCCCGTAATAGTGGCGCTGTTCATCCGCCATGCCAGCCAGCGGCGCATCGTCGGTAGTGCAGATCGCCTTGAAGTTGTCAGGCAGGCTGACGACACGATCGCCATGGCTCATCCACACATCGAGCATTCCATAGCCCTCGTCCGTGACATGATCCTCAATATTTTTTAATAGTGACGAGTGATTGCGCGCCCGTACCTGTGCGTAGCCATACTCATGGACATCAGAACTCTCGACCTCACCCCCCAGCTGCGCCGCCATAGTCTGCATGCCGTAGCAGATGCCAAGCACGGGAACACCAAGCTCAAATACTATTTGCGGAGCACGGGGGGCATCATCACCCGTCACCGTCTCAGGACCGCCCGAGAGAATGATCCCTGCAGGTTTTAGTGATTCGAGAGCCCCTTCGCAATTGTCCCACGGCCAGATTTCACAATAGACGGCCGCCTCCCGCACCCTCCGCGCTATCAGCTGGGTGTATTGGGAACCAAAGTCGATAATCAGAATGGAGTGGGCGTGAATATTAGTCATGGTCTCAATCACGGCGGTAGTTCGGCGCTTCCTTGGTGATGGTCACATCATGCACATGCGACTCCTGCATACCTGCGCTGGTGACACGCACAAACTCAGGCTGACTGCGCATCTCTTCGATAGTGGCGCAGCCTGTATAGCCCATGCTCGAACGGATACCGCCGTTAAGCTGGCCAATCACACTGAGCACCGGCCCCTTGTAGGGAACGCGGCCCTCGATCCCCTCGGGAACCAGTTTTTCAGAATCCTGGGTATCTTCCTGAAAATAGCGGTCAGAAGAGCCACTCTTGCCGGACATAGCGCCGATCGAGCCCATACCGCGATAGGATTTGTAGGAGCGTCCCTGGAAGATCTCGACCTCACCGGGAGACTCATCCGTCCCTGCAAACAAACCACCGATCATCACCGCATGTGCTCCCGCTGCCAGCACCTTGGCAATATCACCGGAATAGCGCAGACCACCATCGGCAATCACGGGAACATCAGTATCTTTAAGCGCCTCGGCAACATTCGAGACAGCCGTAATTTGCGGTACACCAACTCCGGCAACGATACGCGTGGTGCAGATCGATCCCGGCCCTATTCCCACCTTGACTGCATCTGCGCCGGCTTCCGCCAACGCCAGTGCCGCCGCGCCCGTGGCAATATTTCCACCGATGACCTGGATCTGCGGGTAATTGGACTTCACCCAGGCAACGCGCTCCAGTACACCCCGTGAGTGCCCGTGTGCCGTATCGACGACGATCACATCGACATCAGCTTCGACCAGTGCGGCAACCCGCTCCTCGGTGCCGACACCAACTCCCACGGCGGCGCCAACTCGCAGGCGCTCTTCACTGTCACGACAGGCATTGGGAAAGTCGGTGGCTTTCTGAATATCCTTGACGGTAATGAGACCACGCAGTTTGAAATCATCGTTGACCACCAGCACCTTCTCGATCCTGTGCTTGTGCAGCAGCGCCTTGACCTCATCACGGCTGGCTCCTTCCCGGACTGTCACCAGATCCTTTTTGCGCGTCATGATATTTTTTACCGGATCGCCCGGACGGGTTTCAAAACGCAGATCGCGCCCGGTGACGATCCCCACCAGGTCGGCTCCATCCACCACGGGAACACCGGAGATGTGATTGATGCGGGTTATCTCCATGACCTCACCAATGGTGGTATCCGGAGAGACTGTAATCGGATCACGCACCACACCGCTTTCGTATTTCTTCACTGTGCGCACCTCTGCAGCCTGCTCCTGCGGCGTCATATTCTTGTGTACGATTCCCAGGCCGCCTTCCAGAGCCAGTGTGATTGCCAGTTTTGCCTCGGTCACTGTATCCATCGCAGCAGAAACCAGCGGGATATTCAGGTCGATGCCCCGCGTCAGACGGGTCGATAGATTGACGTCTTTGGGAAGCACGGCGGAGTGCGCCGGAAGAAGCAGAACATCGTCAAAAGTTAGTGCATCCTGGGCAATACGCAACATTGTGAAGGCTTCGCTATCTATCTGAAAGTAACGGAGCATTATACCCATTCTATGGTTTTTTTATAGTCAGAATTCTGCAGCAATTCTCAATACACCATTTAACGCGTCAACATTTTAAAAGACTTTTACCACGAAGCGCACGAATACCACGAAGAATGAGCTGGATACAGGAAGAGATGGTCGCGAAAAGAATCAGCACACAAAGGAGTTTAAGGAGTTGTCCATAAATAACTTCCCGATATCGCGCAGCAATGTTGTTCGTCTTCAAGGCGCAGCAAGAGGCGCATAGCAGCCTTATGTAGCTCTTGCTGGAACGCAGAAGACGGACTACAGGGCAAGCAGGATCGGAAAATTATTTTTGGACAACGACTAAGCATGACAATACCCGCGGCTATGCCCTCTACCACGCAGAGAGGTGCGGGATGAGGAGGAGATTACTTTTGTGAACGCTGGCGCACCACTTCATAAAGCGCAACACCGGTTGCCACAGAGACATTCAGACTCTCAACCGTTCCCGCCATCGGCAGGCTCACCAGCCGGTCGCAATGCTCTCTGGTCAAACGGCGCATGCCCTTCTCTTCACCTCCCATGACCAGCACTGTCGGAGTTTTGAGATCGACCTCGTAGAGAGATTGCTGCGCCTCGCCAGCGGCGCCAATGATCCACACGCCGAATTTATCCGCCAGCATCTTCAGGGTTCTAGCCAGATTGGTCACCTGGATGAAGGGAAGTCTCTCTGCTGCGCCACTGGCCACCTTACAGACAACAGGCGTCAAGCCGACACTGCGGTCTTTGGGTGCGATCACAGCATGCACACCAGCAGCATCCGCTGTTCTTAAACAGGCACCAAGATTGTGCGGATCCTGCACACCATCGAGTACCAGCAGCAGCAAGGGGCCGTCCGCCCTGTGCAGAATCCCGGGCAATTCAGCCTCACGAATCGAGGCCGGCGCTTTGGTGCGGATCAGAACTCCCTGGTGATTGATATTCGGAGCAAGTTCGGAGAGTTGTTGCCTGGTAACTTGCCGGAAAGGAATCATATGCTGACGCAATTCGGAGAGGATTTCCCTGATGCGTTTGTCATGCCGACTGCTGTCGACCCAGGCATCGGTGATCGATTCCACGCCATGGCGCAGCACATTACGTACGCTGTGAATACCACCGATCAGACGTTCCTTGTCGCTCACTTTTGCCGCACTCATATCACGACGGGATTGCCACGCAACACATCAACGACGTCTTCTGCGTTTTCTGGGCTGCTTGTTCGACTGCTTGTCGGATTGCTGATTCGATTGCTTGGCTGGTTGTTGACTGGATTGTTTATTGCCTTGTTTATTGCCTTGTTTATTGCTGCGCTTGCGGGAGCGTTTCTTGGTGTGATTTTTTTTATCACCGTCCTTGCCATCGTCAGGAAGTACAAAATCGATCTTGCGGTCATCGATATTGACAGCAGCAATACGGATGCGCAGCGGATCGCCAAGGCGATAGGTGATGCCGCTGCGCTCTCCATTCAAACGATGCCCGATGGGATCAAAATGGAAATAGTCGCGATCCAACGCCGTGATATGCACCAGGCCATCGACGTAGATGTCATCCAGCATGACGAACAGTCCAAAACCCGTGACGCTGGTAATAATGCCATCGAACTCCTCACCAACCTTGTCGACCAGGTACTCGCACTTGAGTGTATCCATTGCATCCCTGGTCGCCTCGTCGGCTCGCCGCTCAGTGGTCGAGCAGTGTTCTGCAATCCCCTGCAGTTCGGGCACGCTATAGTGAAAATCCCTCGGCTTGCCACCCTTTCCTACATGTTTCAGCGCCCGATGCACCAGCAAATCCGGATAGCGGCGAATCGGCGAGGTAAAGTGTGCATAGGCGTCATAGGAGAGCCCGAAATGTCCCACGTTTTCGGTACTGTAGACCGCCTGAGACATGGAGCGCAGCAACACGGTCTGGATCAACTCTTTATCAGGGCGATCCTGAATGCCGGCAAGCAGTTTGGAATAATCACCCCCCGTCGGTTTGTCGCCGCCACCAAGCGTCAAACCCGACTCCCCGAGAAACTGTCTCAGATCGGTCAGTTTGTCGATTGGCGGGCTTTCATGGATTCGATACAGCGCAGGAACTTTCTTACGCTGCAGCAAGCTCGCGGTGGCCACGTTAGCCGCCAGCATGCACTCTTCAATGATCTTGTGCGCATCGTTGCGCACCACCGGAACAATATTTTCGATTTTGCCGTCTTTGAAAATCGCACGGGTCTCGGTGGTCTCGAACTCGATGGTGCCGCGATTCTTACGTGCAACCACCAGCACCATATAGAGTGCATACAACTCTTCGAGGTGCGGCACAAGATCTGCGTACTGTTTACGCAACTTGTTGTCACCATCGACCAGCATGGCTGCGACCTTGTTGTAGGTGAGGCGCGCATGTGAATGCATCACCGCCTCATAAAAACGCGAACGCACGATTTTACCATCGTGATTCAGCAGCATTTCGCACACCATGCAGAGGCGATCCACCTTCGG
This sequence comes from Chromatiales bacterium, assembly GCA_030145485.1. GTDB lineage: Bacteria > Pseudomonadota > Gammaproteobacteria > Chromatiales > Chromatiaceae > Sva-25. The sequence goes on from JAQYVP010000251.1 coordinate 17,280, forward strand.
CTTCAGCGAACAGAGTCCGTTGGAGAGAATCTCCGGCAGCATCGGGATCACGCGATCAGGGAAATAGACCGAATTGCCTCGTTTGTAGCCCTCCTTGTCCAGGGGCTTGCCCGGTTTCACATAATTCGAAACATCGGCGATAGCGACATACAGCCTCCAGCCGTTTTTTGTGCGCTGACAATGAACAGCATCATCGAAATCACGTGCATCCTCGCCATCGATGGTCACCAAAGGCAGATGGCGCAGATCCTCCCTGCCCTGCTTGTCGGTCTCGGAAACCTCTGCGGAGAACTCTGTGATCTGCTGTTCAACCGTCTCTGGCCACTCGACCGGAATCTCATGGCTGAGGATCGCAACATCGGTCTCCATGCCCGGAGCCATGTGCTCCCCAAGCACCTCGACCACCTTGCCGACCGCCTGGGTGCGACGGCTAGGCTGCACCATAAGCTCGACTGAAACGATGTCACCCTCGGAAGCGCCACCCAACTCACTACCGGGAATAATAATTTCATGGGTAATGCGCTTATTGTCGGCGCGCACGAAACCCACTTCACTCTCGAGGTGAATACGGCCAACGATGCGCGAGTGAGCACGCTCCAGTACCTCAACGATGGCGCCCTCGTGACGCCCCCTGTTATCGACTCCGGAGACGCGCACCACCACCCGGTCGCCATGCAGCACCTGGCGCATCTCACGCGGCAGCAGAAACAGATCATCGCCCCCCTCTTCAGGAGTGAGAAAACCAAAACCATCCTTGTGTCCGATCACCCGCCCGACGATCAGGTCCGTCTTGTTGATGACGCAGTATCCACCCTTGCGGTTGAGGATCACCTGGCCGTCACGCACCATAGCGCGCAGACGGAAATCGAGTGCTTCACTCTGCTCTTCGGTTATCTGCAGATGAAACACCAGTTTATTGAAACTGAGGGGGCATCCCTCTTCATTGAGCGTTTGCATGATGAACTCCCTACTGGGAATCGGGTTATCATACTTTTTCGCCTCCCTGGCCAGGTTGGGGTCCTTGCGAGGTCTGCGTTGTTCTTGTTGTTTTCTGTTAGCCACAAATTTCTTCTGTTTTTCAATTAAGTTGTGTATTGTACGTTGACAAGCGCCGAATGTCTCTGTAGAGTTCGCGCACCACCGAAAAAGGTGGCCCCGAACACCATGCCGAGGTGGCGGAATTGGTAGACGCGCTAGCTTCAGGTGCTAGTGAGCTTCGGCTCGTGGAGGTTCAAGTCCTCTTCTCGGCACCATATCAAAAAATAAGTTACTTATTTTTCAGTGACTTACAAATCATAAAAACCCGTTGAATCAGTTGCACAGTAGAATGGTGCGTAGAATTGACTTCAACAACCCCCTTCATTACTCAATCAAGACACGGTATCTGGTACTATCAACGCTGGTTGCCGACGCACTTCCGCAAGTATAACCACAGCCTAAACAAGGTTTTCAGGCTGTCACTTCGCACAAGAAACAAACCCAATGCCACACGACTATCAAGGTTGCTATCTGTGAGAATTGACAAATTAGCACTTCAGTTTTTTAAAAACCCCGAACAATTTAGTAAGGCAATGGAACTCCTGTATGAATCTGCACAGACTTTAGAACAATATCCCGATTTTCCAGACTATGAAATGCATTTCCTTTCAGGGGTAATATCAGATGAATACCCCAATTATTTGTTTGAGAAATCGGAGAATTTTAGATGGAAAATCAGTGAAGAGTTTGAAAAATTAGAAGAAGAGATTAAGTATTTAAGAGAAGTATTACTGAAAATA
>JAQYVP010000089.1 GCA_030145485.1 Chromatiales bacterium
TTTGCATCGCGTTTTGCCCTGCATGGCGGGCCCAAGTACAACTCCACGGGGCGTTTCGTCTACTTTACCTCCCGCGATGGCTGGATCAGCAAGTTCGACATCTACCAGCTGAAGATGACGGCAGAGATCCGCGTGGGAATCAATGCCCGCAACAGCGCCCTTTCCAGCGATGATCATTTCCTCATCGTCGGCAACTACATGCCGAATACGCTGGTGATTCTCGATGCTACAGACCTCAGCCTGGTGAAAATCATCCCGGTCGTGGATAGCAAGGGAGAGAGCTCGCGTGTTTCAGCCGTCTATGATGCGCGGCCACGTAAAAGCTTCATTGTCGCACTCAAGGACAGCCCGGAGGTGTGGGAGATCAGTTACGCCGACCCGCCACCAGCCGGTTTCGGCGCCTGGGTGCATGATTATCGCAAGGAGTCCGGGGAAGCAACCTCGGAGCAATTCCCGATACGCCGCATCAAACTCGATGCCGTGCTGGATGACTTCTTTTTTGATCAGGAGTATGTGCATATCCTCAGTGCATCACGCGCAGGTGAAGGCCAGGTGGTCGATCTGGACCTTGGCCGCAAGGTCGCCGATCTGGATATTCCCGGCATGCCGCATCTCAGCTCGGGAATCACCTGGAAGAGAGGTCAGCAGACCGTGCTGGCGACTCCGAACCTCAAGGAGAACTCCGTCACTATCGTGGATATGAAAACCTGGAAGCCCATCAAAAAAATTCCCACCCTGGGTTCCGGCTTTTTCATGCGCAGCCACGAAAACTCCCCCTATGCCTGGGTCGATGTCTTTTTCGGCAAAGACAGGGATGCCATGCATGTGATCGACAAGCAGACCCTGGAGATCGTAAAGACCCTGCGGCCGGCGCCGGGCAAGACATCAGCACATGTAGAATTCACCCGTGACGGCCGTTATGCACTGGTCAGTATCTGGGAGATGGATGGCGCGCTCGTCGTCTATGATGCAAAGACCCTTGAGGAGGTTAAACGCATCCCCATGAAAAAGCCGGTGGGAAAATATAACGTCTATAACAAAATCACACGCTCAGCAGGAACCAGCCACTAGAATCCTTGACTCGCTAAAATGCTTGCAAATGAGTCAAGTTTTAAAAAAATCTCTCGCTAAGAACGCAAAGGACGCAAAGGTTTTTCTTGGCGGGCTTTGCGTCTTCGCCTGCAGGGATGTAGGTGAGGGGCGTGAGCAGGACGCAGAAGCTTTGCGAGAGAAAATATTTTTTCATGCCTTGTCAGTCTGAGACTTGGTCTCGCTAGTAATCGTATCTCTATCAGGCCAGCAATTTGACTCCATGGCCTTCATTGCCTACAATTGATGCCAAGATGTTTGCAGAGGAGGCATCAATATGCGAACCACTTTGACGCTTGATGATAGTTTGGCAAATCAACTTAAGAAACTCGCTCATCATGAAGGGAAGTCATTCAAGGAGATTGTGCATCAAACCCTGCTCATCGGGCTTCAGCATGACAAGATTCCTCAACAGCAAGACTACCAACTGACTGCCGTCTCTCTGGGAGAGTTGAGGAGTGGCGTAAACCTCGAAAAATCGCTGCAACTTGCAGATGAGCTGGAAGATGCAGCGATTTTGCAGAAACTGGAACAACGAAAATGATCCTGGTCGATGCAAATTTACTGCTCTATGCAATCAACACTGAAATGCCGCAACATAAGGCGGCGAAAGCGTGGTGGGAAAGCGTCCTATCAGCTTCGGTTATTGTCGGTATTCCCTGGGTTGTTGCGCTTGCCTTCTTGCGTATCAGTACAAACCTCCGCATTTTTTCTAAACCACTGACGGTAAAACAGGCCATTCACTATCTCGATGAATGGCAAGCGATGCCATTGACGAACCTGGTTACACCCGGTGACAATCACTGGTCAATTTTCAGAAACTTGCTGATGCAGACGGGCGCTGCAGGTAATTTGAGTACGGATGCACATATCGCTGCCCTTGCAATCGAACAGGGTTACACGGTTTACTCGGCGGATAACGACTTCAAGCGTTTTCCAGGCCTGGAACACCTGAATCCCATCGCAAATCCTGATAATTCAATTCATGAAGAGAGCCCCCCGATTTTCTAATCTATATCCCTTGCCACCCGAAAGCCGGTATCGTCACTGCGTCTGGTAGGAAAGTCTCGCCAGCGGTTGGCAGAGCGGATCTCTTTTGGTGGAAAGCTCCAGGCTCCGCCGCGAATGACCCGCTTGCCGCAGCCGGGTTTTTCCAACGGTGCGCCATCGGCAGGTGCATTGGCGAAGCTGTCATGATAACAGTCTGCAACCCATTCAAATACGTTGCCTGCGGTATCATGCAAGCCGAGTGGATTTGCAGCAAACCTTCCAACCGGTGCGCTTTTGGCGCCATCCCAGAGTGAACTGCAGCCTTCGCAGTTGGCCCTGGCAATACCTGTTTCATCACCCCACCAATATCTAGACTCTGTGCCTGCACGCGCCGCATATTCCCATTCGGCATCACTGGGCAGGCGGTAGCGCTTGCGGGTTTTATTGCTGAGCCACTCGGTATAGGCTTTTGCATCCTGCCACGAAACATTGACCACGGGATTATTACCCCGTCCCCACCCCCCGTCATCGGGAAACTCACGCCGGGTATCGGTACAAAATTGATCATATTGGTCAAATGTGATCTCAAAAATGCCGATAGCAAATGTTCCGGGGTTCACAGCTGTCGGCGGGCGCTCATCACTGTCCCCCTGCGCATCCCCTCTAATGAATTCACGACCCTGGATGATGACCATTTCAGGGGCAAGGACTCCATCTGCCATCGTATCCTGAAACAGGGATGGTGGAAGCTTTTCCCAGCGATGAGAATAATTCACCCCGTCATTGCCTTTGCCGGCGTTAAAACCAATGGTCGACACTGCCTCAACGGCAATATCAAATTTGAGCCCGGCGTCAATTTCAAGCTGAAAAGCATCGAGCGTGAGGTCACCCTGGCGAATAGAGCCGTCTGTGAGTGTGATCTGTGCTGTCGGCCTCTCCTCATCACCATTATCATCATCGTCTGGAACAGTATCGATGAAACGAATTTTGTCACGCTCTATGATCTCTACGGAGGAGGAGGTTTTGATCAGCAGACTGCGGTTAATGACCCGTCCCAGAAAGCGGTCACCAAAATTGCTTGTTACTACATCCGGAGTATGGCGCGCTGCTTGCTGAATTCCCCGCGAGGCGAAGATGATAGACAGGACATCATCGACTGGCAGCGGCAGCGTGACATCAAGAACACGCAGCATGGTGATCTCACTCTCTACAACCTGCCCGCGAAAATGCTCACCCTGACGGGTCGTGAGAAGATCGGATTGTTTGCCAACACCTTTTTTCAGCCTGTGCAGCCGATGATATGGAACGGATATTCTGCCAAATCCAGTGTTGACAGAGAGTGATTCCACGGCAACCGTTCCCTGGTGAATGTCTCCGTTTTTCATGGTGACAATGTCGAAGACGGAGGCTTCTCCAGCGATGGCAGAGAGTGGAGAAATGAGCAGCAGGGCGAATAGAGACAGTAACATCACAATAAGTCCGTGCCTTGAATACATTTTGTTAAAACAGATGTCATTGCGAGGAGTCCGAAGCGACGCGGCAATCTGGCTTGGAGATTGCCACGGTCGCTTAGGATCCCTCGCAATGACGGCAGTTACACGGACTTTATGAGAACTTACCAGAGACACCACGAATCCGGTTACTTATCCGCTGTTTCCACAGATGCACACAGATAAACACAGATCATGATGTCATAATATCTGTGTGCATCCGTGTTCATCTGTGGTTAACTTATCTCTCATCCCGGACCTAACTCATGCCCTTCTGCTTGAGCAGAGGGCTGTACTCCTGGTCGGTGCCGTTGATATGATTGATCAGCCAGTTCTTGAGATATTCCGCGACATCCTCCAGCGCCTCGTGTCCACGTCTGTCGTAATCCCGGATGAATTCTTCGACTTTAGCGATCATCTGCCGATGCAACTCCTTGTGCGCCTCAAGGTCTGCATAACCGGCTTCCTGCATCATCTTCTCTTCGCGCTCAAAGTGGTATTTGGTATAGTCCACCACTTCATCCAGGGCCTTTTTTTCAAATCCTCCCCCTGTATGATAATGTACAGCTGTCTGCAGATTGTTAATCAGCGTGAGAAGCTTCTTATGATCGTTGTCCAGTGAATCGACCCCGACGCTGTATTCATCTCTCCACACAGCGTAGTGCCGGTTTTCATTGCGCCGCATCAGCACCGGAATGGCAATCAATGAGGCCGTAAGCAACCAGGGAACAGGATGCCCCGGCCCCAGAGCGATAAAGGTCAGGATCGTCGCAACCAGTAAAGCCCCGGCAAGCAACACCAGCAACAACATTCTCATATTTCTACCCATTGTTTACTCTCATTGTGTAAATAATCCTGCTTCAAGCATACCAGTGTGAAAAAGAGATCATCATAGAATTTTTCTGAATACTTGATCTAGATCAATATATCATCAGACTCAAGTAGAAGCTTGACCCAAGTCAATGAGAGAATCACCATCTGTTCATAATATTCAAATGTTAGCCTGTCTAGCGTGTATGGACAGGTAAATGATTCCCACAATAGAGCTTTCCACTAAGGTTAGGAGATAAGCATGACGAAAAATAAACGAATCGGTGCTGTATTAACCGGTGCAATCAGTTTGGCGCTTGCCGGCGTGTCGTTTCAGGCATCTGCAGAAGCAGCCAAGCAGCCAACACTGTCCGAGGCTGATTTCGACAAAGCCAAGAGCTTGTACTTTCAGCGCTGCGCCGGTTGCCATGGTGTATTACGTAAAGGCGCCACCGGTAAGAATCTGGAGCCCAAAAGCACCCTGGAAAAAGGTCAGGAGCGTCTGGAAAAGATTATCACCCTGGGCACAGAAGGCGGCATGAACAACTTCGACGATATCTTCTCGAAAGAAGAGATCAGTCTGCTGGCAACCTATATCCAGATCGACCCACCCATTCCACCTGAAATGCCGCTCTCCCTGATGAAGGAACGGCATGTTGTTCATGTCGATCCCAAAGATTACCCGACAAAGCCTCTGCATGACCGCAACTGGCAAAACTTCTTCCTCGTCATCGAGCGTGATGTGGGTAAAATTGCAGTCATCGATGGAGACAAGAAAGAGGTCGTTGCGCATATCGATACCGGTTATGCAGTACATGTCCTCAAGACAACAGAGCATCACGATACTCTCAAGGCAAAAGATCCAGGACGCTTCTGGTACATCATGGGCCGTGACGGCATGATGACCAAGGTCGACCTGTGGCAGACCCCTGATAAAATGAAGGTCGCTAATGTCCAGGTTGCCTACGATGCACGTGACGTTGCCGTATCAGGCGATGGCAAGTACGTTATCGGCGGCGCATACTGGCCTCCGCATTTCGTCATTCTCGATGCCGAAAGCATGACGCCGATCAAAGTGGTCTCTACCCGTGGCGTCAATGTCGACGGCGAGTATGTCAACGAATCCCGCGTGGCTGCTATCTATGACACGCCAATGGCTCCAACCTGGCTGGTTGCCGCGAAAGAGCTGGGCCAGATGTGGCAAGTGGACTATTCAGATCTTGATAACCTGAAGATCACCCAGATCAACTCCGCAAAGTACCTGCATGACGGCTTCTTTGACCCGACCGGTCGCTACTTTCAGATCGCGGCCAACGCCTCCGACAAAATGGTTGTAATCGACACCAAGACGCAAAAGCTGGAAGCGATGATCGATGTCGACAAGAAGCCGCATCCGGGGCCAGGCGCGAACTGGATCGATGAGAAGTGCGGCCCGGTCGGCGGAACCACCCATCTGGGCGTTGGCAAGGTGACCGTATGGGGCAACGATCCCGCTGGTCATAAGGATCAGGCCTGGAAAATCTGCTACGAAGTCGAGACAGACGGCCCCGGCGTGTTCCTGCGTACGCATCCCACGTCCGACTATGTCTGGGCTGACCAAACCAAACATCCTGAGCCAGAGGTTCAACAGAGTGTTCAGGTCATCTCCAAAAAGACGCGTGAGATTGTCAAGACTATTCAGTTGACCGATGTAGAAGGCTATGCCGCCGTTCATTTCGAGTTCAATAAGGATGGCACTGAAGTTTGGGCCTCTGTGTGGAACCGTAAGGACAGTAAAGAACCCAATGGTGAGATCATCATCTTCGATGCCAAGACACTCGAAGAGAAGGCTCGCATCAAGGGGCTTTACGCACCGACCGGTAAATTCAACGTTTACAATCGTGTTAACCACGTAACATAAAGAAGTAGAAGTTCAGGCGGACACAGTTCATCAGACTGTGTCCGCCTTTTTTCTAAATTTCAGGAGAGCATTGAGATGGCGACAGAGATGAAAAAACCCGGATTACTTTCACGCCGGGTGACAAAAGGCGCCACCATCGGCGCAGCCCTGTTGTTCTTTATTCTCGGCATCATCTTCTGGGGCGGATTCAACACCGCCATGGAAGCCACCAATACCATGGAATTCTGCATCTCCTGTCATGAGATGGAGGAGAATGTTTACCAGGAGTACTTGCCCACCATCCACCACTCCAACCGCAGCGGCGTGCGTGCAGTCTGTTCCGATTGCCACGTTCCCAAACCCTGGATCCACAAGATGGTGCGCAAAATAGAGGCAAGCAACGAAGTCCTGCACAAGATCCTGGGAACCATCGATACCCCTGAAAAATTCGATCAAAAACGTCTGCAACTGGCAAAAAATGTCTGGAAGACGATGAAAGCGACGGATTCACGTGAATGCCGCAACTGCCACAACTTTGAATCCATGAACCCGGCTTTTCAGAAGCCGCGAGCGCGCAAACAGCATTTGAATGCATTCGAGACAGGCCAGACCTGCATCGATTGCCATAAAGGCATCGCCCACAAGAATGTACGTGACCAGCTTAGCGATGAAGAGCTGGAAGAGCTGGAAAAGCCAAACCCTGCCTTTAAACGCGAAGTACCACAACTCTATCTGGATGGCCTGAAACTGGTCGAACAGCAGGAGAAGGAAGCTGCAGAGAAAGAATCTGCAGAAAAAACCAAGCTCAAAGAGAAGAAAAAGAGAGCCAGGGCGGAGACCCAAAAACGCATTGACAAAGCCGTCGAAGAGGCTGTCGATAAAGC
>JAQYVP010000144.1 GCA_030145485.1 Chromatiales bacterium
TGAAGTGTAATTACGCTCTCTTTACCTGCAGCCAGCATCATCACTCCCATGATGCTTTTTCCATTGACGCGTTGACCCGCTTTTTCAATGTGGATTTCACTTTGATAGCCGCTTGCTGTCGCCACGAGCTTGGCGGCGGCGCGGGCATGCAGACCAAGTTTATTGATGATGGTGATCTGTTTTTCAATCATGGCGTCTCTCTGACTCGATGATGCTTTTTCTTCCTCCGGCGACTGCAGCGGCTGCAACAGCGTGGTGAGATTGTTCGCAGTAGTTGACTGCCCGCAACAGCATCGGCAGGTTGAGGCCATAGACGAGACTGCTGTTGAAAGCGATCAAGTGAAGCTGCTCGGCAATGTTTCCCGGTGTTGAGCCTTTGCAATCGCTGAGAATGACGATCCCCTCGTGTTGATCCAGCTGCCTGAGCAGCAACAGGCCACCGTCAATCATGGTCTCCTGTTCGGCAGTAGGTGAAATGTCCAGGACTTTCAGAAAATCCGGTGCAGCACCGAGAATGTGTGCCGCCACCTGCAGCAGTGCATTTCCCAGCGGGGCGTGTGTTACCAGCAGAAGAGCGCTGCTGCTCATCGATCATTCACCCAGTTCACGATGCTGGATCACCGGATTATAACCCAGCTGTTTCAGTCGATCGCCAATCACATCAACAAGATAGACCGAGCGGTGCTGGCCGCCGGTACAGCCGATTGCAATCGTCAAATAGGCGCGCCCTTCTTCCTGATAGCTCGGTATCCATGACTGCAGTAGATCAGTGATTTTGTGTTGCAGCTCCCTGGCGTGGTTATTCGAGGAGAGAAAGCGATGCACCGCAGCGTCCTTGCCTGTCAGCAGGCGCAGTTCGGTATTCCAGTAGGGGTTAGGCAGAAAGCGGGCGTCAAAAACAAGTGCGGCATCCTGTGGAAGGCCATACTTAAAGCCGAATGACTGCAGATGGATCTGCATCTCAGCTGAGTCACCGGCAATTTTCAGACTAATCATGCTTCTGAGTTCATGCAGGTTCAGGCGGGTTGTATCAAGCAGAATGTCTGCAGCTTCACGCACCGGTTGCAGTCTGGTGTGCTCCTCGATGATCGCCTCACTGAGTGAGTGGCTCTCTTTTGTCAGAGGGTGGCGACGGCGAGTTTCACTAAAGCGTTGCAGCAGCACACGCTGATCGGCTTCGAGAAATAGGATAGTGCATGATATCCCGTCGGCCCGTAGTTCTTCAATTTTTTCCGGAAGCGTCCGCAGATTCTCTGAAGTGGTGCGGGCGTCTATGCCGATAGCAACATCCTGCTGATAGATTTCGCAGTTATCCAGCAGTTCAGTGACGACTGTTTGCAGCATTGGTATCGGCAGATTGTCAATGCAGTAGAGGCCGGCATCTTCAAGTGCATGCAGTGCTACGGTTTTTCCCGACCCTGAAAGTCCGGATACTATGATGAGTTTCATCTCAAAGCCCGAGTCATTAAAGTGAGCCGATCTGGCCAGACTTTATTTGAACTTGTGAAAGTATATGCCAAGCGTCAGTCAACGACAATTTGATTAATCAATGCGTAGAAATTCTCAATGTACCAATAAAGTGCCGATATTTTAAAAGACTTTTACCACGAAGCACGCGAAGACCACGAAGAATCAACTGGTTACAAAAATACCTTCGAACTCTTCGTGTGCTTCGTGGTGAGTATCTCTCTACATTGAGAATTGCTGATCAATGCGTGTAAATACTGACCTTGCTGCGCCTGGTGAGATGATGCAGATAGACCAGGGAGAGTAGCAGCAGGGAAGCTCCGGCAGTGTGCCCCAGGGCGACGGGCAAAGGCAGCAGCAACAGGATATTGGCGACCCCCAACTGTATCTGCAGTATCAGGATAAAAGCCAGCCACAGGCCGGCGCCCCGATAGATGGCGGTACTTTTTCTTGTTGCCAGCAAAGAGAGAAACAGAATAAAAACAGCGGTGACCACTGCGCTATACCTGTGCGCAAGATGTACGCTGATACTCTGTTGGTTGTTCAACTGGCTGCTCTGATAGTCAATGGCTTCCCCGCTGAGAAGTTGATAGATACCCGTAAAATCAATTTCAGGCAGCCACTGCTGTTGACAGGTGGGCAGATCAGGGCATGCCAGGGATGCATAGTTGCTGCTGGTGAATCCACCCAGCAGGATTTGCACACAAACCAGTAAAAAAGCCATGATGACCCAGGGGCGGAGATTGATCCTCGGAAGGCGTTCGCTATAGATGGCGCCTTTTGAAGCGGCATTCAGGTATACCGACCATAATAGCGACAGGATCAGCATCGCAGTCAACAGGTGGAGTGTGACGACAGCGGGATGCAGTAACATGCTGAGACTCAGATAGCCCAGCCATCCCTGCAATAGTGTCAGTAACAGCACCAGGCGTAGTTGCCAGGAGTATCTGGGGCCGGATTTCATGCGCTCTGCGAAGATGACAAGTGATACCACCAACAGACTGAACGCAACCGTCAGATAACGGTGAATCATCGCACTCCACGCCTGGATATCGTCGTCAGTTGGAAAGAGCCGACCATCGCAGGTGGGGAAGTCAGGACAAGCAAGACCGGCATCGCTCAGGCGCAGATAGGATCCTGTGAGGATTAATAACAATGCCAGCAGGGAGGTAGTGAAGAGCAGGCGTGTAAACCAGATCTGGAGCATAATGATCCTGATATTCAATCAGATATGTTTCAGTATAGTAAGTGGTATGATAAACGAGGCGGTGGATCTTTGCACAAAAGAGGATGATAAATCATTGTAGACACTCTGGCAGCAAACAACTCAATCCTCAATCCTCAGTCCTCAGCCCTTTGTCATCCGTACCCATCACCGTTTGCCATGTGCGGATAACAAAATTTCGTTCCTGTTTTAATTCATGCGCAGGAATCAGCCCGGGTTTCTCCTGAAGTGAGAGGCGGTGAAGCGCTGTACGCAGCCGCTTGTAAATGTCAGATATTTGTACTCTGCAATCGGGTTTGATCAATCCCTCATTTTCCAGTGACTGCAGTAAGCGAATATTGTCGCTGAATTCACACAGGGCAGGGTGACTGTTCGCTTCGCGCAAAATCAGATACTGCACCAGGAACTCGATGTCGGTGATGCCGCCTTTGCCCTGTTTGAGGTCAAAAATCTCACTGCTGCTCTTATCGAGCGCATCGCGCATCTTTGATCGCATTTTAACCACTTCAGTGCGCAGAGATTCCCTATCCCGTCGTTTGCTGATCGCCTGTCTGCGGATCACATGAAATGCGCAGATCACCGCATGATCGCCGCTCACTGCACGGCTGCGCACAAGCGCCTGTTGTTCCCAGATCCATGCGTGCTGGTATTGATAAGTTTCAAAAGCCCTGAGGCTGCTCACCAGTAGACCCGAGGCGCCATTGGGTCGCAACCGCATGTCGATTTCATAGGCTCTGCCGGAAGGGGTGATGGCTGTCAAAAGATGGATCAGACGTTGCGCCATGCGTGCATAAAAGTTTTCAGCTGCGATCGGTTTGTTACCATCGGTGACGCTGTTCATTGCCGCATTGTGCAAAAACAGCAGATCCAGATCCGATCCGTATCCAAGCTCGAAGCCGCCAAGCTTGCCATAGCCGATAATGGCAAACCCCATGGCGTCTTCGGTTGCTCCCTGTGGTGAGCCATGTCGTGCGGTGAGATCGCGCCATGCGATCTTCAGTGCTGCATCGAGTGTTACGGTGGCTATCCCGGAGAGATAATCGCTGACCACCATCAGAGGCGTTATATTGGAGATGTCTGCTGCAGCAACGCGCAGGCGGTTGCTGGCAATGAAATGCCGCAGCATCTCCATCTCCTGCTCCAGGTCACCCTCGACGCGTTGCAGCATGCTGCTGAGTTCTTCGCATAACGCAGTACGGCTTAGTGGTTGATAGAGGAGCCGGTGATCGATGAGTTGATCAAGCAGCAGTGGCTGGCGTACGATCCACTGCATGAACCATGGGCTGGCGCTGAGCAGGCTGATGAGTTGCTTCAGCGCACTGTCGTTTTCATACAGCAGTTCGAGATAGGTGGTGCGACGTGCAATGGCCGCGATCACTGTAGCGAGACGTTCCAGAGTCTCCTCGGGATTGTCAAGCATCGCTGTCATTTCCAGCAGGCGAGGCATCAGCATATCGAGTAACTGGCTACCCCGTTTTCCGGCGCTCTGCAAGGCATGATTCTGCTGCAGATCCTGTATCAGTTTTGTGGCTTTTCCACTATCCTTGAAGCCGGCGCCGACAAGTAGCTGCTGTTGATGCGCCGGGTTGTGCCATACCGCTTCCAGCGGCGAGAGTTGTTGTTCCGTGTTTTTGAAGAGCTGCTCGAAATGGTGTTGTACACTGGCGCGATGCCGCGTCAATTCTTTCATAAAGCTATCTGCAGATGAATACCCCATGGTGAGCGCAATGCGTTCAAGCCCCTCTTCGTCCTCCGGCAACTGATGGCTCTGTTCATCACGCCATGCCTGTATGCGGTTTTCGACAAGACGCAGAAAACGATAGGCATCGATGAGTTCGCTGGCTGACGTTTGTGCAAGAATACTTTTCCCGGCCAGGATCCCCAGCACCTCCTGTATCGGAGTAATCTGCAACTCGCTTTCCCGTCCGCCGCGGATCAACTGAAATGTCTGTCCAATAAATTCGATCTCACGAATACCGCCGGGTCCAAGTTTGATGTTATTGCTCATCCCCTTGCGCAGCATCTCATCATTGATGAGTCGCTTGAGTTTGCGCAACGAATCAATAGCGCCATAGTCAAGATAGCGTCGATAAACAAAGGGACGCAGCATCTTCAACAATGAAGCACCGGCATGCTTGTCACCGGCTACGATACGCGCCTTGATCATGGCGTAGCGCTCCCACTCCCGTGCTTGTGACTGGTAGTAGTTTTCCATGAAATCGAAATTGGGCGCCAGTGGTCCCGACAGACCAAAGGGGCGCAGGCGTGTATCTACCCGAAATACAAAGCCATCAATAGTGCGCGAATTGAGTGCTTTGCTTAGTTTTTGGCACAGGCGCGTGAAGAACTCCTCGTTGGAGAGGCTGCGCCTGCCGTCAGTCTCTCCCACGGAGGGGAAGCAGTAGATCAGGTCGATGTCAGATGAGAGATTGAGTTCGCGGGCGCCGAGCTTTCCCATGGCGATGACAACGAGCTGCTGGGCGTTGCCGTCAGCATCACGCGGAGTTCCCAGTTGCTGCAACTGCTGCTGATAGAGATACTGCAGTGCGAGTTGTATCGATGCATCGGCCAGGGAGCTCAGGGACTCAAAGGTCTCATCAAGACCGGCATTCTGGGTTAGATCACGCCAGATGATACGCACCATCTGCTGCTGGCGAAACAGGCGCAGTTGTCGCAGTAGCTGCTCTTCGCTGTCGGCATCTGCAAGACGTTCCTTGAGTAATGCAAGGAGCTCTCCGGTCTGCGGTGGCTGCAGCAATGCGCCACTCTCGTACAGCGGAGTCATACGCCCAGGATCCGCCTCGAAGTAGTGAAGCACATACTCGCTTGCGGTCAGTACAATCCGTGCCTGTCGGCTAATATCAGTGCCGTGATCGAATGATTCTCCAACTCTTTGTGACCACAGTTGCAGCAGCTTACTAATGCGTTGTGTCATTGACATAAATAATGGCCGGATGAAGATCTCTGTAAACCATTTTATAGTTTATCCGGAAAAAGAGCGTAAGGGTGCAATAAGCGCAACGCATTGCACTGAAAATGGCGGGATGCACGCTTCGCCAAATGCAAAAAGCCTGCTTCCATGGCGTATGGAAGCAGGCTTTCTATGAATTTGTAATCAATACCAGGCTTGAGCCTGATGTTGTTACATCGCTTGAATTTGTGTATTCAGTCGTGATTTATGACGCGCGGCCTTGTTGGCATGCATCAATCCCTTGCCTGCCGAGCGGTCAATTACCGGTACAGCAGCTGTGTATGCAGCTTGTGCGGCCTCTTTGTCACCCGCATCGATGGCGTTCACAACCTTTTTCAGGTGGGTGCGCATCATACTGCGTTGTGATGCATTACGGCCGTGGGCCTTTTCCGCCTGACGAACACGTTTGCGGGCTTGTGCTGAGTTAGCCACTATTGTCTCCTGAGATCTTCTGAATGCCTGTTAAGGCTAAATTAAGAGGCGGAATTTTCCGCTATTTACGGCTGCATGTCAATGCCATGATGACAGTTTTTGACTCTATGGTTGTAATTTTTTAATAATCCAGCCTGTTTTATTGATCTCTTGCAGAGTCGGAGCCAGCCTTTCAAGGATGCATAAATGCATCTCCGGACGCTGTAATAAATCATTCCTGTTTTATTACAACCCTGAAAAGCAAACCCCAATTCTGCTTCCCGCACGGAGTTATTGAGAAATCACCGAAATGTCGCTTATCCTCTTCATTTACAGTATATAATATGGTCGTTTTTCTGTGCAGATGTCCGTCACAGGCTCTTGACCATTGCCATGAGGTGAATGCTATTGTCGATATTTACTTGGCAAGTGCGTGTCTATTACGAAGATACGGATGCCGGAGGGGTGGTCTACTACGCCAATTATCTGGCCTATATGGAGCGGGCGCGCAGCGAATGGCTGCGTACTCTGGGTTTTGATAATCAGACGCTTGCAGATCAGCAGGGCGTTGTTTTTGTCGTGCGGCGCGCATGTGTCGATTATCTTCAACCGGCGCGACTGGATGAGTTGCTGGATGTTTCGCTGATACTCAAAAAAAGAGGCAAAGCGTCACTGCTGTTTGAACAGCAGGTGCGTCGTGGCGATGAGTTGTTGTGCCGGGGTGAAATATTGCTGGCCTGTGTTGACGCCGCCAGTTTTAAACCCGCGGCAATTCCAGCAACGATTTTGCAAAAAATGCAATGAATTTAACTAATGATGAGATTTTAAGTAATGTCCGGTGATATCGATATTTTTGGATTGATCATGGGCGCCAGTCCCGTGGTAAAAGTCGTGATGGCAATCCTGGTACTTGCCTCCATCATCTCCTGGGGGATTATTATTGATCGCGCCAGAGCAACATCCCGCGCCAGAAAATTGTCGAAGATTTTTGAGAAAAAATTCTGGGGCGGCGCCGATATAGAGCGGCTCTATAAAAATAGTGATGAGGACAGGGATGGTCCTTTGGCTGCCGTTTTTGTGGCCGGATTCAGCGAATTTATCAAGCTGCAGGATCAGTCGGAGATCGGGCGTGACGCCGTTCTGGGAGGTTCGATTCGCGCCATGAAGGTCGCCATGAATCGTGAAACAGAGAGTCTGGAGCGATTCCTGCCGATGCTGGCGACGATTGGCTCGACCAGCCCCTATGTCGGACTTCTTGGCACTGTATGGGGAATCATGACATCATTTCACGCAATAGGGAGTGTCAAGCAGGCAAGTCTCGCCATGGTGGCGCCGGGAATTTCCGAGGCGCTGATCGCCACGGCCATGGGGCTGTTTGCAGCAATCCCCGCCGTCGTTGCCTACAACCGTTACAGCAACGAAGTGTATCGCCTGGAGGGGCGTTTTGACGACTTCAGCGAAGAGTTTGCCAATATTCTGCACCGGCAGATGTAGTCATGAGAAGACGCCCGCGCAGTAACAAACCCATCGCTGAAATCAACGTGGTTCCCTATATCGACGTGATGCTGGTGCTGTTGATTATTTTCATGGTGGCGGCGCCCATGATGGTGCGTAATGTCGATGTCGAATTACCGCTAAGCCAGGGAGACCCTGGCAGCGTTGCCGAAGAGCAGCCGCCGATAGTCCTCGGTGTGACCAGTGACGGCCTCTATTTTCTCTACAATGAGGATGGAGAACCCGAGTTCCTGCCTTCCGAGGAGGAGGCGCTGGCTGCAACCCTGGCGCTGACGATCAAGGATCCATCCAGGGATCTGATGGTCTATGGTGATAAAAAAGTGGAATACGGCGATGTTCTGCGCCTCTTGCAGGCGCTTCAGCAGAGTGTGGAAAAGGGCAAACAGGTTCGATTGATGACGATTATCTCGGATGGGAGCGGTTAGGAGCCCCCCATCTTATGGATTTATAGAGGTTCCCTCGTTGATTGAGCTGCTGAAACGCAATCCCTATGCCTTGATCCTGGCATTACTCTTTCATCTGGCGCTGATACTGCTTTTCAAAGTATCACCGCAAATGAAGTTTATGGACTCTGCAGCGCCAATAGAATCTCAGCTTGAGGATGAGATGCGCCGGGATGATCCTGATACCGAGGTGAATGAAGCTTTGCCTGAGGGTGTTGCTGTCGTTGTAGTGGAAGAGTCTTTGTTCACGGAGAAACTGCAGCAGCTTAAGAAAAGCAAAGCCAGGCAAAATGTTCTGGGGCTCAAAATGCCCGAGGATCCACGCATTGTAGCAATGCGGGAAAAGCGAAAAGAAGAGCAGCGGCGCACGGAACTGGAAAAGAAAAAAGCAGAAGAGAAGAAAAAAAGAGATTTGGAAAAAAAGAGGGCCGAGGAGAAAAAGCAGCAGGAGTTGGAGAAAAAGAAGGCCGAGGAGGAGAAAAAGAAAAAGCAGGAGAAGAAGGCTGAAGAGAAGAAAAAGAAGGAATTAAAGAAGAAAAAAGCAGCAGACAAGAAGGCGGCAGATAAGAAAGCTGCGGACAAGAAGGTAGCTGACAAAAAGGCAGCAGACAAGAAAGCGGCAGACAAAAAGGCGGCAGATAAGAAAGCAGCAGAGAAAAAGGCGGCAGATAAAAAGAAAGCAGCTGACAAGAAGGCGGCAGATAAGAAAGCTGCGGACAAGAAGGCAGCTAAGAAGAAGGCAGCAGAGAAAAAATCAAAAGCGGCCGCCGGCAGCGCAAAGAGTAAATCTGGTAACAGCGATAAATCCGGAACTGCGCGCAAGCAGGGGGCAGCCAGCAGCAAAGGCAAGAGTGGTGGTAGCGGTGGCGGTGGATCAGGACGTCACAGCGGAGGTGGCGGTGGAAAAAATTATGATAAGTATATTTCCCAGATTCGGTCTAAAATAACACGCAACTGGCGCAAGCCATCCGGGATCAAAGATGGACTCACTACTTCGTTACGCGTAAAACTTTTCCCGGGCGGCGCTGTCGCAAGTGTTACAGTCGCGCGTCCGAGTGGTAATCCGGAGTATGATCGCTCGGCACAGGATGCGGTTAAAAAAGCTTCACCACTGCCAGTGCCAAAAGGGAGTGCATTCGACAAGTTTCGAAGCCTGAATTTAAAATTTTCTCCAACTGGAATCAGATAATGCAAAAAGCTTTTATTCTATTTTCTGCACTGTTACTGCTGCCTTTGACAGCGCATGCTGAGCTGACGATTGAAATCACCGGTGGCAACTCGGACGCGACATCCATTGCTATCGCCCCGTTCAGTCGGGATGGCGGCAGCACTCCGCTTACGGCTGATTTTGCCGAGATTATTGCTGCAGACCTGAAACGCTCCGGTCAATTCAATCCGGTTGCGCGCTCCAGTCAGCCAGCGGCGCCTGCCTGGGGTACACCGGTCAATACTGAAGCATGGCGCTCCAGAAATATTGATAATCTGGTGACAGGGAGGATCGTGCAAACAGGTTCCGGTTACAAGGCGCATTTTTCTCTCTACGATACTGCATCATCACAGAAACTGCTGAGCGAAACTGTGACGACAAAAATCAAGGACCAGCGCTTTGCTGCACACCATATTGCAGACCTGATCTACGAGAAGCTGACCGGGACACGCGGTGCTTTTGCGACCCGGATTGCCTATGTTGTTGCCAATAAACGTCATCGCACCCTGAAAATTTCTGATTCCGACGGACATAATGCTAAAACCGTACTCTCATCCAATGAACCGATCTTGTCTCCGGCATGGTCTCCTGACGGAAACCGTCTCGCCTATGTCGCTTTTGATAAAGGCAGACCCGGAATCTATGTGCAGACACTGACAAGCGGCAAGCGCATACGCATCAGCAGCACTTCCGGCCTCAACGGCGCCCCCACATGGTCTCCTGACGGACGCCGGCTTGCCGTGACTCTTTCCAAAGACGGCAATCCGGAAATCTATATCATTGGAGCCAATGGCGGCGCTGCACATCGCCTCACCCATAGTGAGTCCATCGATACGGAACCGAGCTGGTCTCCTGATGGCCGCTGGATTGCCTTCACATCCAATCGTGGTGGAAAACCACAAATCTACAAAATTACAGCCAGCGGCGGCAGCGCTACACGACTCACTTTTGAAGGCAGCTATAACGCAGATTCCAGTTATTCACCGGATGGAAAAAGACTCGCATTGATTACACGAACACGAGGCGATCAGGTTGCTATACTCGACCTGGAAACACGTGGAATGCAGACAATCAGTTCAGGGAGTCTGAACGAATCCCCAAGTTTCGCTCCGAATGGCACTATGGTGGTCTATGCGGCTGGCGGCGGCGTACTTTCTGTAGTTGCTGTTGATTATGATGTGAGGCAGCGCCTTGCACGCCAGGGGGGTGAAGTACGCGATCCTGCATGGTCACCCTATTTGATCGGGAGAAGAAAATGATGGTAAAAAACAGTTTTTTGACGGTGCTCTTTGTATCTGCGGTGTTCTTTATCGGCGGTTGCAGCAGCTCCGGTGGCTCCAAGGATGGTGAAGATGGAAGTGGGGACGGGAGTGGGGATGGTTACGGTTCATCCGGCTACGGTTCCGGAGGTTCGGGATATGGCTCCGGAGCTGGAGGAAATCCCCGCGTCATCTACTTTGGTTATGACGACAGCAGCATTCGTTCCGAGTACGACAGCGTACTGGCTACACATGCTCAGAACCTCATCAAGTCAGGTGGTCAGCTAACGATCCAGGGACACACCGATGAGCGTGGCTCGCGGGAATACAATATGGCCCTGGGTGAAGAGCGTGCACATGTGGTCAGCCGCTATTTGGTCAACCAGGGTGTCTCCCCCGGTCAGATTTCATCTGTCAGTTATGGTGAAGAGCAGCCTGAGTCGTATGAGCACAATGAGAGTGCCTGGGCGCGCAATCGTCGTGCGGTTCTGGATTATTGATATGCTGCGTTGCGTACTGATTGTGCTGTTGATGCTGCTGTTCGCACCTGCTTCGGCAAGTGTCTGGAGCAGGCTGGATGTGCTTGAAAAACGTGTCAATGCGATCTCTAAAATGAGCCAGCGCATGGATAAGCTGCAAACACAGAATAATCGTCTGAATGGTGAGATCGAAGAGTTGAAGCATCAGCTCGAGCAACTGAAAGAGCAGCAGCGGGAGATGTATCTCGACATTGAGAGACGTCTGAGCGACAGCTCCGGTGCTGCTGCAGATTCTCAAATCTCAGCTGAAATGGATGCGGCGCCTGAAAACAGTGCAGCAGAGGCTCAGCCGCCAGCGAAATCCGAATCTGTTTCGCTGTCAGCGGCTGAGTCGGGGTCGAAACTCAGTGAGCAGGATCAATACCAGCATGGCTATGATCTGTTGATGAAAAAACGTGATTTTCAACAGGCGATCGATGCGTTTCAGCTGCTTTTGAAGCGCTATCCTGATGGCAAATATGCAGATAATGCCCAGTTCTGGCTGGGTGAGGCCTATTACGCTAAAAATGAACTGGACGATGCCCTGAAGGAGTTTCAAAATCTGGTGGATAACTATGCGCTGAGTCCCAAGGTCCCTGATGCTGTCTACAAGGTTGGCTACATTTACAAGAGTAAGGGCGATATCGAGCGGGCGCGCAAGGTTTTCGAGGGCTTGATCGAACACTATCCGGATGCACCTGCCGCACGATTGGCGGCGATGAGGCTGGAGAGCCTGTAACCAATGCATTTGTACTTAAATATTTAACGATGCCAAGTTTCTGACTGAGGTTGCTTGGAAGAGACTGATTTTCTCTCGCCAAGGCGCAGAGACCGCCAAGGTTTTTCTTGGCGGGCTTAGCGTCTTTGCGAGAGTCATTGTAAAAATTTGACTCATTTGTAAAGATGTTGGCCACTCAAGGAATACTCTACCGTAGGGTGCAATAAGCGACAGTGCATTGCACCATCTCTTTTAGTCCTCTGATCTTCTCCAGTTGCATTAAACTCCCACCATGAATGCTACCAATCCTGAACAGAGCACCGTCGAGAGTCGCCTGCGAATTACCGAGATTTTCTGTTCCCTGCAGGGAGAGAGCAGGAGCAGCGGATGGCCGACGACTTTTATTCGACTGACCGGCTGTCCGCTACGCTGTGGCTACTGCGATACTGCTTATGCCTTCAAGGGCGGAGAGTGGTTATCGATCAATAAGATATTGCAGCAGGTCGAAGATTTCGGCGTCTCTCATGTCACCGTGACTGGTGGTGAACCTCTGGCGCAAAAAGCCTCTCTTGAATTACTTGTTGCATTATGTGACTGTGGCTACGAGGTCTCCCTGGAAACCAGTGGTGTAGTGGATATCAGTAGTGTTGATGCGCGTGTTGCAAGGGTCGTTGATATCAAGACCCCCGGCTCACAGGAGCAGGATAAAAACCGGTGGGAAAATCTGCACGCTTTGAACCCGTCAGATCAACTCAAGTTTGTCATCTGTGACCGTGATGACTACGAGTGGAGTAAACAGCTGATGGACGAGCATCAATTGCAGCAACGCTGTGAAGTACTGTTCTCACCGGCCTACGGTCAACAGCCGGCGACGCAACTGGCGGACTGGATCGTCGCGGATCGTCTGCCGGTGCGTTTTCAGATACAGCTTCACAAGATATTATGGGGAGAGAAGCAGGGTGTCTGACTGTGCGGTGGTGCTTCTGTCCGGCGGCCTCGATTCCGCCACAGTTCTGGCGATCGCGCAGCAGCAAGGTTATCAGTGTCATGCTATTAGTTTCGATTATGGACAGCGGCATCAATCAGAACTGGTTGCGGCAACAAAGATAGCTGAAACCGCCACGGTCACACAACACTTGATCCTGCCTATGGCGCTGGATCTGATCGGCGGATCCGCTTTGACTGACATGCAGATTGAGGTGCCTGTGCATGCGCAGTCGGGAATTCCTGTTACCTATGTGCCGGCCAGGAATACAATTTTTCTCTCACTGGCGCTTGGCTGGGCAGAGGTTCTGCACGCCAGGCATATTTTCATTGGTGTGAATGCACTCGATTATTCGGGCTACCCTGATTGCCGGCCGGAGTTTATCGAGGCATTTGAAAAGCTGGCGAATGTCGCAACCAGGGCGGGTGTCGAGGGTGACAGCTTCACGATTGAGGCGCCTCTGCTGCACTTGAGTAAAGCTGAAATCATCCAACTGGGAGTGAAACTGGGGGTGGACTACAGCGACACTGTCTCCTGTTACCAGGCGGATGAGCAGGGCAGGGCATGTGGTCGGTGTGACTCCTGCCGCCTTCGGCGTCAGGGGTTTGTCGATGCCGGTATCGAAGATCAGACTCTCTACCAAGCGACTTCTTGATTTCTCAATAACCCCGTGCTGGAATCAGCAGGGCTTTAAGTGTCACTACTTTCCTGATGTCATCAGGCCGATTTCCATTCGGTGCAAATACGAAAAGGTGCTTTTATCTCCCTATCCACTCTTTCCATTGAGAATCCCTGACGAATCATCCGTGATCCGGTTTTTTCGTATTTGCTCCTCCTTTTTAGTGACGGCTTTACGATAATAAAAACTGCTGGAGTTGTCCAGTCAGAAAATTCTGATTACTTTGTAGGGATTTTCTGATATCGACGTGAATATTGATCATAGGAGATTGATGTGATTGCATTATTGCAGCGGGTTAGCAAGGCGAGTGTCAGTGTCGAGGGAGATACCATCGCCCGAATTGATACCGGCCTGCTGGTCTTCGTCGGTGTACAGAAAGATGATGGAGAGAAACAGGCGTTGCGATTGTGTGAGAGGATATTGGGCTACCGCGTTTTCGAAGATAATCGTGGCCGCATGAATTTGAGCCTCAGCGATACCGGCGGTGAATTACTGCTGGTGCCGCAGTTTACGCTGGCTGCTGATACAGGCAGAGGAATGCGAGCCAGCTTTACATCTGCGGCTGCTTCCGATGTTGCTAATGAACTGTTTGAGCTGGTCGCAAACAGTGCCACTGAAATACATGGCAAGGTCGTGTGCGGGCAGTTTGGTGCTGATATGCAGGTTGCGCTTATCAATGAGGGGCCGGTCACATTCTGGCTGGAGGCATGACAAATTACAAAAGGAATTTTTCTCTCACCAAGATACAGATATTCAGAGAAGTTTTGTTAGTTCTCAATGAGTCCGTGCATAGTTTGAGTCTGTGTTGGGTCGGGATCAGCCTTTCAGTGCTGCTGTGAATACATTCATGTACGCTCTGATAAAACGTCCCTGTTTTCGACCGCCATGGATGGCGGAAGTGCTGAAAATGTAGAGAGCAGTTGTTCGGCGGAAGCCCTGAAAAGCAGACTCCCAACCCAGCTTCCTGCACGGGGCTATTGAGAAATAAAGAAAACTTCTGTGCGATTAATCCGCTAATACCGGGCAGCCGTGTCAAGAAATGTGTAAAATAGCCCCATTGAATTTGAAGTCAGGCAGATGCCTGATGATTGAAAAATCCGAGGAAGAGTTATGAAGAGATTTGCTGTTTTGGTCGTAATGCTGTTGTCGAGCTTGTCCGCCTGGGCGGAAGGTGCGGTGAATCCTGTCGAGGGTGTCAATTACCATGTATTGGCCACACCGAAGCCAACTGTGGGGCCGATAGAGGTTGCTGAATTTTTTGGCTACTTCTGCCCGCATTGCGAGGCTCTGGAGCCCCATCTGGAAAGCTGGTTGAAAAACAAGCCGGAAGATGTCGATTTCATTCGTGTGCCCGCTACATTTAATCGCCCTGTGGTGTTGATGTATGCAAAAACCTACTATGCGCTGCAGCAAATTGGTGCTGTCGATAAAGTGCATGCTGCTATTTTTGCGGCAATTCATAAAAATGGTCAAAAGCTCAATAGCCAGGAAAAAATGGAAGCCTTTCTGGCAACCCGGGGTGTGGATGTAGCTGCCTACAAAGAGGCGATGGATTCTTTTGAAGTCAATCTGAAGCTGCAACAGGCGATGAAACTGGCGAAAAAATACGCGATCTCCGGTGTCCCTTCGATGATTGTCGACAAACACTACAAAGACGGGAATGCCGCAAACTGGAATGAGAAGTTGCAAATTGTTGACTACCTGGTCGAAAAATCACGCCAAAGAAGACCGGCAGTTGCTCCAGCTGCTGCTCAGCCTCAAGCTGCTGGCGCCACAGCACAATAAATCTGGTGGCTTCAATTGCGAGCCAGCCACAAAGTGATGCAGCCGGAACCCGGCTGCGTCTGCTCAGTTACAATATCCAGTCAGGTCAGGAGACCCAGCAGCGGCGCGATTATGTCACCAAAAGCTGGCAGACCTTTCTTCCCCATCCGATCAAGCAGCGAAACCTGAATCGTATTGCCAGTCTGATCGACGACTATGACCTGGTAGGACTGCAAGAGGTCGATGCAGGAAGTTTGCGTTCCGCTTTTATTGACCAGACAGAATACCTGGCGCATCGCGCCGGTTTTTCCAACTGGAATATCCAGGTCAATCGTAACATTGGTCACTTCGGGCAGTTTGGCAATGGGTTCCTGTGCCGCTATGAACCCGCTTCAGTGCATTATCATCGCCTGCCGGGACTGCGCGGTCGTGGCGCCATGGTGATTAAATTTGGAGAGGGTGATGAAAGCCTGTCCGTGGTGCTGGTTCATCTGGCGCTGGGAAAACGCGGACGCATTCGGCAAATGCATTTTATGCGCGAGCTGATCTCTGATACCCCCTATAACATTGTCATGGGTGATCTCAACTGCGGTAGCGGCTCTCACTACCTGGAGGAGTTCCTGTCAAAGTCCGGCATGGTCGAGACAGTCATAGGAGAACCGACATTCCCTTCATGGCGGCCTGTGCGCAAGATCGATCATATCCTGGTTTCAGATTCACTCAGGACTGAGAATCCGGCAGTAGAGGACTTTCCACTGTCAGACCACCTGCCGGTGCGTGTCGATGTCATACTCCCCTTCAAGCTGCCACAAGTCGATCAGGAGTCAGATGTTTCTACTCCTATGGAACAGGATTTGTAACTCATTAAACTGTTTCTCACTCGTTAAAGCCGCTCGTACAACTCTCTTTAGGGATGAGGCATTTATTAAAACACCAATCTCACTTGCCTTTTTGGCCGTGCTTTTCTGACCATGATTGAAATGCGATAGCATTTTTTTCACATGCAGGGAGTCATTGAAAATTCCTGTGCAAGAGCAGGTGGGATATGGTTAATATGCTCTTTGCCAACTTTTCTTATGCCAGCGGAATGCGGATTTTTTGTCCCGGGTAGATCAGGTCGGGATCCTTGATCACTTCACGGTTGGCGGCAAAGATGTCATTGTATTTGTTGCCATCACCGAGATGCTGTTTGGCGATGGCCCACAGGGTATCTCCCTTCTCGATGGTGTAAAACTCTACTTTATCGATAGTTCCAATCTCGTCCGTCTTGAGTTCGTCCGCTCTGACCTCTTTGATGCCGAAGATGTTACCGGCCATCAAAACGGCCTTTTCAAATGCGGATTGGTCTTTCGCTTCTCCTGAAATAACAGCGACGCCATCATCAACATCAACAAGCAGATCTTCCACACCGGGGTTGTCCTCCTCGATATGTTTCTTGATCACCTCCGCAGGATCATCGTCATCACCAAAAAGTTTTTTTCCAAGGTCGGATGCGAAATCAAATAGTCCCATGTGAATCTCCTAAAAAGAAAGTTTGCAGTAATCAGTTGGCAGTAAAGCTAAAAAAATATGAAAGTCAGTAGTTTCTATTTTATGATTGTACTGCAAACTGAGTTTAGCCAACTGCCAACATATGAGTTAATGCAGCAGATCAGGAATTCCGTCATAGACAAGATTCTCCATCAGGGAGAAAGCTGTTTCCTGTCCCGGCTGATTCAACAGCACCAGCAAAGCGATCCACTGAATGTCATCACTGTCGAGCTCCGGGTTTTCCAGCGCCATGGCGCGTTCGATGACCAGTTCGCGGCTGAGAGGATCCAGTATGCCGTTTTGCTCGAGGAACAGCAGCAGGCCTCTGCTCTCCATATCGATGCGTTGCACTTCGTCGTCAGAGTAGAGGCGCATGGATGCCTGGCTGAAATCACCGTTTTCATGTAGAACTCCCTGACGCCAGGCAAGTTCGTCGAGCCAGTCGAATGCCTTGTTGATCTCTCCTTCATGGAAACCGACTTTCAGCAGGTGCTCCTCTATAAGTATTTGATCTGAAGGGAGTTGTTTCTCGCCATCCATGTATGTTTCGTAGATATAGATCAATACATCAATGATGTTCTCATTCACGGGACTTTACCTGATAAAGAAAGGGAGGCTGTTTCTCCTGGTGGAGAGAGTGAAGTGCGACAGATGCGATCGCCGGATAATGATTCAACATAGCCTTGCAGTTCGAGTATTAATAGCATGGAGGAAACTGCTGCCGGCGTCAATCTGCTTTTGTGGATAAGTTCATCGGTCGTGAGTGGGTCGTAGCCGATGAAATTCAGCATCGAGAGGTAGCTGTCATCCAATGGCGTTTGCTGATCCGTGCGTTGTTCTTCATCTACGGCAGCACCAATTTCAGCACTCAGCTGGTATTCGCCAAGCAACGCAGAGAGTTCCTCGAGAATGTGATCGGCGGTCTCCACCAGTTTCACTCCCTGCCGGATCAGGCCGTGGCAGCCCCTTGCGAGCGGGTTGTGTATCGACCCCGGGATTGCAAATACCTCTCGTCCCTGTTCGGCAGCAAGGCGGGCGGTAATGAGTGAGCCGCTCCTGAGTGCAGCTTCAACCACCAGTGTGCCAACCGAGAGGCCTGAAATTATCCGGTTGCGACTCGGGAAATGCCCTGCATTGGGTCCTGTGCCCGGAGGGAATTCTGAAATCAGCAGTCCTTCACTGGCTATTTTGTGAGCCAGTTCCCGATTGATGGCCGGATAGACGCGATCCAGTCCGGTGGCGACTACGGCGATGGTGAAACCGCCGGCCTGCAGGGCGCCGACGTGACTGGCAGTGTCGATGCCTGTCGCCATGCCGCTGCATATCCCGAGTCCACAGGAGGCAAGATGTTTTGCAAATTGTTTGGCATTCTCGCTACCGCCGGAAGTCGGGTTGCGGCTGCCGACGATCGCCAGCTGCGGGAGTTTGAGTAATTCAGGATTGCCCTTGAGAAAGAGAGCAGCTGGAGGATCGGGGATTTCACTGAGCAAGGCGGGGTAGTCCGGATCGCCCCAGGTGAGCAGATGATGATCAGATGCTTCCAGCCAGGCGGTGTCTGAAGTGAGCATGCGCTCATCCGGCTGCAGTATTGCTGCACAGATGCCGGATTTGATCCCGGAGGCTTGCAGATGGCTGGCAGATGCAGAAAAAATATCTGCAATCGAGCCGAAATGTTGCAGGAGTTTATGTATGCTCCTGGAGCCGACGCCGGGTGCGCGGATCAGTGCAAGCCATTGTAATTGAGTCGTTTTCAACATTCCTTTGCCCAGTAATCCTTGAGTGACCAACTTCTTTACAAATGAGTCAAATTTCAATAAGGACTCTCGCAAAGACGCTAAGCTCGCCAAGGAAAATCTTTGCGGTCTTTGCGCCTTGGCGAGAAAAAATAGTCACTTTCATGCCTCGTCAGGGACTATGCACAGGGTAACCACTCTTGATGGAGCGGGTTGCACTCGATATGAGTCCAAAACTGACACGATGAAAAACGCGGAAGATGATGATTTTTCCAGCGCTCTCTTCGGGAAGAGTTGCTATCGCCTGACCCCAGAAATTACGCTTCTCAGGGTACTCCGACACGTCACTCTGTCTTGGAGCAAAGCGATCGATAATGCGACGTCGACTGGTATTCACAAGCAAAACATCGCCCTGACCAAGACCATCGGCTGCCCCCCTGTCAATGGCGACCACGCTATATTGTCCTGCAATGTTAACACCGCCGGGAACGTCAATAATATGGCCATCGACACGTTGAGCCGGTACTCCGGGTTGAAAATAGAGATTTTTGATTCTTTTTGCAGTCGAAGGAATCAAACGATCACCCAGCATGACCTCCATGGTCGTCGAGGTGATCTTGATGGTGGCTGGATCACCATCACGAAGCAGTTTCGCCGTGCCAATAAAAAGTGCGATTCTGCCGAGTACTTCGCCGGTGTCATAATCCTTGTAGAGATCTCCGGGGCGCACAATGTCGAAGTGTGTTGCTGTCGGTCCGTGTGCTTTTTTTCTCGGCGTGCCCTCTACGAACCTGAAGCCTTCCGGGAGTTCACCTGTGCCTGGAGGAAGAGTGACGCCTGGCGGAAGTTTCCAGGTGCTTGTAGACGTGGGTTCGAAGTCATCTTCCAGTGAACCGAGTTGGCGGGCATAGGCGCGCTCGCCAGCACCGGCAATCAGCGTGCCTTCGCGAAAAGCGATGATGTAACCTGAGTTTTCGATTGCCCTGTCATCAAGAAGATAGGGTCGCGAGAGAAAGACGCGCAGCTCACGTAACGAGATGATGCCAATGGGCGAACCTCTCCTGCTTCTTCCCTGGCGCTCCAGTCTTGGCTGACCGTTGACCCATGTCAGGCGTAAGCGGTCACCCGGGTAGATCAGGTGCGGATTCTTGATCGAAGGATTGTTTTTCCAAAGCCTGGGCCACTCCCAGGGGTGCTGAAGAAATCGTCCGGATAGATCCCACAAGGTATCGCCTTTAGTGACAATCACCTCGTCGGGGTGCCCGTCACGCAACTGCACAGCCATCAGTGGCGCAGACACAAGCAGTATCAGGATTGCTGTCAGTAGTTGTAATCTTGGTTTGGACATATCTTGTGGCTCCCGGATTCCACTTCCACGATGCAGATGCAGGAAATGAAAGTGATTTTTATATATCATAGACGCTATGAGGAATATACCTGAAGTCGGCGTGTCAGGAAATAGATTGAATCAAATGACGATAAGAAGATTATGGCGAAACTAGAAATTCTGCACTTTCCTGATGCGCGTCTGCGCAATAGCGCACTTCCTGTCGAAGTTGTGGACGAGTCAATTCAGACGCTGCTCGATGACATGCTGGAAACCATGTACGAGGCTCCGGGAATCGGTCTTGCCGCAATACAGGTAAATGTCGCCAAAAGGATTATTGTGATCGATATCAGTGAAGATCATGACCAGCCGCTGTGTTTGATCAACCCCGAGATCATCGAGAGGGATGGTGAAGAGAGTTGCGAAGAGGGATGCCTCTCGGTTCCCGGAGTATTCGAAACTGTGACGCGAGCTGAGCACATCAGGGTGCGTGCGCTGGATCGCGATGGCAACGCGATTGAGATCGAAGATGACGGCCTGCTGGCAGTCTGTATCCAGCATGAGATCGACCATCTCGACGGCAAGCTCTTTGTCGACTATTTATCAAACTTGAAGCGGCAGCGCATCCGTAAGAAAATGGAGAAGAAGAGTCGCCAGGCGGTTGTGATTTAATGCGCATTCTGTTTGCCGGAACACCGGATTTCTCTGTTCCCGCGTTGCAGGCGCTGATTGCATCTTCCCATGAAGTCGTGGCGGTCTATACGCAGCCCGACCGTCCCGTTGGGCGTGGCAGAAAGCTTGTGCCTGGCGCTGTCAAGCAGGTTGCACTCGATCATCGGATTCCTGTTTATCAACCACTCGATTTCAGGAGCACAGAATCTGTTGAGGAGTTGCAGCGGCTACAGGCTGATTTGATGGTTGTGGTGGCCTATGGGCTGATTCTCCCCCGGACGGTTCTTGATGTGCCACCACTGGGATGCGTCAATATTCATGCCTCTCTGCTGCCGCGCTGGCGCGGTGCTGCGCCGATTCAGCGCGCCATTATTGCGGCGGACCATCAAACGGGAATCTCTATCATGCAGATGGATGCGGGCCTGGATACCGGGCCTGTGTGGCTGCGTCGGGTTGTTGATATCAGCGCTAATGAGACGGGTGCTGATCTGCATGACCGGCTCGCACAACTGGGGGCAGATGCATTGATGGATGCACTGCTGCTGTTGGGCAGCGAAGAGCATCAACCGACTGCTCAAGCGGGTGAAGATGCGACTTATGCGCATAAACTCAGCAAGAGCGAGGCGGCAATAGCGTGGAGCGAGCCTGCGGCATTGATTCATCGCAAAGTGTGTGCATACAACAGCTGGCCGGTTGCCTATGCACAGCTGGACGGCAAACAGCTGCGGGTGTGGGAGTCACGGCTTGTTGATGGTGACAGCAGGGCTGCGCCTGGTTGCGTTGTCAACAGCTCTCCTGAGGGTATTGATATTGCCACCGGTGACGGGGTATTGCGCATCAAAAAGTTGCAGCTGCCGGGAAAAAGAGCGATGTCTGCCTCAGATTTTCTCAATGCCCACTCCCTCGATAATGTGAGGCTCGGGTAGTGGCTGCACTTGACTCACGTGCAGCCAGCGCCATGGTGATACAGCAGGTGTTGCAGGGGCGCAACCTGGAGAGTGCGATGCAGAGCGTTGCCGACAGACTTCAGGAGAAAGAGAGGGCGCTCACTGCAGAGATCTCCTATGGAGTGTGCCGCTGGTATTTCCAACTCGACGCGCTCTTGAAGCTGTTGCTGGACAAACCGCTCAAGTCTTCTCAGAGAGTCATTCACACCTTGATGCTGGTTGGGCTCTATCAACTGCTGCATACCCGGATTCCGGCGCATGCTGCGGTATCGGAAACTGTTGCAGCAACCAGGATGCTCGGGAAAGGCTGGGCGAAAAGCCTGACGAATGCGGTATTACGGCGTTTTCTGCGGGAACAGCAGAGCCTGCTGCAACAATCAGATTCAAGTGATGCTGCGCAGCTTGCCATGCCGCAGTGGCTGCTGCAGCGCCTGCAGCAGGCGTGGCCCGGAGAGTGGCGACGGATCGCGGAGAGCTATCTGCAGCGTCCACCGATGACGCTGAGAGTGAATTGCAGCAAAACCAGTGTTGAAGCTGCAATTACAGAGTTGGCTGCAGCAGGAGTTACAGCACATGCGTTTGCACAGATCGACTCAGCATTGATGCTGGAGAAGGCGGCAGCTGTTGAATTGCTGCCCGGGTTCTCCGCCGGCTATCTCTCGGTGCAGGATGCGGGTGCACAGTTTGCCGCAATGCTGCTCGATGCTCAACCCGGTGACGAAGTGCTTGATGCCTGCGCAGCCCCCGGCGGAAAAACAACACACATTCTTGAACTTCAGCCCGATGCCAATGTCACTGCAATGGATGTCGATGCCGGGCGCTTACAGCGAGTCGAGGAGAATTTGCAGCGACTGGGACAGCAGGCGCGCCTGACAACAGGCGATGTCTCGCTGCAACAGGGCGAGTGGCGCGACCGCAGTTATGAGCGGATACTGCTGGATGTCCCCTGTTCCGCCACCGGCGTGATTCGCCGCCATCCTGATATCAAGCTATTGAGAAAAGCCGGGGATGTTGACTCGCTGGCTGAGCGCCAGCAGCAAATTCTTGAATCCGTATGGCCGCTGCTGAAGCCTGGCGGGGTGCTGCTCTATGTGACCTGTTCCCTGCTGCCTGAAGAGAATCAGCAGCAGATGGAGGCGTTTCTGGCCAGGCATGAAGACGCCAAAGAGCAGGCTATTGCCCTGGCTGTGGGACGCAAGCAGTCCGTCGGCTGGCAGATATTGCCGGGCGAGTCGCACATGGATGGTTTCTACTATGCACTGATAGAAAAGGGATGATGATTTTTTCCAGGGGCTTTCTACTCATCATGCTGATGCTGCTGACAGTCGATGTCGCTGCAGGCGGGGTCAATATCAGAGATGTCACGCTATGGGAAAATGAAAACAGCTATCTTCTGGATGCCGATATCGACTATTTCCCGACCGACACGGTGATCGAAGCATTAAAAAATGGCATCCCTCTGACCTTCGAAGTGACAGTGAAGGTCAGGGAGTCAGACAGTTGGCTAGGCTGGTTCGAGCGCGCGCTTACAAAACGCAAAATCCGTTTTCAACTGCGTTACCGTCCGCTTTCGTCGCTGTATGAAATCTCCACTGACCACAATGAATATCAGCGCAATTTTGTTTCGTGGAAGTCACTTTTTGCCAATCTGGGGGAGTTGCGGCAGATCGCAATTGTCGACACCGGAGAGCTTGACGTGAATAAGAAATATCACGTCGAGATCAAGGCAGAGCTTGATATCAACAGTTTGCCGCTGCCGATGCGTCCGATGGCCTATATTGATTCAGACTGGGAGATGTCGAGCGGGTGGAGTAAATGGCCACTGCATCAGTGATCAGGGCTGCCATCAAGGTACTGCTGTCAGTGGCGCTGCTTGTCGGGCTGCTGGTGTCGCTGCATCTTATGAGCGGCGCTGTACAGAATGAGGAGAATCTTAACCAGCTCTATATTCCGCTGTTGATTTTCAATATCCTGGGGCTTCTGATTCTGCTGGTGGTGATCAGCGTCAGCCTGGCCAGACTGATCAGGGCATACCGCGCAAATCGTCCCGGAGCGCGCCTGACCATGCGCATGGTGTCGCTGTTCGTGCTGTTGTCACTGCTGCCGGTAGCGGTCGTCTACTTCTACTCCATGCAATATTTGCTGCGCGGCATCGACGGCTGGTTTGATGTGCAAATCGATCAGGCGATGCAGGATTCCCTATCACTCGGCAAGGCATCCATGGATTTGCAGAAGCGCTACCTGCTGCATCAGACCCGGGAGTTGAAGAGTGAAGTTGCTGAAAGGGGGGAGGATGGCTTGATTGTCTATCTGGGGGAGTTGCGTGGCCGTAGCGGCGCCACGGAACTCACAGTTCTGGACGCCAACGGACATATTATTGCATCCAGAAATATTAATCCCGGCATCCTCATGGCTGACACGCCGAATAGTGCAATTCTGGGTCAGGTGGCTTCGGCAGGAGCCTACGTAGGCCTCACTCCCTATGGTGATGAGGGGTTGCTGCATCTGCGTGTGGTGGTGATGGATCGCATTGAATCATTTTTTCTGCAGGGAATCTTTCCGACCCCCGAGCGTATCAGTGGTCTCAGTGACAAGGTGCAGGGCGCTTTTGAAAAATATCAGCGGCTCAGTTATCTGCAAAAATCTTTGAAGATAACCTTCTCGCTGGCGTTGTTGCTGGTGCTGCTGTTCAGTTTTTTTACCGCGGTTTGGGCAGCCATCTACTCCGCCCGCCGGCTTCTGGCGCCGCTGATCGACCTCGGAGAGGCGACAAAATCCGTGGCGGAAGGGGATTACACGACGCGCCTGCCTGCGCGCAAAGGCCGAGATGAAGTCGAATTTCTGGTCTCCTCTTTCAATGCCATGACCCTGCGGATTGGCCATGCCAGAGATGTCGCCGCCAACAGTCAAAAGCAGGTCGAGGATCAACGCGCCTATCTGCAGACAGTGCTGGAACACCTCTCCACGGGTGTCATTGCATTCAGCAGCGAGGGTGATTTGAGAACAGTCAACAGCGCCGCCGGCAAGATTCTCGCTATTCCGCTGGAGAACAGAATTGGCTGTGACATTAGCTCACTTGCTAACGAAGAGCCATTGCTGAAATCATGGCTGGATAGAGTGCAGGAGATCAGGATCTCGATGCAACATGAACAGCAGGGGCAGGAATCCCTGGATACCTACGAGGGTAGAAAGATACTGCGCTGGCGCACCACGCCGCTGATAGGCGCCGGCGGGCCGACAGGAGCGCTGGTGTTGATGTTTGACGACATTACAGACTTGCTCAGGGCGCAGCGTGAATCGGCATGGGGCGAGGTCGCGCGCAGACTGGCGCATGAAATCAAAAACCCGTTGACGCCAATCCAGCTCTCGGCCGAGCGTTTGCGCAGAAAATATCTGCAGCAGCTGGATGATTCCGACGTTCTGGACAGGGCCACCAATACCATCATTCAGCAGGTGGAAGCGATGAAGCGTATGGTCAATGCCTTCTCTGATTATGCCAGGCCATCGAAGCTGGAGAAAGAGTCACTGGTTTTCGATCAGTTGTTACGCGCCGTTGTTGGTCTCTATGGAGCGGAGGAGGGTGAGATTTCACTCTCACTGCAGGCTGGGGATGCGCGCATGTATGCAGATCCTGTCAAGCTACGACAGGTGGTGCACAATCTCATAAAAAATGCCCAGGAGGCGGTGCATGATCAGCAGCAGAGGAAGATCAGCATCAGCAGCAGAAGCGGCGAGCACAAGCAGTGTCATTTTATCGAACTGGAAGTCGTGGATAGTGGTTCCGGCTTTGATACAGACCTGCTGGAACGGGTGTTCGATCCTTACGTCACCACCAAGCAGAAAGGCACTGGTCTTGGACTTGCGATCGTCCGCAAGATCATCGATGAGCACGGCGGCGGTATCTGGGTTATGAATCTCCCCCGGGGGGGCGCACGTGTTATCGTGCGTCTGCCTGAAGAGCGGTCCAGCCAGGAGATCTGTCGTCATATGCCTCCACCATCCAAACGAGAAAGTGAATGAAGCGTTCCTATATTCTGGTCATCGATGATGAACCTGATATCCGTGAAACCGTTAAAGATATCCTTGAGGACGAGGGTTACGAAGTTGCCCTGGCAGAGAATGCCGCAGAGGCGCGCAAGCAGCTGCGGGATCGTCTTCCCGACATGGTGCTGCTGGATATATGGATGCCGGATACCGATGGGATTACACTGCTGAAGGAGTGGAAGGAGTCCAGTGGCGGTGAGTTGCCCAGCCCGGTGGTGATGATGTCCGGACATGGCAATGTGGAGACCGCCGTAGAGGCAACCCGGCTTGGAGCCTATGACTTCCTGGAGAAACCGCTGAGCATCGCCAAGATGATGCTCACCATCGAGAGGGCGATTGAAAGCAGCACCCTCAAACGTGACAGCAGTGTCCTGCATGATGCCCAGGACCTGGAACCTGCAGGGAGAAGCGCTTCCACGCTGCGTTTGAAAGAGCAGGTGAAACGAATTGCCAGACACGACTCCTGGGTGCTGTTTACAGGAGAGCCCGGCAGCGGCCGTGAAACCTTTGCACGCTATCTGCATGCCAACAGCAACCGCGCTGAACGCCCATTTGTCGATGTCGTCGTCTCGTCTATCGCTCGGGGCAATGCTGCACTGGAACTCTTTGGTCAGGAGGAGGGCGGGAATATTCAGTATGGCCGCCTGGAGCAGGCACGTGGCGGAACCCTGTTTCTGGATGAGGTTGCCGATATGGATCTCGATGTGCAGGCGCAGCTGGTCGGTGTACTCGACAGCGGCACATTTCTGCGCGTAGGTGGATCCGAACCCGTACATATGGATGTGCGCATCATTGCCGCGACACAGCACAACCTGGAAGAGCAGGTCAATCAGCAGCGCTTTCGGGAAGACCTCTTCTACCAGCTGAATGTTGTTCCGGTTCATATTCCGTCGTTAAGGGAGCATGCGGATGATATCCCTGATCTGCTCAATTACTACACCGACTACTATGCCAGGCATGAGCGCCTGCCTTACCGGGAGTTCTCCATTGGTGCGCAAAATTACCTGCGCCAGTACGAGTGGCAGGGTAATATCCGCGAACTGAAAAATGTGGTTCAGCGCCTGCTGATCCTCGGTGGTGATGATGAAATCGATGCTCAAGAGGTGGAAGCGGCGATCGGTGCGGCATCTTCGGTCAATACGGCAGCCGGAGGCGTGGTCTCATTCGACCAGCCGTTGCGTGACGCCCGCGAAGAGTTTGAAAAAGCCTACCTGACCTATCAGCTGGAGAAGCATGAGCGCAATGTCACGCAGATGGCGGCTGAAGCCGGCATGGAGCGCACCCATCTCTACCGCAAGTTAAAGAGCCTCGGCATCGATGTGAAAGGGAAATAATGTTTGCAGTCTTCAGTTTGCAGTAGGCAGCAAAATAACAAAAGAAAGTTTGCAGAGGTACTCGCAAAACTCCGTCATTCACATGGGCTTTTTGAGAATTTACAATGTGCGTCAAAAACTTGTTGATTTTGAAGAGAATGAAGATCTCAAC
This sequence comes from Chromatiales bacterium, assembly GCA_030145485.1. Lineage (GTDB taxonomy): Bacteria > Pseudomonadota > Gammaproteobacteria > Chromatiales > Chromatiaceae > Sva-25. The sequence goes on from JAQYVP010000144.1 coordinate 26,901, forward strand.
CATTGGTCATGTGATCGTGATGCTGCTCTTGGCTGCAGTTCTACTCTTGTCCGGGGGGTGCTCATCTGTTTTCGTACCTTATGAGGTTAACAACAGGGTACAGGAGCAGGCTTACAGTGGTGGAGATACGACTCTTGGCCGTCTGTTTCATGCTGAAACTGCCTCACATCCAGAGTTGTCAGGGGCATACTTGTTGGACAAGGGAGAAGAATCACTGTTGTGGCGTGGGGTTCTGACGGAACAGGCAGAGAAAAGCATAGATATTCAAACCTTTATCTGGTCGGATGACAACGTGGGAACAATTGGCGCCGCCCGACTGCTACAGGCTGCAAAGCGGGGTGTGCATGTCCGAATATTGCTGGACTATGTGACCCTTGATGTTGACAGCAATTACCTGGTTTGGCTCAATGACCATACCAACATCAGCATTCGTCTCTATAATCCATTTTCGCAGCTGGATGCTTCCATAGGGTCAAAGGTATCCACCCTGCTATCCTCGTTTAGCAGGCTTAATCGCCGTATGCATAACAAACTCTTTTTGGTCGATGGGAGAGTCGTATTGGTGGGAGGTCGTAACAATGCCGATGAATATTACGACATGCACGCTGATATGAATTTTCGTGATCGTGATCTGCTGGTGGTTGGCGACGTACTCCAGAAGGCGCGCCGTGGATTCGATGAATACTGGAACAGCGAATGGTCTATTGGTATAGATCAGGTTCTTCCCCGTAAGGTTGATCCTCAGCAACGCACTGCCTATTATCAGAAACTGGAATCCTACGCGCGTGAGCCGAAAAACTACCCTCCTCGTTTTGACGATGCTCTGAAACGAACCAGAAAGTCCCTGCAAAGGTTGCCCGGGCATCTTTCCTGGGGAAAAGCGGAGATGATTTATGACATACCAGGGAAAAATGAACAGTTAAGCAGTCTGCGAGGATATGGTAAGAGCGGTGAATTTCTGACACGGAGTTTTCTTGAGGCTAAAGAGGAGATCCTGGTTGAAACACCCTATATGATTACCATGCCAGGCACGCTCGATCTGTTTGCCAGGCTGCAGAAACGTGGCGTACTGGTTCGCGTGCTGACGGACTCGATGGCCTCTGCCGAAGATGATCTTGTTTTTTCCGCCTATAAGCGGCAGCGGCGTAATATCCTCAGACGCGGTGTGAAGATGTGTGAACTGCGGAGAGACGCTGCAATACGCGAAACGGTTTTTGAACGTTTCCAAAGTATGGAAGAGATGCCGGACATCAGTCTGCATGCCAAAACCGCAGTGATTGACCGGAGGACGCTGCTTATCGGCTCGTTCAACCTTGACCCGCGCTCGACCCACATCAATACCGAGCATGTGTTTCGCATCGAGAGTCCTGATCTGGCTGAACAGGTCGCCAAAATCATCAACACTGACATGGATCTGGAAAATTGCTGGCAGGTCAACATGGATGCAGAGGGTAAATTGACATGGAAAACCTTGCGTGATGGCCGCGAGGAAAGATCCTATATTGAACCGGGAGTCACCTTTTTTGAACGGATGCGCCTTCTGTTTTTCATGATGTTGCCTGTGGAGGCCATCTTGTAAACACTCTCGTGCGGGGAATCCCAATGAGTCGAATGGCGCCATGCTAACTGAATGGCTGATATGTTGATTACCCTGGTGGATTACCTCTCGCAATAAACCATGATTGTGTCGAGAAACGGGATAATAGATATGCAGCGAATCACTTATCTACCATCGTTATTTGTCCTATCTGTTTTTTGTCTCACAGTATTCAATCCAGTTGTTTCGCTTGCTCAGAGTCATCAACTATCTGATCAATACCGGCAACAGGCACATGCTCTGAGCAAGCAGGGGCGCACTCTCGAAGCAGCCAAAATGCATGAGAAATCAGCGCTGGCCGAGCAGGAAAGCCCTGAACCAAGGCAGGAAAAGCTGGCCATTGCATTGAGTCATGCAGGTTTTTACTACTACCAGGCTGGCAAGTATGGCAAGTCAATCAAGCTCCATCAGCAGTCGCTGGAGATTAGCAGGAAGCTTGGCCAAGAGCAGGGCATTGCCAGTGGACTCGCCAACATTGGCATCGTGTATAAATCCTGGGGAGAGTTTGACAAAGCGAATGAATTCTATCAACAGGCACTGCAGATGTTGAGGGGAATTGGTGAAGAGAACGGGACTGCAACTCTCCTCAACAACATCGGTGCTATATACGAGGTGCGAAGCCAATATGACAAGGCCGCTGATATGTACCAACAAGCATTGGAGATCAACAAGCGACTTGGCAACGAGGCGAAGGTTGCTATTCGACTGAATAGTATTGGCGGATTGTACTTCTTGTTGGGCAGGTTTGATAAAGCTCTGGATGTCTACCAACAGGCTTTGGAGGTCAACAAAAAACTTGGCAGGGAGGCGCACACTGCAACAGATCTCAATGGCATGGGCGGGGTGTACTACTCCCTCGGTCAATTCGACAAGGCCATCGATTTCTACCAGCAAGCACTGGAGATTGATAAGCGGCTTGGCAAGCAGGCGGGGGTGGCAACGCTGCTCAACAATATTGGCGCAGTTTACAAATCCAGGGGAGAGTATGACAAGGCAATCGATCTCTACCAGCAGTCGCTTGAGATCGACAAGAGGCTTGGCCGTGAGGCGAGTATTGCAGTAGTCCTCCACAACATTGGCAGGGTGTATGACTCATGGGGGCAATACGACAAAGCAATTGGATTCTACCAACGGGCACTGGAGATTGACAAGCGACTCGGTACGAAGGCGCACATGGCGGAGGACCTCAATAGTATCGGTGGTGTGTATCTAATACGGGGTCAGTACGAAATGGCTGTCGATTACTATGAGCAGGCGCTGGAGATCAACAGGCGGCTCGGGCGGGATGAGGTGATTGCAATAAACCTCAGCAACATCGGTGCGGCCTACGGTGCCTGGGGAAAATATGACAAATCGATCGAGCCTCTGGAACAGGCGTCGAAGATCAATAAGAGGCTCGGCAAGAAGGCTGTCATTGCAGCAAATTTTTATAATATCGGAAAAGTGTACGCATCCCGGGGGCAGTTTGACAAGGCGATTGATCTCTACCGACAGTCAATGGAGATCAACAAGGAACTCGGTATGGAGGCTGAGTTCGCAATTGGACTCAGCACCATCGGCTCGGTCTATAAATCCCGAGGTCAGTTCGATAAAGCGATTCAATATTACCGGCAAGCTATTCAGCTCAAGGAGAAAATCCGTAAAACTGCCACTGGAGATATCCGCCGCGACTACCTTGCCAGTCAGATCTACACCTACCAGTCTCTGGCCTCTGCCTATCTGAACAAAGGCGATTCCCAGGGACTGTTGGACGCCGTCGAGCAGAGTCGCGCCAGGTTGCTGGCAGAACGCATTGCCGGCATTGATTCGGAAATGGAGATCCCTAAGCTTTTGGAGGTGCAAAAGGGCCTGGCCGGAGATGAGGCAGTGCTGCTCTTCAGCAATATTGACCATGACAACTTCATCCTCATGGTGATCACAGCTAAGGAGATCGCTATGGAAGAAATATCGAAAGAGAGTTTTCTGGCAAAAAGCCAAAAGCAGTACAAAAAGCCGATTCTCATGCTGTTGGACAAACAGCGTGGTCTTATTCCTGTAGAGAGTAAAGGTGGCAAGCAGGCCATTGAGTTGAAAAAACAGCAGGCCGATTTCGAGACCGCCATCCACTACTACCGAACCCTGCTCACCAATCCGGTAAAACGGGAGGAGACCAGGGATTTTGGCCGTCTGCTGCATGCACTGCTCATCGAGCCTGCCGGGGAGAAACTGGCAGGGAAAACCAAAATCACCATCATGCCGGACGGCATCCTCGGTTTTCTCCCCTTTGAGACCCTGGTGGATGAGAATAACAACTACCTCGTTCAGAAGTATGACCTCCGTTACACCCAAAGCTTGACCATCGACAAACTGCTACAGGGCAGAGACTACACGAGGAGGGATGAGAGAAAACCGTTGCTGGCCATGGGCGGCGCGGTCTATGACGAACTGCATTATGAAACTGAGATGGTGGACAATAGCAAACAGCTTGCCTGGCTACAAAAGGAGACCGACCTTGCCATCGAGGAGAAACGTTCGGCACGCAATGCCTATGTCCGGCTCGGCAAGGCCAACTGGTCCAACCTGCCAGGCACCCTGAAAGAGGTGAACAAACTTTCCGCTATTTTCAAAGAGGGTGATATCCTGATCGGAGAGAAGGTCACCGAGAATATGATCAAGGAGTATTCAAAGAGCGGCAAACTGGCAAAATACAAAGTGCTCCATTTTGCCACCCACGGCCTGGTGGTGCCGGAGCTTCCAGAACTCTCTGCCATTGTTCTCTCTCAGTTCAAAAACGAAAAAGAGGGTGAAGATGGTTACCTGCGCATGAGTGAGATCGCCAAGCTCAATCTTGCCGCTGACTTCGTCAACCTCTCGGCCTGTGAAACAGGCCTTGGCAAAATTGTTGGCGGCGAGGGCATCGTTGGCCTTACCCAATCGTTCCTCATTGCCGGCGCCAACGGCCTCTCCGTCTCATTGTGGCAGGTGGCGGATGAGTCCACCGCAAAGTTCATGACCGAACTCTACAAAAAGGTTCAGGCCATAGGTATTGGATACAGAAAGGCGCTAACTGATGTGAAACGGGGATTTATCAACGGCGACAACGGTGAACAGTGGCGCAGTCCTTACTATTGGTCGCCTTTTGTCTATTATGGCAACTGAAAAATATATGTGACTATTCACCATTTTCTCAAACGAGCAAATAAGTTACTGCTATTGGATGTTTTTGAAGGAGACATCAGTGGCATGGACGTTTCTCTGTATCCACGCAATCACTGCACTGGTACATCCATGTGCTGCAGATGCTATATTTCTGCCTACGCCATACATAGGTTTATCAGCGTCGCTGGCCCTTTAAACAGTGATATGTATTTTCCTGGCCACACAATAAACTAATTTTTGAGCTGAAAAAGATGTTCACAAATACCAAACAACTATTTTTTTTATCCATCTTTATTTCTATTGTGTTTTCACTGACGAGCTGTGCCATCGCACCGAAGCACAACCCCATACCTGAAGAGAGGTTAGGGAAGATGGCTTTAATTCCCGGTATCCCTCAAGCTAGAATCTGGGGTGATGAAGGTCCTCTTTATCTCCAGGAGTGGCTTACTCAATCACACGAGGAGTTGATGCAGCACTATTCCGGAATCATGGGGCAGAGACACAACTACCTGGCCATCTCAGCGGGGGGTAAGGATGGCGCATTCAGCGCCGGCTTGCTTGTAGGGTGGACAGCTGAAGGAACCAGGCCCGAGTTCACCATGGTTACAGGTATCAGTACCGGCGCACTTGCTGCGCCTTTTGCTTATCTCGGTTCGGCCTATGATAGTCAACTCAAGGAGATGTATACAAGCTATTCGACCATAGATTTCCTGAGCAAGCGCAATATACTGAGTGTCCTGACAGGACCCTCGCTCTTTGATACAAAACCACTCGAGAAACTGATTGCCAAATACATTGACCAGAAGGTCATGGAGGAGATTGCTGCAGAGCATCGCAAGGGGCGAAGACTGTGGATCGCAACCACAAATCTCGATGCCGGGAGGCCGATGATCTGGAACATCGGTGCAATTGCGAGTAGTGACGTACCCGGTACGCTGGAGTTGATCCACAAGGTGGTTCTGGCTGCCGCTTCGATACCGGGGGCTTTTCCCCCGGTATTCATCGAGGTTGAAACCGGCGGTAAACGTTACAAAGAAATGCATGTGGATGGAGGTGTTTTTTCCCAGGTATTTGTAACTCCGGTGCATATTAAATGGCGTGATGTCGCAAGGAAACTCAAGGTGAAAGGAATCCCGCGAGCCTACCTGATTCGCAACTCTTCTTTTGATTCCGAATGGAAGATTGTGAGTCCCGATATAGAGAGCATATCCGGAAAAACCATCAATCTGCTTCTCAAAACCCAGGGAATCTGCGATATCTACAGAATCTATGCTGCCAGCAAGCGGGACGGTATCGATTTTAACCTGGCGTATATTCCTGATGATTTTGATATCGAACCCAGCGAAACTTTCGATCCGGTCTACATGGGTAAACTCTTTGATTTGGGCTATCAACTGGCGAAAAACGGCTATCCCTGGGTCAAGAAGCCTCCTGTATTAGAGTGATCTCAAGAAAGGCCAGAAAATCTTGACCTGATCCGTCACCCTGAAACAGCGAAGAAGTCAGGCAGTATCCAGATACTGAATGCAGGGAAAAATTGGCGGCAATACCCCGATTTGATAGAACTGCCTTTTGGTATAATAGTACAGTGCTCTACAATGGTGATTTTCTCATGGTTTCTATGATGCGCAGGCAGTCTGCTCTGTTGTTGCTTTGCCTCACTCTTGCAGTCTCGGCACTGTGGGCCGGCGAACCGCCGGATGAACCCATGCTGCGGCTGGAGACCGGGCGCCATACGGCCGCTATTTGGCAAATCGCTAGTGATGTCCGGGGACGCTGGCTTGCTACCGCATCTGATGACAAGACCCTGCGTCTCTGGGATAGCACTAATGGCAAGCTGCTGTATACCTGGCGTCTTCCCATTGGCAGCGGTCATGAGGGCAAACTCTATGCGGTAGCGATGGACCCCGGAGGTGCCTGGTTGGCTGTGGGTGGGTGGTATTCAGATAACTCTGTATATATCCTCGATCGCACTTCCGGTCGTTTGCGACGGCGACTTGATGGCATAGGGGGCCTGACTCATCACCTCTGCACCTCCGCCGATGAGCGCTGGCTGGCGGCCACACTGTGGGGTAACAACGGCATACGAATCTTTGATGCCAAAGACAACTTCCGCCAGATCTTTTCTGACAATAATTACGGGGACAGTAGCTATGGCTGCGCCTTCAGCCCCGACAGCCAGCGCATAGTCACCAGCAGCCTGGATGGCCTGCTACGCCTCTATCGTTTCACCGGCGAGGGCTTTAAACCTATCACCCAGACCAGTCTTGCTGGCGGCAAGCAACCCTCCTCAGTTGCTTTTCACCCTGATGGAAGGCATATCGCTGTTGGCTTTAAAGACACCACTGCTGTGCAGGTGGTGGATGGTGAAAACCTGGGCCTGCGCTACACTGTCGACACCGTCGGCATCAATAATGGTAACCTGGAAAGTGTCGCCTGGTCCGACGATGGAGTCCGTCTCTTTGCAGGGGGGAGGCACGGGGGCAGTGATGGCATCGTCAGACCAGTGCTGAGCTGGAGCAACAGCGGTCGCGGCTCGCGCAGAGTCTGGCCCGCAGCAAATAACAGTGTGATGAGTCTGAAATCTCTGCCCAACGGAAAGCTGGCTGTGGGGGCCGCCGATCCCGCCCTGCTGCTCTTTGACCGCCAAGGGAATAAGTTGTTCGACCTGCGTCCCCGCATTGCTGATTTGCGTAACCAGTATAAACATTTTCGTATCTCCAGCGATGGACAACAGCTAGCGTTTGGCTTGAAGGCATTAGGTAAGGAACCGGTCTGGTTCGATCTAAAAAACCGCCGTCTGCGACAGGGAAAAGTCAGCGCCACCGCCCAGATCCAGACACGTCTTACCGACCTTGGCTACAGCCTCGGTGCCATCGATGGGAAATCAGGACCGAAGACACGTGCTGCCGCAGCAGCCTATCGCCTGGATAATGGTATCAGCGGCAAGGGATCGGATCGCCGTCTGCAACAGTCCCTCGGCATCACTCAGTTATCCAGCCCCCGTATTCACGCCCCGGCTTAAACGTCATCAATTGGAAAAGCAAATTCAATCCCAGCCTCAACGGGAAGCCACTAATATTGAACCAATATGAAGGATCCCGCAGCCTTGCCATTGCCCCCAATGGAGAGCATTTTCTACTGGGCGCTTGGGGGTCTTTACGCCTCATAGACGATCAGGGAGAGGAGTTGTGGCAACAATCAGTACCGGATGAAGCCTGGGGCGTCAACATCAGCGGCGATGGTCGTCTTGCGGTAGCCGCCTTCGGAGATGGCAGCATCCGCTGGTATCGCCTGAGCGATGGCGAGCCTCTGCTCTCGCTCTATATCACCAACGATGCGAAGGAGTGGGTGCTGTGGAGTCTCAGCAGCTATTATGACGCCAGCCCCGGTGATGACAGGCTGATCGGCTGGCACGTCAATAACGGCAAAGATAAAGTAGCAGATTTCTACACTGCCGCGCAGATGCGCGAGCGTTTCTACCGCCCGCAGGTGATCTCCCATATTTTGAGCGAGCTGGATGAAGAGACGGCGCTGGCAAAGGCCGGAGAGCGTGCAGCCACAAGTATTGCCGAAGGATTGCCGCCGACAGTGGAACTGCTCAGTCCGGTAAATGGCAGCAGTGTTCCGGTCACAGCAAGGCTCACCTGGGAGGGGAGCAAAGCGGCCCTCGAGGCATTCGTCATCAAGCTGAGGCTCTATGTGCTGGCCATCGGGGTGAGCGACTACGAGGATGACGTCCTCGACCTGCAGTTTGCCGCCAAGGATGCAAGTGACTTCGCTGATGCTCTCAAAGGTCAGGGAGAGCTTCTTTACCGCGAGGTGCTGGTCAAACTCCTCACCGATGCAAGCAGCGATGACCTGCTCGATGGCCTCGACTGGCTGCGAAATGAGGTGACCAGCAAGGATGTGGCAATGCTGTTTCTTGCCGGGCACGGGGTCAACGATAGTGACGGGGACTACTATTTTCTTCCTCGCAATGCCAACACGGGTCGGCTGCGCCGTACCGCCGTAGCCTACTTCGACATCAAAAAGATTCTCTCCAACCTTGCAGGCAAGACCATTGCTTTCATCGACACCTGCCACGCTGGCAACATCATGGGGAAAAGACGCGGGGTGGCAGACATCAATGCCGTGATCAATGACCTCAGCGCTGCGGAAAACGGTGTGGTGGTGTTCGCCAGCTCCAGCGGAAAACAGTACTCACTGGAGGACTCCAAATGGGGCAACGGTGCCTTTACCAAGGCGCTTGTGGAGGGAATTAACGGCAAGGCTGACTACACCAAAGATGGCACAATAACAATCAACCAGCTCGATCTCTATCTGAGTGAGCGGGTGAAAAAACTCATCGGCAACCAGCAGATTCCCACCACCACCAAACCACAGACTATCTCCGACTTTCCGGTGGTGGTGGTTGAACCTTGAATGAGTTGAAATGGAGAACATGAACTCATGAGATGCAACAATGAATTTCCCCTTGTTCCGGTAGTTTTACTTCTGGTTTTAGCCGGCTTGTGTATACCGTCCTTTTGCCAGGCCCAGAGCCATGAACTGGCAGATCAATATTGGCAGGAGGCTCAAGTCCTGAGTAAACAGGGAGAATACCTTGAGGCTGCCCGGATGTATGAAAAATTTGCAGCGGTAGAGCAGGCAAGCCCTGAGCCAAGGCAGGAAAATCTGGCGAGCCGACTTAATGACACAGGATTACATTATTTTCATAGTGGTCAGTACGACCAAGCCATCACATTCTTCAACCAGGCATTAGATATTTTCAGGAGACTTGGCAAGCAGACAGAGGTAGCGACTTTACTCAATAACATCGGTGTTGTGTATAGCTCCAAGTCTCAGTATGGCATGGCTGTTGAACTCTACCAAGAGGCTTTAATGGTTTTCAGAATGATTGGCGAAGAGGCGTCGATCGGTAATTTGCTTAACAAACTCGGAGGGGCACATCAATACCTGAATCAATTTGACAAAGCCATTGATTTTTACCAACAAGCATTGGAAATTGACAAGCGACTTGGTAATGAGGCAGATATTGTTGTTCGACTCAATGTCATTGCTAATCTGTACAATTCCCGTGGTCAGTATGACGAGGCCATTGAACATTACCAACAGGCTCTGGATATTGACAAACGGTTAGGTAATGAGGGGGGAGTTGCTGTTCGACTCAACAACATCGGCTTGGTGTACAATTTTCGTGGTCAGTATGATAAAGCTCTTGAACTATACCAACAAGCACTGGAGATTGACAAGCGGCTTGGTAATGAGACGGAGGTTGCCATTCGACTTAACAATATTGGCGGAGTGTATGACTTTCAGGGTCAGTACGACAAGGCCATTGGTTACTACGAACAGGCGCTTGGGATTGACAAACGGCTTGGTAATGATGCGAATATTGTTATTAGACTCAACAACGTCGGTAATGTGCATAACTCCTTGAGCCAGTACGATAAGGCTATCGATTACTACGAACAGGCACTTGAGATTGACAAACGACTGGGAAATGAGGCGAATGTTGTTGTCAGGCTCAACAACATCGGTAATGTGTATAGATCTCAGGGCCAGTTTGACAAGGCTATCAATTTTTATCAACAGGTACTGGAGATCAATAGGAGGCTAGGTAAGGAAGCATATGTTGCAACAGACATTAGCAACATTGGCGACATGTACGACTTATGGGGGAGATTTGACGAGTCCGTCAATTACTATCAACAAGCATTGAAGATCAATAAACGTCTAAGAAATGAGGCGAGCATAGCAAGAAATCTCACTAGACTTGGTTGGGTGTATAGCGCCCGGGAAGAAGTTGAAAAGGCGATAGGCTATTTTCAACAGGCATTGAAAATCAATGAGCGTCTTGGTGATGATATAGAGATAGCAAGAAGTCACATCAATATTGGTATGACATATGGCTCTATGGGGCATTCTGACAAGGCTGTTAATTATTATCAACAGGCACTGGAGATTAACAAGCGGCTTGGGGATGAGGAGGAGATAGCTAGAGGTCTCACCAACATTGGCATGGCTCACAAGGATCAGGGGCACTCTGACAAGGCTATCAATTTCTATCTGCAGGCATTGGAGATCAACAAGCGGCTTGGGGATGAGGTGAACATTGCAAGGGGACTCAGTGATATCGGCATGGTATACAAGGATCAAGGGCAGTATAACAAGTCTATCGAGTTTTATCAGCAGGCATTGGAGATTAACAAGCGGCTAGGGGATGAAATGGAGATCAACAAGCGGCAAGAAAATGAGGTGGGCATGGCAAGAAACCTTACTAGACTTGGTTGGATATATATCACCCGGGAAAAACATGAAGAGGCTATCGAATATTTTCATCAAGCATTGGAGATTTACAAGCAGCTTGGGGATGAGGTTGAGATAGCTAGAGGTCTCACCAATATTGGCATGGCGTACAACGCTCAGGAGAATTCTGACAAGGCTGTTAATTATTATCAACAGGCATTGGAGATTAACAAGCGGCTTGGGGATGAGGAGGAGATAGCTAGAGGTCTCACCAACATTGGCATGGCTCACAAGAATCAGGGACACCCTGACAAGGCTATTAGTTTTTATAAACAGGCACTGGAGGTTAACAAGCGGCTTGGGAATGAGGCAAATATTGCAAGTACACTCAGCGATATTGGCATGGTGCACTTTGATCAGGGAAGGTATGATAAAGCTATCGATTTCTATCTGCAGGCTCTGGTGATTGATAAGCGGCTGGGTAAGGATGCGGGCATTGCAAATCAGCTCACCAGTATAGCCATGGTGCACTACACTTGGGGACAGTACGATAAGGCCATCAATTTTTATCAGCAGGCGTTGGAGATCAGCAAGCGGCTTGGTGATGAGGTTGATATTGCATTAAACCTCACTGCAACTGGAACAGTGTACGATTCCTGGGGACAGTATGACAAGGCCATCGAAGTCTATCAACAGGCGCTGGAAATCAACAAGCGGTCCGGAGAGGAGTTAGGCATAGCGCTGGGATTCAGCGCTATTGGAAAGGTGTATTATTCATGGGGCCAGTACGACAAGGCGATTGAATACTTTCGGCAAGCTCTCGATCTTTCCAGGAAAATCGGGAAGGAGGAGGCGATTGCAGTTCCGCTCAACAATATCGGATTGGTGTACAACTCTCTGGGGCAGTATGACGAGGCGATCGATTTCTTTCAACAGGCATTGGATATCAACAAGCGGCTAGGTAAAGAGGCGTTTATTGCGACTGGACTCAGTAACATCGGCGGTGTTTACTACTCCTGGATGCAGTACGATAAGGCGATCGATCTCTATCAGCAGGCCCTGGACATCAACAAGAGGCTTGGTAGAAAGGCAGAGGTTGGAGTGGGGCTCAACAATATCGGCTTGGTGTACGATGCACTGCACCAGCCTGAGAATGCAATCAACATTCTTAAAGAGTCGCTTGAGATCAGTAAACTGCTTGGGAGGGAGATGGAGATTGGAAATGCTCTCAGCAATATTGGTTTTGTGTATGATTCCCTGGGCCAATATGAAAAAGCCATTCAATACTTTCGGCAATCCATTCAACTCAAGGAGAAAATCCGCAAAACCGCCACTGGAGACATCCGCCGTGACTACCTCGCCAGCCAGATTGGCACCTACCAGTCTCTGGCCTCTGCCTATCTGAAAAAAGGTGATCCCCAGGGAGTGCTGGATGCCGTCGAACAGAGTCGCGCCCGGTTGCTGGCCGAGCGCATTGCCGGCATCGATTCAACAATGGAGATCCCTAAGCTTACAGAGGTGCAAAAGGGCCTGACCGTAGATGAGGCAGTGCTGCTCTTCAGCAACATCGATCATGACAACTTTATCCTCATGGTGATCACCGCTAAGGAGATCGCCATGAGAGAAATCTCTAAAGAGAGCTTTCTGGCTAAAAGCCAAATGGAGTATAAAAAACCCATCCTCATGTTGCTGGAGAAACAGCGGGGACTCATTCCAGTAGAGAGCAAAGAGGGTGAGCCGGCCTTTGAGGAGAAAAAACAGCAGGCCGACTTTGAGACTGCCATCCACTACTACCGCACCCTGCTCACCAATCCGTTAAAACAGCAGGAGGCCAGAAACTTTGGCCGTCTGCTGCATGCACTGCTCATCGAGCCTGCCGTGGAGAAACTGGCGGGGAAAACAAAAATCACCATCATGCCGGATGGCATCCTCGGTTTTCTTCCCTTTGAGACACTGATGGATGAGAACAACAACTATCTCGTTCAGAAGTACGACCTTCGCTATACCCAGAGTCTGATCATCGACAAGCTGCTGCAGGGCAGGGACTATACAAACAAAAACAAGAGAAAACCGCTGCTGGCTATGGGTGGGGCTGTCTACGAGCCAATCAAGGTTGCAGGTGCGCCTATCGAAAATACTCGGCAGCTTGCCCTACTGCAGCAGGAAGCCGATAAAATCACCGAGGAAAAACGCTCGGCTCGCAACGCCTACGGCCAACTTGGTTTTGGAAACTGGTCCAACCTGCCTGGCACCCTGGAGGAGGTGAACGCACTTTCATCCATCATCAATGATGGCGACACGCTCATCGGCGACAAGGTCACCGAAAACAGGATCAAAGAGTATTCAGACAGCGGTAGACTGGCACAATACAAAGTACTTCACTTTGCCACCCACGGCCTGGTAGTGCCGGAACTCCCGGAACTCTCGGCCATCGTCCTTTCGCAGTTCAAAAACGAAAAAGAGGGCGAAGATGGTTACCTGCGCATGGGTGAGATCGCCAAACTCGAACTGGCTGCCGACTTCGTCAACCTCTCGGCCTGCGAGACCGGCCTTGGGAAAATTGTCGGCGGCGAGGGCATCGTTGGTCTTACCCAATCGTTCCTCATTGCCGGCGCCAACGGCCTCTCCGTCTCCCTGTGGCAGGTTGCCGATGCGTCCACCGCCAAGTTCATGACCGAACTCTTCAAAAAAGTGCAAAGCACCGGTATTGGATACAGAGACGCGCTAACCGAAGTGAAGCGGCAATTCATCAACGGCGACTACGGCGAACAGTGGCGCAGCCCCTACTACTGGTCGCCTTTTGTCTATTATGGCAACTAATGTAAAAAAATCCCCTGCTCTATCTGGATGGACAGATGATGTGCCATCTGTCATTGGCATACATCGGAACCCACTGGGCGGGGGATGACTGCGGGCACCGTTTTTTTAACAGGGAGTACCCTTGATCTGCTGAATTGAGGAAAAGTGTGCATGTTCCGGATTTGTCATTATAGTCCGCCTCTTTGCAGAAGCTCACATCTTCACAAATGATCATGCATGCGCCCCAGCTGTAGTCGTTGGTGCGTATGCTCTCGGCATGTACGGGGGATAAGGTGATAGCCGTGAGCCAAATCAGCAATGAGAAAATCCTTGTGTGAATCATATCTATTCTCTGTGGTTGCCAGTTAATCTCTGTTCAAGCCTAAGCTTGTGTTTTAGTATATCAGGGATTATGGTTATTCTTGATCCTGCCATCAAAATTTGACCTCGAATAGCCAACAACTTCGCTGTTATTGAAAATTTGTAAGAGTCCCTTGCATAACAAATTGAATGAGACAAAGTCATGAAAATGCTATTAAACCTGATTATGCCACTAATGTTTACTGTATCAGGAGTTGTCCTGGCGGAGGCAGACGGTCCCGATTACTACCGTGTCCATGGTGTTGCCGGAAATGACGTATTGAATATGCGCAGCGACGGGCATTGGCGTGCAACAAAAGTGGGGGAGATTCCGCCAGGCGCCGGCTGTGTCAGAAATCTTGGTTGCGAGGGTGGGCTGACCATGGATGAATACATGAATCTCTCCAAGAGGGAGCAGGCTGCAATACTGAAAAAACGTCCCAGATGGTGTCTTGTCGAATACCTGGGAACCAGAGGCTGGGTTTCCGGTCGTTACCTTGCCGAAGGGAGTTGCAACAGATAACAAGCCACAGTTGTTGCGACGGCATCATTGATGCCATCAGGTTGTGAGGATCGAGTTTAGTCATCGTGATGAAGAGAGAAAATAGCACCAATGTACTTCCTGATACGCTTGGAAAGATGTTTCGCATCAGAAATATTATCAGCCTGATTATTTTTGTAGGGGCTTTATGGGCCTCGGTAACGGAGATAAAATACCTGCTTGATCATCCCATGGTCTCCGGGCGTATCGCTGGCTATATGTTGCTTTTTGCAGCCTTGCCAGTGACTATTTTCTTTGGCCTGGGTTTATTGAGACACTGGACAAATTTTGTCAAAAGATCATGGAAATTTTATCTTTTTCAGGTGATTGCAACCCTTGTACTTCCTATGGTCATACTGGGTAATGTAGAGGATCAATTTAATGAATCAAGGTTTGCTCTTGTTCAAAAGGAGATAGCGCCGCTCATCATTTTTATAGATAGTTATAAAGAAAAAAATGGCAAGCTACCTGAAACTTTGGATAATGCGCCTGTTTGGCCGGAGACTCTGAGCAACATCACTTACCATAGCGGCACTGATGTCTATTTGCTGGAAATTGAAGTCTCATCCGTCGACATAGATGGATCGAAAATTTTTTATGACTCTACGGACAAACACTGGTATCAGTTTCATAATGATGGATATCAGCACTATTTTGATAAAGAAGAAAAGCCGGAAAGTATCAAGCGTTATGTATTGCTCAATGAGCAGATGAAACATGAGAAATCATACCTGAGAAAAGCTAATGGGAAATGGGCAAGTCGTTGATCCAAGAAAAACAAAACAATATAACTCTATCGGATCTTTTTACACAATTCGAAACAGTGAGTTTTGTCATCTCGAACAAATGTGAGAGATCTTGTTTGTAGATACGTTAAGATTTCTACTTTTAGTCGAAATGATAGCTTTTGAGAAATTAACAAAGACTCTGTCGTATAAATAATTACACACGAAAAAAACATCTAATGAGGTAAGTCAAAATGATCTTGAAAAAAATTATATTTGTAATCATGGTATTGGCGTGCTCTATCCAGGTAAATAGTTATGCGAAGCAGCAGGGTTCCTATGAGCGGATAACGAAACAGATGCTTGCCGGTAGGACTCTTTACAACAAGGAGGAGTATGGATATGTGGAGATTAAATTTCTCAAACCAACGTTCAAATCATTTGATGGTGATATTGTTTTCACTATTCTGGGAAGTCAGAATAGTGGTAGGGGAGATATGGAGCAATTAAGCTACCGTCTCGATCATGGAAAAATCATCTACTACTCCAATGATGGAGCGAAATACCGTATGACGCTGCACTCATCGACTTCAAGATCATGGATTTTTCTGGAAGAGGAGGATGTGGATGGTGACGGCAAGCGCACGGGTTATTCGCGGCTTGTGAAAAAGATCTATTATCTCCACAGGCCAAATGGATACCCGCGCTTCCAGGATTGCAAGCCGGATAACGATGGAGGTTGTTCACGTTTTTGAAAATGGATTCCGGCTTAAAACATGCCGGAATGACGGGGTTTTGCAAGTACCTCGTCGGCAGTTACATCACTACAGCCTGTCTGCTAGAGCGGAAGAACCAATTGCCATGCCTGTATTCACCCGACATCCACCATTAATCTGACAGTGGAGCCATGAGCAAATTCTGTGTGCTTCCCTGTTGCAACTCCCTGAGGTATTTTCCTTGCTTGTCATAGAGTCTGATGCGGTTATTGCTCCCGCCGACAGCCATACGATTGTTCCGGGTTCCGAGGGCAAACGCGGTAGGAGGAAAATATTCCAGATCGATGCTGCCAAGCAGTTCACTATTGTTGACCCCCCATGCGCTCAATGTCGATGAATTCACAGCAAGAACGTTTGTCCCGGTCGCATTCAGATCCACCAGGTTGGTATCTTTGGGAGCATCGGTGAAGGTGAGTGTCATCAGCATCTCCATGTTGATGCGCTCATACACGGACAACACTTGTCCATCTTGCTTACTTTCGAGGGTGACTATGCGTTCACTATCACTGCTGAATCCAGCCACATCGATGAAGAAGTCTTCACTCCCAGGAAGTCCGCCAAGGCGTTTCTGATGTTGGTAGTCCCAGACACTGACAGTAAAGTCATGGGTCAGGCTATAGAGATCGAAGCTATTGGGGTCGAAACACATTGCCATGACGTGCTCCGAACCGGTAGGCATACTGGCTATGATTCGAAGTCCTGGGATCTGGTAGAAGTTGATCTTCTTGTCGCTGGCTACCGCCACAAGCGTCCCGTCCTGCGACCACGCGACTGCGTTTACCCCGATAAACCCCGATTTCACCCTGGCTACTGTTTTTCCCGTTGCTATATCCCAAATTTGAAGGGCGCCGTCTGAGCTAGCAGAGAGCAACTGTTTCTCGTCCGGTGACCAGGCCAATGCTTTCACAATATCTTGTGATGCCTTTTCGGTCAGAGAGATCGCAGCAGCCCAAACAGGCATCATAAAAGCTGCAATAAGCAGGGTCATGGCGATCCAGTAAGCCCGGTGTTTGCGTGTTATGTGGCTAACCGGGTAATCTGTTGGCACCTGCAGTGGTGACTGGGAATGTGGAAAAGATTGGCGAAGAACGACCTTGAAAACTGAACATGTAAACATTTTGAATGCCCGCCGTATAAATGTTGAGAATCTATTTTACATCGTTCCCGAGTGTCGTTAGCTGTAATGGCAATAAATTGTCTCCAATGATGAAGAGATCGCTATGAGTTTACAATGTCATTTTGGTAAAAATGCATAGGCCTCATTGAATGCATGTACAGGGTATGCCCGATAGGCTGGTCCGCCCTTTTGGCTGGTGTTGTCAAAATTTCCAAATGTCTCTCGATAAACAAAATAGTACTGCTTTCCCTGGCGGATGTAACCAAGGATAACCACACCGTGTCCGGACATCTTTGGCAGAGATATTCTCGCTACCGAATCATTGGTGATCACACCGCCGCTGGTTGCAAAGCGCACGCGGATTCCTGCAAATACCGGGCCGCTGTTTTTCAGGGCATCAATGATCAGCTTGTTATGAGCTGAGGGATTGCGGCTGACCGAGAGAGAGTTTTTGTAACCGAATAGCTTGCGTATTGTCACGGGGGGCATCTCTCCCGGTTTGATTCTATGTGTGACGTCTTGAAGCACCTGGTCGGGAATGGTCAATGGATTGTTGATGCTGCCTCCCATCTCTATGATCCTTGTGAATGCCTCCATGTCGTAGGAGATTGGCGTTCTCTCTACAGGATCCATGTGCAGTGTCAGCAGCGGGTAGTCATCGGCTGTATCCTGTTCTTCCGCCAGATGGTAATACCAGGCATCCAGCTTACGGTGATCCATGCCGTGCTCATTCATTCCACTTAGCCATGAGCGGTAACCCTTGAGCTGCCTGCCACGTCGAAGGTTATGCCAGTCGACAATCGTGGATGATGAAATGCTCATGCATTTGTAATGTCCCATCCGACGCTCAGGGTCATGAGTCCATTTCTCGCTCGGAGAATAGTTTAAGTTGACATTGTTTACCCAGGCTGAATTCTCTTCGCTATTTTTATAGGGCAGTGTGGTCAATGTATAGGGAAGAATAAACATCTCGCCATCCGGCAAAGGGGTGCTTCCCTCTTTTAGCCATTTTACACGCAACGGCAATCCCTGCTCTGAGATCCAGATTGATGAACTGCTCTGCGGTAAGCGTGGCAAGGTTTCCGATTGCATCGCAGTGTCGATCAGCTTGTGATCCGGGAGTGACAGGCAACCGGAAAGCAGCCCTGTGAGCAGCAGCAGATAAATCCATCGAAAAGTTGTCATGACGCTGTTTCCGGATGATTGTGCCGGGTTTTACATCGCTAACCCGGACGACGGTAGTTACAATTTAAAGCACGCTCTTGCTGGGATCCTGCTGCGCTATAAAATGAAAGCGTTGAATCTGAGTGAATTATAGCTTGAATAGTTGTACGCTGTAGAGATCAGCTGCAAAGATGCTGCTTGTCGTTTGAAATATGCGCCTTATGATAGGTTTGAGTTCCATGATACGGGAGTGAATATGATGAAAATAGCGGGTATCCTCCGTGGTTCGCTTGTTGCATGCCTCTGCTTCGTTTTTTATGTGGTGATTTCAACACCCCTATTAGCATCCAGTCAGTATGCCTTGCTTGTGGGGGTGACTGAATATCCGAGTCTGCCCGATGAAGAGCAGTTATTTGGTCCCGGCAATGATGTTGAATTGCTTGCACGCCTGCTTCGTGAAAGGGGATTTGATCAAAAGAACATCAATGTGCTGACGAATAAACGCGGAGAAGCTGTGCAGCCGACACGCAAGGCAATTCTCGGTGCATTGAATATATTGACTGAAAAATTGCAGCGGGATGATTTTGTCTACCTGCATTTTTCCGGACATGGCTCGCAGCAGCCGCAAGCTAAGAGCCAGTCGAATCATGAAACTGACGGCCTTGACGAGATATTTCTCCCCACCGATATCGGACAATGGAATGATGATGGTGCGCAGGTCGAAAACGCTATTACTGATAATGAAATGAACCATGCAATCACAGCAATGCGTCAAAAAGGCGCTTTTGTATGGGCGGTATTCGATAGCTGTCATTCAGGGACAATGACACGCGGTAATCCTCAACCGGATGTGCGTTATCGCAAGGTCTCCCCTGGACTGCTGGGCATCCCTGCGGGGAGATTGAAGGCGGCTACTGTGCGCCACCGGGGAAAAGTCGATGATTTGCAGTCCGAGCAGCAACCTGGTGATGAGAAGGGAACGGGCGGTTATATCGGTTTTTTTGCATCCCAGACCACCGAGACGACACCGGAGATCGATCTGCCGCGTGGACACGAGAGACGCAAGCCTTATGGCCTCTTCAGTTATACATTGGCGGAAATTCTTCAATCAGGCGCATCCATGACCTACAGGCAGGCCGGCCAACTGATACTGCAGCGTTATATGAGTCAAAATATGCGCATGGCAACCCCGATGTTTGAAGGTGGTGATTATCTCGATGCTCCTCTGTTCGGCATGGATGGCGGCAGAGAGCGTATCCTGCAGTGGCAGCTTGACCTTGTCGATTTTCACTGGACGAATCCTTCCGGAGCATTGCACCAGGTGGAGAGAGGATCCCTGTTCGCCATTTTGCCTGATGCGGCCGCCGCAAATGATCAGCTTCTAGGTTATGCGCTTGTCAAAGAGTCGACAGAGTTTACGAGCACCCTTGAGCCACGGGCAGATGAAGACCGGCAAGCACTGGCGGGAGTGAAGCCTGACAGCAAAAGTTATGCTCGTCTGCTGGAACCAGCGATCAGCATGGTGCTGCGTATGGCATTGCCGCCGGAACCAGCCTCATCAGTAGGCAGCGAGGCACAGGCGTATGCACTTCTGCAGCAGATGTCACAGAATGAAAACTCGCAAGGCATCAGCATAGAATGGATGGATAGTGACCAGGAAGCTGACCTGCGTCTTGCTATCATGGACAACCAGCTTTGGTTGTTATCTGCAACCGGTGAATTGATTCCGGATGGTGCGGACAAATCCCTCTCGGTTCGGCTTGACAGGCCTGCGAATGAACTCGAGGAGGTTTTGTCAGCCAGTTTCCAGAGCATTGCAAAAGTTTTGAATTTATTGAAAATCGCGAATTCTGTTGAAAATGGAGAGTATTCGGCAAAGATTGAGATGGAGCTGTTGCAGACTCCGGCGGCAGGCGGCGGAGAGAGAGCTATTGAGAGCGGCAGGATTACAGAATTCAGAGAAGGGGAAAAGATCCGCTTCAGACTGAAAAATCATAGCTCAACAGCTGTTGATGTAACCCTGTTATTCATCGATAGCCAGTACGGGGTGACAGCCATGTATCCTCTATCCGGGCAAAGTAATCGAATCAGTACGGGTGGCCTACTCTCTGGTGTTGAATTCAGTGTGACGGCTGATACACTTGGTGTTGAGCACATGCTGGTGATAGCAGTGAAAGCACAGCCGGGAACAGCGCATTCGGATTTCAGTTATCTTGAGCAGGAACGCTTGCAGAAGACAAAAGAGACAGCAAAAACCAGAGGGATAGGGGCGAGTAACGTGTATGCTCTGATCAAAAGAGCCGGTTTCGGGGGCGTTGCAACACGTGGCCTGCGACCAAGAAAATCAGCGTCGGATGAGACGGCGATGAAACTTTTCAGCTGGCGAGTACTGCAATAGTGTGATAACTACTCCGGCTGTATTTCTCTGTTCTCCAGATACAGGATGTTACCCATGATTGGAAGAATTTATATATCGCTCATTCTGCTGTTTTTTTTGGTAATTCAGAATGTCAATGCAGCTGCTGTACGCCAGTTTGTTTTGCTGGATCCGCTATCTGTTGATTCATCACAGTGCGAAAGCTTTAGCAATGCGTTCAGGCAACAGCTGGAGGGTGATGCTCACGGGGCGGTGCTTCTGTTTCTTCCCCCTGTGGCACAAAGCAGTTCCTATACCCGGGCTTCCGCAAAAGGACTGATCGGGATTGGCCAGAATAAGTCTGTTGTAATAGAGCAGTTGCAAACACTGCTGAAAGCAGGTGACAAGATAACATACCTGGCATTTCAGCAGACATCGACAGCCGCTGTCGTTGAGCGATTGAGCATTGTTGCTGCACTAAAACAGGCTGCTTTGAGAGTCATCCTGTTCAGAGATAGGGGAGATGCTCCATCTCTTTCCGCTACAGCCCTTCATCAGTCGCAGGCCAGAGTAGATGAAGTTTTCTGTTATGACCCTGGCGAGGCCCCCTTCGGTTACCCTGCAGTACTGCGAAAAACCCGACAATTGCTCGCATCCTGGCTCAATATTCCCCCTCATTTTATCTCGCCCGAGAGTGATTTAATTCACAGCCTCGGTGCAGATCATATCCAGGTGTATGAGATGCTGCAGAAACTGAGCAGGGCATTTCGAGTGAAAGCCCCGCAGGATGAGCTGACTGTTGTTGCAGATATTGTCGCTTATATCCAAGGGGCGGAGAGTATCTCCATGCACAAAGGCAAGGTGGAGAAGCAGCAATCCTATATTCAAACAGTCTACTATGGCACAAATCGCCAAAGAACAGGGATCAAAAATCCCGAAGAGTTCTATAGTGGCAAACGCGAGCCTGATGCAAAACTACACTATGGCAGTGTGGCGGTCTCTATTCCCGGCTCACATAAGAGCGGAGCCCTGGAAACACCATTTATGGGTTTTGAGTTTCTCCGTAACCCGAAACAGCATCTCTATATTAAAACCGTGAACGAGATTTCCCGTGACCTGTTTTTTCAGATGCTGAATGAGAAACTTGCCAACCCCGGCAGTGATGAGTTGTCGCAGGACGCCATCGTATTCATTCATGGTTTCAACGTCGCTTTTGAAGAGGCGGCGCGCAGGACTGCTCAGATCGTCTTCGATATCAATTTCCCCGGTCTGCCTCTTTTTTTCTCATGGCCATCCGACGCAAAATTGTTGGGGTATATGGCCGACCGGGAAGATGCAGTCTGGAGCGTGGGGTATCTGGAGCAGTTTCTGAACGAGTTGCAGAATCAAACAGGTGTTAAACGTTTTCATCTGATTGCGCATAGCATGGGCAACCAGGTTCTCATCGGCGCACTGCATCAAATTGCGATGAGAAGTCCACCCGCAGCACCGCTTTTCGAAAATATCATACTTGCAGCGCCGGATTTTGATGCTGAACTCTTCGAGCAGCAGATTGCACCAGAGGTTCTCGGGCTGGCCAACAACTGGACGATCTACGCATCAGACAAGGACATGGCGTTGAATTTCTCGACAAGCGTAAACAGTGCCGTGCGCCTTGGCATCCCGTTGACGGCGTTGGCAGGGATGCAGGTGATCGATGCAACAGGTATCGAGGTCTCGCCATGGAATGTTCCCGAGTTCCACTCCTACTATGCAACCAAGAGACAGGTCATCAAGGATGTTGAAGCGACTATTCAGCGTAAAAGTGTCGCTCAGCGTGGTCTGGTGTTAAGAACCAGGAATGACATCTCTTACTGGGAGTTGAAGAAGCCAGAGGAAGAATGACACTCCTAATGCAGGCAAACCACATGTTCCCCTCCTGTATTGGAGCAGGAGTACTGAGCCGCCTCACTGTTTTATTCTCTGTCTTGCTTTTTTGCCACACGATCCATGCCGAAGTGATTGGCAAGCCATTTGTGCAACTCGGGCATATCCGTCATTCCATCAACTCGGTCGCATTCAGTCCTGACGGTCACTATTTTCTCTCCGGCAGTGGCGATAAGAGCATCAAACTGTGGGACGTTGCCTCTGGTAAAGAGATACGTACATATTCAGGGCATGATAATTCCGTAAACGCTGTTGTATTTAGCCCTGATGGCCGTTTATTTCTCTCTGGCAGCAATACAAGTATGAGGCTTTGGGATGTCTCTAGCGGAGAGATGATCTATCAGTTTTCAGTTGATTGGATTAAGTCAATCTTGTTCAGCGCTGATAGTCAATCTCTCCTCTCAGGCTTAGGTGGTGAAACGATCTCTGTCACTCAGTGGGATGCAAACACTGGAAAAGAGAGAGTTACAGTATCTGGAAATTCAAAATTTTCTACTCCGCTGGTCTTTAGCCCTGATGGCGAATATGTTATTTCGGCGCCTGATCCCGAACTCTTCTCCGTCATCGAGCAGGGGCAGAGGGTTCTAACCAGTGGCGGGGCGACTATGACCCTGGTTGAGGTTGCCACTGGCCGGGAGGTTCGTCGTTTTACAGGCCACACAGACTACATTCTCTCTGCAGCATTTACTCCAGATGGCCATTTTCTCGCTTCCAGCGGGAATGATATGACTCTGAGGCTGTGGAGTGTCTCTACTGGTGAAGAGATACGCAAATTTTCAGACCAGACGAACCTTACTGATGCAATGGGGTATGCTTTTGACCTGCTCTCTATGGAGTTAGAGAGTGAAATGGGGCATTCCGTAGAGATGATGGAGGAAGAGATTAGATATAAACATTCTGTATATACTCTCGACTTTAGTCCGGATGGTCAATATCTCGTCTCCGCCAGTAATAAAGGCGTGCGCTTGTGGGAGGTCTTCAGCGGAAAAATGATACGGGAATTTTCTGGCCATTCAGATCGAGTCAACAGTGTTAAATTCAGCCCGGACGGCCGTTTTATTCTCGCAGGCAGTGAAGACTCCAGCTTGAAGCTGTGGAAAGTCTACAACGGTAAGGAGGTGAGGGAGTACTCAGGTGATTCGGATTTGCTTTCCTCTCTCTCTTTCAGTCCGGACGGTCAGCAGCTGATTTCGGGAAGTTGGGACAAGAGCCTGAGATTATGGGATATCACGACGAGTAGGATGACACGCAAATTTACAGGTCACTCCGGCGCTGTTTCATCCGTATCCTTTAGCCCGGATGGGAATTATGTTCTCTCTGCAAGTTCAGACATGAGCATGCGATTGTGGAATGCTGAAAATGCTAAACAGACCCGGCAATTTTCAGTTTCCGGGCCTGATGTCTCATCAGTTGCTTTCAGCCCTGATGGGCGTTATGCGCTCTCATCCGGGAGTGCCGGCACTAGTATTTGGGATATTTCCAGTGGTGCGGAATCGCAGCATTTTTCGAATCATACACCGTATATGGTTTCTTCCTCCTCCTTCAGTTCGGATGGAAAGTATCTCGTCTCCAGACACTATGACAAGAGTTTAAGATTGTGGAGTCTCACTTCAGGAAAAGAGGTGCGGAAATATTCAGGTTATGCAGAAGGGGTGAGATATACGTTCAGCCCTGATGGTCGCTATCTCATACAGACAGATCTGAAATTCACTGGTGAAAAAATAGAAAAACCATTCTCTCTGCTTGCTCTTTCTACAGGTGAAGAAATTCGACAATTTTCAGCCTCTGAACTGGATATCCCGGTTGTCTTTAGCAGTGATAGCGGTCAACTTCTCTCAGCGCACGCTGATGGCAAATTCATGAAATTATGGGATGTCTCCAGCGGTGAGGAGATAGCAAGGTTTCCTGATCACTTAAGAGTGGGCTATCAGGTTGTATTTAGTCCAGACGGCCATTTGATTGCTTCTGCTTACTCTGACGGGAGTTTCAAACTCTTCGATGCAATACGGTTTGAGGAGCTGGCCAGCTACTACGGTTTCTCCGATGGCGAATGGATTGTGATAACGCCTGATGGCTATTTCAATGCATCACCTTATGGGGCGGAACACATCAATGTCCTGACTTCACCAATGCGTGTCGCCGGAATTGACCAGTACTATGAAACTTTTTACCGTCCCGGTATCGTGAATGCTGCGATACAGGGAAACAGGATCGATACCGGATTGCGTTTGGCTGACGTCAAACCGGCGCCACTCATCGAGATTATTAACACTCCGAATGAGACATCAGACCCCTCAGTCGGAGTAACATTGAAACTCATCGACCAGGGAGGCGGTATTGGGGATATCAGGATTTTTCTTAATGGCACAGCGATTCTTGCTGATAATGGGCGAGGGTTAAAGGTTGATAAGAGTAGTGATAAAGCGATCTATAAAAATTTCTCCCTGAGGTTGCTAAACGGTAAAAATGAGATCAAGGCTATTGCGTACAATGCGGAAAACAGCATGAACTCACGTGATGCAAGGAAGACGATCATGGCTGAAATTCTATCTGCGAAGCCAGATCTGCACGCCCTGGTTATCGGGATCGATGAATTTAAAAACTCCGGACTTAACCTCAATTACGCTGCTTCTGATGCCAGGCTTTTCTCTGAGACACTGAAAAAACATTCAAGCTCACTATTTGAAAATATTCATGTGACCCTGTTAACCACGAGTGAGCAGACAGGCAAGGTGCAAATTATTGGGGAGTTCGAACGGGCGCAGAAGCTTGATCCGGATGATCTTTTTGTTTTATTCGTCGCTTCTCACGGTATGCTGGATGCTGGAAATTACTACTTGATCACATCAAATGTAGGCTCACTGTCAACGAAACGTCTCAAGCAAGACGCCATGAGCCAGGATGATCTGAAAAGATTGATTGCCAATATCCCGACACAAAAAAAATTGATTATCCTCGATACCTGCGGTTCACAGGCGCTCGGAGACTCTCTTCAAGTTGCGATGATGACCAGGGGTCTGAGTGAGTATACGGCGATGAAGGTGCTCAGCCGTGCGATCGGTTCTACGATTCTCTCGGCATCAACAGCAACTCAGGATGCACTGGAGGGGTATCAGGATCACGGCCTTTTTAGTTATGTTGTTTCTGAAGGGTTGGCTGGCAAGGCAGATGCTAATGGCGATGGATTTATCAAGACTACGGAACTTGCTGACTATGTTGATGACGTTGTTCCCGAAATTGCAGAAAAAGAGTTTAATCGTGCTCAATATCCTGCCGTCAGTCCAGGTGGGCAGGCGTTTCCGATTACGGAGGTAAGATGATGCCAACTCCTGATTTCTCAATAAACCCGTGCAAAAACAGATGTCATTTCGAGCGAAGGGAAAAATCTTGAATTTGCTGGATAATCACAGAAAACCCCCTTTATATAAGAATAATTCACACTGCTTGTTGACACTACTCTTGACTTGTAGCAAAATACGCGCTTCGTTTTTGGAGGGGTTCCCGAGTGGTCAAAGGGATCAGACTGTAAATCTGACGGCTCAGCCTTCGGAGGTTCAAATCCTCCCCCCTCCACCAGATTTTATGCCTTTGGTCATCGGATTTTACCATGAGTGATTCTGGTCAAGGGTCTTTTGTCGTTATTTTTTACCCACTTTTTCAATGGGTTGTGTGATAAAATGGCTGTTGTGAGGGCCGCGAAATCTGCGGGTGTAGTTTAATGGTAGAACTTCAGCCTTCCAAGCTGAATACGTGGGTTCGATTCCCATCACCCGCTCCAGTTTGATGGGAAAGAGGTTTGAGTTGAGATCTCCTCGCTCTTTCTTGATCCTGAAAAATTGCGCCCAGATAGCTCAGTTGGTAGAGCACACCCTTGGTAAGGGTGAGGTCGGCAGTTCGAATCTGCTTCTGGGCTCCATATGCAATAACAGTCTTGTAAATCAGGTTGTTGGTCAGGCTGAGAATATTTTCACACCGTAATTTTTGTGTGAAATAAGAGGTTGACGCGTGCAGGCTGCACGGGTTGTTTTTGATATTGTTTTTAGTTAAGTTAACCGGAGACGCGTGATGTCTAAAGAAAAATTTGAACGTACAAAACCGCACGTAAACGTCGGTACGATTGGCCACGTTGACCACGGTAAAACGACGCTGACAGCGGCCCTGACCATGGTTTGCGCAAAGCAGTTCGGCGGTGAAACCAAGGCATTCGACCAGATCGACAATGCCCCGGAAGAGCGCGAGCGCGGCATCACCATCGCCACCTCGCACGTCGAATATGAGTCGACCAATCGTCACTATGCACACGTTGACTGCCCAGGCCGCGCTGATTATGTGAAGAACATGATCACCGGTGCGGCGCAGATGGACGGCGCCATTCTGGTAGTCTCTGCAGCCGACGGCCCAATGCCGCAAACGCGTGAGCATATCCTGCTGTCACGCCAGGTTGGCGTTCCCTACATCGTGGTCTACATGAACAAGGCGGACATGGTCGATGATGACGAGCTGCTGGAGCTGGTGGAGATGGAGATCCGCGAACTGCTGGACGACTATGAATTCCCCGGTGACGACACCCCGGTCATCATCGGATCGGCGCTGAAAGCGCTGGAAGGAGATACCTCGGATATCGGCGAGCCCTCCATCGTCAAGCTGGTGGAAGCACTGGATGACTATATTCCAGTGCCAGAGCGCGCCATCGACCAGCCATTCCTGATGCCGATCGAGGATGTCTTCTCGATCTCCGGACGCGGCACTGTTGTTACGGGCCGTATCGAGCGCGGCGTCGTCAAGGTGGGTGAAGAGATCGAGATCGTCGGTGTTAAGGATACCACCACCACCACCTGTACCGGTGTTGAGATGTTCCGCAAGCTGCTGGACGAAGGTCGCGCAGGCGACAACGTCGGCGTACTGCTGCGCGGCACCAAGCGTGACGAAGTGGAGCGCGGCCAGGTGCTGGCGAAGCCGGGAAGCATCACCCCGCACACCATGTTCGAGTGTGAAGTCTATGTACTGAGCAAAGATGAAGGCGGACGTCATACGCCGTTCTTCAACAACTATCGTCCGCAGTTCTATTTTCGCACCACGGATATCACAGGAGCCTGTGAATTGCCGGAAGGGGTAGAGATGGTAATGCCGGGCGATAATGTCAAAATGACAGTAACCATGATCAACCCGATTGCGATGGAAGAGGGGCTGCGTTTCGCGATTCGCGAAGGCGGCCGTACCGTCGGCGCCGGTGTTGTTTCCAAAATCATCGAGTAAAGAGTCATGCCAACAGGTCAAAAAATCCGCATTCGCTTGAAGTCGTTTGATCATCGTTTGATTGATCAATCAGCTCGCGAAATCGTGGAAACAGCAAAACGCACCGGCTCGGTCGTCAGGGGACCAATTCCACTGCCGACCAAAAAAGAGCGTTATACGATACTGGTTTCACCGCATGTCAATAAGGATGCGCGTGATCAGTATGAAATTCGCACCCACAAACGCCTGCTTGAGATCCTTGATCCAAGTGACAAGACCGTGGATTCTTTGATGAAGCTGGATCTGGCCGCCGGCGTCGATGTCCAGATCAAGCTGAACTAGGGAGAGTGATCATGACAATGGGTATCGTAGGACGTAAAGCTGGCATGAGCCGTATCTTCACAGAAGATGGCGTCTCCATACCGGTCACTGTGATCGAGGCAACTCCCAATCGCGTTGCGCTGGTGCGTACCGCAGAGGCTGACGGATATGCTGCGGTTCAGGTTGCTGTAGGCAGCCGCAAGGCATCACATGTCAACAAGCCGACTGCAGGTCATCATGCGAAAGCAGGTGTCGAAGCTGGAACCAGCCTGTGCGAATTCCGTCTCGATGAGCACGAAGGTGAAATTCCTGAAGTGGGCAGCGAGATTACAGTCGCTCTGTTTGAAGAGGGGCAGATCGTTGACGTGCAGGGAACCAGCAAGGGCGCCGGTTTTGCCGGTGTCGTCAAGCGCCACAATTTTGCAATGCAGCGTGCAACACATGGTAACTCATTGTCTCATCGCGCCCCGGGTTCAATTGGCCAGTGCCAGACTCCCGGCCGTGTCTTCAAGGGAAAGAAGATGGCTGGTCACATGGGTAATGTGAAGCGTACCGTGCAGAATCTTGAGATCGTGCGTGTCGATGCAGAGAGAAACCTGCTTCTGGTGAAGGGCGCTGTTCCAGGTTCCAAAGGCGGTGATGTGGTTATCACGCCTGCGGTTAAAATAAAACGCAAAGGTTGATGATGATGAACCTGACAGTACAAAACGGTAGTTCAATTGATGTCTCGGAACAGGTGTTCGACGTTAAATATAACGAGGCGCTGGTTCACCAGGTTGTCAAAGCCTACTATAATGGCGCGCGTTCCGGCACCAAGGCGCAAAAGACGCGCGCCCAGGTAAGAGGCGGCGGCATCAAGCCGTGGCGTCAAAAGGGCACGGGCCGTGCACGCGCCGGAACTTCCAGCAGTCCGATCTGGCGCTCAGGCGGCGTCACTTTTGCTGCAACGCCACGTGACTTTTCACAAAAAGTGAACCGTAAAATGTATAGCGGAGCTATCCGCTCAATTCTCTCTGAACTGGTGCGTCAGGAACGCCTGCTGGTTGTTGAGGAGTTTGCAGTCGAAGCGCCAAAGACCAAAGAGATTACCGGCAAACTGAAGCAGCTGGAAGTCAAGGATGCCCTGATTATTGTGGAAGACCTCGATGAAAACCTGATTCTGGCATCACGCAATCTCTATAATATCGATGTTCGTGACAGCAGTGATATCGATCCGGCAAGCCTTATCGCATTTGACAAGATTGTCATCACTTCTGCTGCACTGAAAAAGATCGAGGAGCGTCTCTCATGAATAATGAGCGTTTGATGAAAGTTTTGTTGAGCGGCGTTCTCTCTGAAAAGAGCGCGAACGCCGCCGAATCCAATCAG